>NZ_JBEZKS010000018.1:0-126986 GCF_040651775.1 Streptomyces sp. NPDC048383
AAGTCGGCGGAGCAGCCGGAACACTCTTCGCCGGCGGAGCAGGCCTCTTCGCCACCAACCCCACCAACGGCGACCTCTACAAAATGAACGGCCCCGACAACTGGGCCAAGATCGGCGGAGCCGGCCACCAGTTCGCCGTCGCCGCAGACGCGATCTACGGCCTGTCACCCAACAGCGACGCGGTCTTCAAGTGGTCCGGCAACGGCACCACCTGGCACAAGGTCGGCGGCCCCGCCTCCTTCATCGCGGGCCGGTAGTCGGCGACGTCATCAGCGGACGGACCCGGGCTTACCGGGCCGGGCCCGTCCGCCCTTCTCTCTGGAGCCACGTGTTATCACGCATCACCCTGGCTGCCGCTGCCTTGGTCGCGGTCTCACTCGGGGTACTCCCCGCCGTCGCCGCCCCGGCACCTGACCGACTCCCCTCCACCGCCTCCGCGAACACCGCCTCCGCGAACACCGCCTCGACGGACACCGCCTCGATGAACGCCGCCTCGGCGAACTCCGGCTCCGTGACCACCGGAGACTTCGTCCGCGTCTACGACCCCGGCGCCGGGGAGTCACAATCCTGGTACATCAACGACCACACCCTGATCCGTGACGAGGCCACCGGGACCTGGCACCTGTTCGGCATCACCCACGCCGAACCGGCCGACCCGGAGAACGAGGACTCGTTCGCACACGCCACGGCACCCGGCCTGCGCGGGCCGTGGACCAAGCAACCCATGGCCCTGACGGTCGACCCCTCCTACGGAGAGTCGCACCTGTGGGCACCGCACGTCATCCGCTCCGGCTCCACGTACTACATGTTCTACGCGGGCGGGCAAACCATCGGTGACCCGTCCAGGAGCCAGATCAACCTGGCCACCTCCACCGACCTGATCCACTGGGAACGGCGGCCCGGAGGGCCACTGTTCCGTGACGGACAAGAAGCACGCGATCCGATGGTCACCCGGGTCGGTTCCCAGTGGGTGATGTATTACACCGCCACGGAGACGGCCACCGGGGGACGCAGCATCGTCGCGTACCGGACGAGTCCGGACCTGATCACCTGGAGCCCGCGCAAGACCGCGTTCACCGCCCTCGGCGACGGCTGGACCGAATCCCCGTACGTGATACAGCGCAACGGCCTCTGGTACCTGTTCATCGGCGGCTCCGCAACGGCCGATTACGTCGGGGCCGAGGTGTACGCCGGCTCCGATCCGCTGCACTTCCCGGCCACCGGCCAAGTGGGCCGCCTGCCGTCCCACGCCGCCGAGGTCGTCACCGACCACGACGGGAGCCAATGGCTGAGCAGCGCGGGCTGGGGCACCGGCGGAGTGGACCTGGCTCCGCTCACGTGGCGGGCACGGCCCTACACCCCGCACCATCTGTACGCGCTGAGTCCCGACAAGAGCGCCGTCCACCAGCGGACGGGCGGAAACTCCTGGAAGAGGATCGGCGGACCGGCAGGCACACTGATCGGCGGCGACGGTGGCCTGTTCGCCACCAGCCCCACCACCGGCGACATCTTCACATACAGCGGCACCCCGGACAGGTGGACCAAGGTCGGTGGACCCGGAGCCCAGTTCGTCGTCACCGACGGCACGCTGTACGGGCTCGGCCCGGACAGGAAGGCCGTCTTCCGGTGGACCGGATCAGGAACCACCTGGACGAGGATCGGCGGACCGGCGGGCACGCTGTACGCGGGCGGCGCCGGCCTGTTCGCCACCAACCCGACCACGGGCGACATCCTCAAGTACAACGGCACCTCGGACAGCTGGACCAAGGTCGGCGGACCCGGAAAGGCCTTCGCGGTCACCAACGAGGCACTGTACGGCCTGTCGCCCAACGGGGGTGCGGCCCTGAAATGGACCGGGTCGGGCACGACCTGGGTCAAGGTCGGCGGACCGGCCGGAACCCTCTTCGGCGGTGGCGCAGGGCTGTTCGCCACCAACCCCACCAACGGCGACCTCTACAGGTTCAGCGGCGTACCGGACAACTGGTCCAAGGTCGGTGGTCCCGGGAACGCCTTCGCGGTCGCCGGTGACCGGCTCTTCGGGTTGAGCTCCGACAAGAGCGGCGTCTTCCAGTGGTCCGGGTCGGCGACCTTCCAATGGACCAAGGTCGGCGGGCCCGCCGCGAGCATCGTCACCGACTAGTGCTGTGGCCGGAAAGGTTTGCCGGGTCGCGGTGTTCGGTGCGGTGCATCGCAAGGCGGAGGGCCGCGGCTCGTACTGGACGTACTTCCGTGGTCCGACAACGCGGCGAGGTGCCGTGCCGGGCGCCGCGACCCGGTGGACCTTTCCGGTCACAGCACTAGCGATCGCCCCACGCTTCCCCCTCCCGTATCGCACCCTCGTCCCAAGGAGACGTATGAAGATCAGATGGGCCGGCTTCCTGGCGGCGGCAGCACTGCTGCTCGCTCCGGTCACAGCCCTCCTGCCCGCCGCCCCGGCCGCGGCCTCGGCCTCGACCTCGGCAGCCCCGGAGGCGGACGCCGCGGTCGCCAATACGCCCCCGTTCCAGCTTCCCATTCCCTGCGGGCAACGGTGGACGACGTCCACGCACGATGGACACGCGAGCCAGTACATGCTCGACATGGTCTCGGCCGGTGGAGCCACCCAGGGCACACCCGCCCTGGCCTCGGCGGGCGGGCGCGTCGTCACCTCACAGTTCGACAGCCAAGCCGGAAACTTCATCGTGATCGACCACGGCGACGGCTGGCAGACCCGGTACCTGCACCTGGACCGGCGCGATGTCGCCGTCGGCAACGACGTGGAGCAGGGCCGGCAGATCGGCACCGTTGGCAACACCGGCAGCTGGACCACCGGGGCGCACTTGCACTACGAGCAGAAGCTGAACGGCTCCGTCGTGCAGACCACCTTCGACGGGCGCCTCGTTCCCGTCAAATGGGAGTACAACCAGCACTACGAGACGAGCACGAACTGCGGTGTGTCCGCCGGCAGTAGCCTGTTCGCCCAGTCCCCGGACCGTTCCGCCGTGTTCCAGTGGTCCGGCAACGGGACGACCTGGAACAAGGTCGGCGGAGCAGCCGGAACCCTCTTCGCCGGCGGAGCGGGCGTGTTCGCCACCAACCCCACCAACGGCGACCTCTACAAAATGAACGGCCCCAACAACTGGGCCAAGATCGGTGGACCCGCCAAAACCTTCGCCGTCACCGGCAACGCCATCTTCGGCCTCTCCCCCGACGGCACCGCCATCTTCCAATGGACCGGCAACGGCACCACCTGGAACAAAGTCGGCGGAGCAGCCGGAACAATCTTCGCCGGCGGAGCAGGCCTCTTCGCCACCAACCCCACCAACGGCGACCTCTACAAAATGAACGGCCCCAACAACTGGGCCAAGATCGGCGGACCCGCCAAAGCCTTCGCCGTCACCGGCAACGCCATCTTCGGCCTCTCCCCCGACGGCACCGCCATCTTCCAATGGACCGGCAACGGCACCACCTGGAACAAAGTCGGCGGAGCAGCCGGAACAATCTTCGCCGGCGGAGCAGGCCTCTTCGCCACCAACCCCACCAACGGCGACCTCTACAAAATGAACGGCCCCGACAACTGGGCCAAGATCGGCGGAGCCGGCCACCAGTTCGCCGTCGCCGCAGACGCGATCTACGGCCTGTCACCTAACAGCGACGCGGTCTTCAAGTGGTCCGGCAACGGCACCACCTGGCACAAGGTCGGCGGCCCCGCCTCCTTCATCGCGGGCCGGTAACCGACTCATTCCAAGTGGCCCACCGGAGCTGTCCTCCGTCGCGAGGGTTCCGGTGGGCCGCTTCCAGTTCGTCGAGGCACGCCGAGGGGATCGGTTCGGGCCGTGTGGTGGCCGGACACACCCGGCGGTGCCTGATTGTGATGACGAGCACCATATGACGCCGACCTGGGTACTCCTACGTTGTGGCCACACCCGACGCCCCCGTAGACCCCCTGGAAGTGGTGCACATGGTCTCCTCCGGAACCGCCCCGACCGGTCCCTCCGGCATCAGGCGCATCGTCGCCGCGAGCCTCGTCGGCACCACCGTCGAGTGGTACGACTTCTTCCTCTACGGGTCCGCCGCCGCCCTCGTCTTCAACACGCTGTTCTTCCCCTCCAGCGACCCCCTGGTCGGGACCCTCCTCGCGTTCCTCACCTACGCCGTCGGCTTCGCCGCCCGCCCGTTGGGCGGGATCGTCTTCGGGCACTACGGCGACCGGATAGGTCGCAAGAAGCTGCTGGTGCTCAGCCTGCTGCTGATGGGCGGCGCCACCTTCGCGATGGGACTGCTGCCCACCCACGCGAGCATCGGGGTCGGCGCGCCGATCCTGCTCACGGTGCTGCGGCTGGTGCAGGGCTTCGCGCTGGGCGGCGAATGGGGCGGGGCCGTCCTGCTCGTCGCCGAGCACGGCGACGACCGCAACCGGGGCTTTTGGGCGTCGTGGCCGCAGGCCGGCGCCCCGGGCGGCAACCTGCTCGCGACGGGCGTCCTCGCGCTGCTCGCGGCCGTGCAGTCCGACGAGGCGTTCCTCGCCTGGGGGTGGCGCGTGCCGTTCCTGCTGTCGGGGGTGCTGGTGGTCATCGGGCTGTGGATCCGGGTCTCGGTGTCGGAGTCGCCCGCGTTCCTGGAGGCCCGGGCGCGGGCCGAGGCCGAGGAGGCGGCGGGCGAGCGGCGCAAGCCGCCGGTCGTCGAGGTGCTGCGCACCGGCCGGCGCGGCATCCTCACCGCGATCGGGACCCGGCTCGGGGAGAACGTCTCGTACTACATCCTGACGGCCTTCCTGCTGGTGTACGTCACCGTGCACCTCCAACTGCCGAAGAGCGACGCGTTGAACGCGGTACTGATCGGCTCGGCCGTGCACTTCGTGACGATCCCGATGTGGGGCGCCCTGTCGGACCGGATCGGCCGCCGGGCGGTGACGCTCGTCGGGTCGGTCGGCATGGCCGGCTGGGCCTTCGCCTTCTTCGCCCTGCTGGACACCAGGTCGTTCCCGGTGATCGCGGTCGCGGTGACGGCCGGGCTGCTGTTCCACGGGGCGATGTACGGCCCCCAGGCGGCCTTCATCTCGGAGCTGTTCGACACCCGGGTCCGCTACTCCGGCGCCTCCATGGGATCCCAGTTGGCCTCCATCCTGGGCGGCGCCCTGGCCCCGATCATCGCGGTCGAGCTGCTGCGGGAGTACGACTCCTCCCTCCCCGTTTCCCTCTACCTCTGCGCGGCGGCGCTGGTCACGACGGTGACGGTGCTGCTGGCCCGGGAGACCAAGGGCCGCAGCCTGACCGGTACGGACCGCGCTCCTACCGGGGCGGCCCGTCCGGAGTCGGCCCCCGTCGGCCGCTGACCGGCCGCCGCCCGTAGGCTCACGCCCGTGACGGACGCGGACGGCCCCGGGACCCGGGCAGGCGTACGGGACCTGCTCGGCCTGCTGGCCCAAGGCGCTCCCGCCGAGGACCTCGCCCGGCCGGTGGCGGACGCCCGAGCCGCCGGCGCCCCTGCGGGGGTGCTCGCCGAGCTGGAGGACGCCACGCGCGCGGCGCTGGACGTCCATCGCACGCTGGCCCAGCACCGGACCCGCGAGGCCGAGTTGACGGCACTGTTCGACACGGCGGGCGACCTCGCGGCGTTGCGCGACCTGGACGCGGTCCTGCGGGCGATCACCCACCGCGCCAAGCAACTGCTCCACACGGACGTCACGTATCTCTCGCTGAACGACGAGGGCGCGGGCGACACCTTCATGCGGGTCACCGACGGTTCGGTGTCGGCCGCGTTCCAGCAGTTGCGGCTGGGCATGGGCGAGGGGCTGGGTGGGCTCGTCGCCCAGACCGCCCGCCCGTACGCCACCGGGGACTACCAGACCGACCCGCGTTTCCGGCACACCCGTCCGATCGACGAGGCGGTCGGCGAGGAGGAACTGCACGCCATCCTGGGGGTGCCGCTGCGGCTCGGGTCGAAGGTGATCGGTGTCCTGTTCGCCGCCGACCGCAGCCCCCGCGAGTTCTCCGCACGGGAGGTGGCGCTGCTGTCCTCGCTCGCCGACCACGCGGCGATCGCCATCGACGGGGCCCGCCTCCTGGAGGAGACCCGCCGGGCGCTGTCCGAACTGGGCGTCGCCTCCCGGACCATCCAGGAGAACAGCGACGCGCTGCGCCGCGCGGAGGAGGCCCACGACCGGCTCACCGGGCTCGTCCTGCGGGGCGGTGACATCGCGGAGGTGGCCGCGGCCATCGGGACGCTCCTCGACGGGGGCACCCTCGTCCACGACGCCGACGGGACGGAGCTGGCCCGTTCCCGGACCGGTTCCCGGCCCGCGCCCGCCGAGGCCGTGGCGGCCTCCCGGGCCGGCGGCCGGGCCGTTCCGCTGGACGGTACGTGGGTGTGCGCGGTGCTCGCCGGTCCGGAGATCCTGGGCAGCGTCACCCTGACCGGCCGTCCGGGGCTCGACGACGCGGGGCGCCGCCTGTTCGAACGGGCCGCGACGGTCGCGGCGTTGTTGCTGCTGCTGCGCCGTTCGGTCGCCGAGACCGAGGACCGGATACGCGGTGAACTCCTCGGTGACCTGCTCGGTCCCGCGGCGGATCCGGCCGCCCTGGCCGTCCGCGCCCGCCGGCTGGGCGTCGACCTCGCGCGGCCCCAAGCCCTCTTCGTCCTGCACAGCGACGCCGCGCCGCGGCCGCGGCTGCTCGCCGCGGCGGCCCACCAAGCGCGGGCGCGGCGGGGCTTGGCGGGCGTCCACCACGACCACGCGGTGCTTCTGGCCCCGTCGCGGGCGCCCGGTCCCGACGCCGTGGCGCTGGCCTCGGCGCTCGGGCGGGCGGTGGGAGGCCCGGTCACGGTCGGCGCGGCGGGTGCGGACGGCGACCCCGCCGTGCTGCCGGCGGCGCACGCGGAGGCCCTGCGCTGCCTGTCGGCGCTGCGGGCCCTGGGGCGCGCCGGGGAGGGCGGGACGCTGGCCGGTCTCGGATTCCTGGGGGTACTCCTGGGTGAGGGCCCTGACCTGCCGTCCTACGTACGCACCACGCTCGGGCCCCTACTGGAGTACGACGAGCGGCGTGGCAGCGAGCTCGTGCACACCCTGCGGGTCTACTTCGCGGCGGGGATGAGCCAGTCCAGGGCGAAGGACCTGCTGCACGTCCACGTCAACACGGTCGTCCAGCGCCTGGAGCGCATCGGCCGACTGCTCGGCCCGGACTGGCAGTCCCCCGACCGCTCCCTGGAACTGCAACTCGCGCTCCGGCTGCACCAGGTGTCGGGCGGGGACGCCTGACGGTTCGACGGGCACGGCCGAGGGCGGACGCGGCGCCCGGCGGCGGTGTCCGAGGCACAGGATCCGTGGGCCTCGTGGGGCAGCGCACGGCGTCCCCGCTCAACGGCGTCCCGGGTGGTCGGCGCGACGGTCCGCGTCCGGTGTCGCGGCGTCGCGGGTGCCGCGGCGTTGGACGACGAGCACGGCGAGGGCGGCGGTCAGGGAGACGAGCCCGCCGACCCACAGGCCCGAGCGGGCTCCCCAGTGTTCGGCGAGCCAGCCGAGCAGGAGCGCCCCCACGGGGGTGGTGCCCTGCATGATCAGCGCGTAGAGGGACATGACCCGACCGCGGAACTGCGGATCGCTGCCGAGTTGGATGCGGTGGTTCGTGGCCTGCGCGAAGGTGATCGAGGCGAATCCGGTGGCGGCCAGCAGGACCAGCGCGGCGGCGAAGGTGGGCGCCAGTGCGGTGAGGGTCTCCAGCAGGCCGAAGGCGATGGCGGACGCGACGACCAGCGAGGCGGAGGGTCGGCCCCGACGCGCGGTGGTGACGAAGGCCGCGAGCAGCGAGCCCACCGCCAGCGCGCTGGCGAGCAGCCCGAACGCGCGCGGGTCGGCGTGGAACACGGTCTTGGCCAGGAGGGGGAGGGTGAGTTGGAAGTTGAAGCCGAACATCCCGACGACCCCCACCAGCACCATGGGCAACAGCAGGTCCGGTCGGCCCCGGACGTACGCCAGTCCGTCCGCGACCCGGGTGGCGCCGGGTTTCGGGGCGGTGCCGCGTTGGAGTTCGGCGGGCCGCATGGCCAGCAGGCTGAGCACGGTGGCCAGGTAGCTGACCGCGTTCAGCACGATGACGGGGCCGGTGCCGAGGCCGCTGATGAGCAGGCCGGCGAGGGCGGGGCCGACGACGCGTGCCGCGTTGAAGTAGGCGGCGCTCAGGGCGGAGGCGTTGGGCAGGAGTTCGGCGCCGACCATTTCGCTGATGAACGACAGCCGGGTCGGCACTTCCACCGCGTTGACCGTGCCGAGTCCGAGGGCGAAGAGGTAGACGTGCCACAGTTCGGCTCCCGGGAGGAGGACCGCGAGCGCGAACAGCAGGGACAGGACTCCGGAGGCGGCGTTCGCGCAGATGAGGAGTACGCGTTTGTCGTACCGGTCGGCGAGCCTGCCGCCGGTGAGGGTGAGCAGCAGGACCGGAGTGAACTGCAGGGCGGTGACCAGACCGAGGGCCGTGCCCGAGTCCCCGGAGAGGGACAGGACGAGCCAGTCCTGGGCGACGATCATCATCCAGGTGCAGGTGACGGACAGGAGTTGGCCGCCTGCGAAGAGCCGGAAGTTGCGTACGGACAGGGCCTCGAAGGTGCGCTTGAGCCTGCTCGCTTGCGCACCGGGGGCGGTCACGGAGGCTCCTCCTTCGATCCGGTCGGGTGTCGCGCCCGACCGGCAGGTCCCCACGCGCCCGTTCTTGATCGAACCGTACCCACGGGCAGCCATTCGCTGTTTTGAAATATGCATTCCTTGACATGGAATTGCACTTTCCCTGACGGAATTTAACGTCCAATGGCCGTGACGTCGGCCTCCCGGCCGGCTTCGGCGCGGCGCGGATCCGCAGGACGGTCCGTACACGCGGTGGAGGGCCCGCGCACGGCGAACGGCACTCAATTGACGATCCTCACCCTCACGAGGCCTGTTTTCCCATGTCCGAATCGACATCCACCGTCGGACGGAAGGGAGCGCTAGCATCACGGCATGGTCACAGCCCGCCCGCACCGCACCTCGCGGGCCCGCCCTCGCGCGGGCCTGCTGCGCCTGCTCGCTCTGACCGTGCTGCTGACGGGCCTGTTCTGCGCGCACGGCACCGCCGCGCAGGACGGCGCCCTCCATGCGGGCCCCGGCGCCCCGGGCGTATCGGTGACCCACGCCGTCACCCATGCGGCGCCGGCCGAGGTGCCCGACCCGGGCCGTGATCCCGTGCATCCGGCGCACGAGTGCGCCCCGCTGCCGCCGCACCAGGGAGCCGTGTCGGAGGCCTCGACCGCCGCCCCGCACACCGAACCCGGATGCGTACGGGCGGGCCCTCACGACCACTGCGGCGGGCTCGCTCAGGCCGCGCCGGGGCCCGTACCTCCCGTCACCTCGGCCGTCCTGCGGATGTAGGGGCCCCGCCCGGCCCGGGAGGGCGGGGCGGCGGGTCCGGGGTGCCGCGCGCACCGACGCCGAACGGCCGGGCCCGCCCCACGGTTCGAGCCGCCCGATCGCCCCGCCCCGTACGCCGTACGCGCGCGGCCCGGCGATCCGCCGACGGCTCCGCCCGCGCCCCGGTACAGCCCCCCGCCCGCCGTCCGCCCGCCGTCAGCCCCGCCCCGACCGGCGGCAGCCGCCGGCGTTCTCGACCCGTGCCTCCCCACACGGGATCCGCCGCCCCGGCCGATCCCGCAGGACCGTTCGCCCGTGGGAAGGCCCGACGACGCCCGCCCGTGCGACCACCGGTTCCATCGACCGAGAGCGGAAACGATGCATCCCCCCATCACCGGCCTCACACCCCCCAGCCGCGCCTCCCTGTCCGGGCTGGTCGGCAACACTCCCCTGCTGCGCGTCTCGGACCCGCTGTCCCGGACCGACCGCGGGTTCTGGGCGAAGCTCGAAGGTTTCAACCCCGGCGGCATCAAGGACCGCCCCGGCCTCCACATGGTCGAACGGGCGCGCGCCCGGGGCGACCTCGCGCCCCGGGCCCGGGTCATCGAATCCACCAGCGGCACCCTGGGCCTCGGGCTCGCGCTGGCCGGCATGGTCCACGGGCATCCCGTCACCCTGGTCACCGACCCCGGTCTGGAGCCCTCCATGACCCGCCTGCTGACCGCGTACGGGGCGCGGGTCGACGTCGTCGCCGAGCCGCATCCCGTCGGCGGGTGGCAGCAGGCGCGCCGGGACCGGGTCGCCGAGCTGACGCGACGCCATCCGGGTTCGTGGTGCCCGGACCAGTACAACAACCCCGACAACACCACCGCGTACACCGGGTTGGCCCTGGAACTCGCCGCCGAGCTGGGGCACATCGACGTCCTGGTGTGCAGCGTCGGCACCGGAGGGCATTCGGCGGGCGTCTCCCGCGTCCTGCGCCAGCTGTATCCGGGGCTGCGGCTCGTCGGGGTGGACACGGTGGGTTCCACGATCTTCGGGCAGCCCGCCCGGAACCGACTGATGCGGGGCCTCGGTTCGAGCATCCATCCGCGCAACGTCGCCTACGAGCAGTTCTCCGAGGTGCACTGGGTCGCCCCGGCGGAAGCCGTCCACACCTGCCGCCGGCTCGCCGCCTCGCACTACGCGGCGGGCGGTTGGAGCGTCGGCGCGGTCGCCCTGGTCGCCGGCTGGTTGGCCCGGACGCTGCCCCGCAGCGCCCGCATCGCGGCCGTCTTCCCCGACGGCCCGCAGCGCTACCTCGGCACCGTGTACGACGACGACTACTGCGCCGACCACGGCCTGTTGGACGCCCCGCCGGCTGCCGAACCCGACTCGATCCGCCGCCCGGACGAACGGGAGGTGACCCGCTGGACCCGGTGCGCCGACGTCGTCGATCCGCTGGCGCCCGGTGCGGTGGGCGGGTCGGGTGGCTCCCCCGACGCGGCGGGCACGGCCGGTGCGAAGGAGCGGGCCTGATGCAGGGCACCCTCGCGCAGGTCCGCTCGTACGACCGCTGCGTCCAACTGTTGATGGTCAACCAGTTCACCATCAACCTCGGGTTCTACATGCTCATGCCCTATCTGGCCGCGCACCTGGCGGGGCCGCTCGGGCTCGCCGGGTGGACGGTCGGTCTGATCCTGGGCGTGCGCAACTTCAGTCAGCAGGGGATGTTCCTGATCGGCGGGACGCTGGCCGACCGGTTCGGTTACAAGCCGATGATCATCGCGGGGTTGGGGCTGCGCGTCGCCGGGTTCGCCACGCTCGGGCTGGTCGGATCGGTGCCCGCGCTGATCGCCGCCTCGGCGGCGACGGGCCTGGCCGGAGCGCTGTTCAACCCGGCCACCCGGGCCTACCTGGCCGCGGCCTCGGGCGAACGCCGGGTCGAGGCGTTCGCCCTGTTCAACGTCTTCTACCAGGCGGGCATCCTGCTGGGCCCGCTGGTGGGGATGGTGCTGACGGGCATCGGGTTCCGCGTCACCTGCCTGACCGCGGCGGCGGTGTTCGCCGTACTGGGCGTCGTGCAGATCCGGGCCCTGCCCGCGCGGCGGGGCAACGACGCCGGGGACCGGGCGTCCGGTCCGCGCGAGCGGGTGCTGGTCCAGTGGCGCGGCATCCTCGCCAACCGGTCGTTCCTGCTGTTCTCCCTGGCCATGATCGGCTCGTACGTCATGACCTTCCAGGTGTATCTGGCGCTCCCCCTGGAGGTGCGGCGCCTCGGCGGTGACGGCGGGTTCGGCACGGCCTCGGTGGCGGCCCTGTTCGCCGTGTCGGGGCTGAGCACGATCCTCCTCCAGACCCGGGTCACCGCGTGGTGCAGGGCCCGGATGGAGCCGGGCCGCGCCCTCACCTGGGGGCTGCTCGTCATGGGCGCGGCGTTCCTGCCGCTGCTGGCCGCCTCGCTGGTGACCGTGGAACCGGCCGGAGCGGGGGCGAAGGTGCTGGCCGCGGGGCCGCCGGCGGTGTCGGCGCTGATGCTGGCGCTGGGCACGATGATCGCCTACCCCTTCGAGATGGACACCATCGTCCGGCTCTGCGGGGACCGTCTCGTCGCGACGCACTACGGGTTCTACAACACCGTCTGCGGCCTCGGCATCGCCCTCGGCAACCTGCTCACCGGGGCCGCGCTGGACGCCGCGCGGGCCGCGGGCCTGTCGGCGCTGCCCTGGCTCGCGCTCTGCGCCCTCGGCCTGGGCTGCACCGCGGCGGTGTACGCGCTGCACCGCACGGGGCGCCTGACTCCGGTGCCACCGGCGAGGGTTCAGGCGATGCCGACGGTGTAGGAGGCGCGGTAGCCCCTGCCGTCGGCGACGGGCTTCAACGTCATGTCGGCGCCGGCGGCCCGGTAGCGGTCGTCGCGCTCGTTGGGGTGCTTCGGGGCCCGCCGGCGGTCGTAGGGGGCGAGGGCGTACGCCCGCAGGAGGAGGTCCTCGGGGAAGAAGAACTGCGAGGTGGTCCCGGCGCCCGCGTCGGGACGCACCTTGAAGTGGATGTGCGGGGCCAGGCCCGCGTACCAGCCGGGCACGATGGTACGGAACACGGCGCGGCCGCCGGCGTCGGTGATCTGCGTCCCGCGCAGGAAGGTGGCCTTGCCGGTCGAGTAGGTGCCCGAGGAGTCGGCCTGCCAGATGTCGACGGCGGCGTCCGCGAGGGGCCGGCAGCCCGCCGACATCCGGACCACCGTCAGATCGAGCCGCACGGGTACGCCGCCCCGGCCCTCGGTGACGTCGGAGCGGACCTTGTCGAGGTCCAGGTAGTACGGGCCTTCGCCGGCTTCGGCCGTGAGCACGCAGCCGGGGGCGGTGGAGCCGGCCGACGGCAGCGCCGCGGGGTCGGCCGGCGTCCGCCGCGCCGGGGACCCGCGGTCCCCGGTCGCGCTCGAACAGGCGGCGGTCAGTGCGGCCGCCCCGGCCGTTCCCGCCGCCAGCAGCACGGCGCGACGGCGGGTCAGGGAGGTGTCGTCGTACTCGGCCATGCGAACCCCTCGCAGCGTTCCGGGACCGTCGCACGCGGACGGCCGCCCACCGCGCCCACGGTGCCGGACGGTGTGCGCCCGCCCCGGCACCGACACGAACGACCAAGCTTTCGGCCCAGGGCGGACGGGGCCCACAGGGGCGACGGCCGGTGCCGCGCGGGCCGCCGGCGGGCGCCGTCAGGTCGGGCTCACGGGAAGGGTTCGTGCGAGGAGCGGAAGCCGTCGCGGCGCATCCGGTCCCGCACCGCCCGCCAACCGTCCTCGGGCGGGGCCGCCGGACCGGCGGCGCGCCGGCCGGTCGGGGGCGCCTCCGGTTCGGCGCGCTCGTGGAGGGTTCCGGCACGCACCACCGCCCGGACCCGGACCAGGTCGGCGAAGCCCCGTCGTGCGGCTCCCCTCACCGGAGCGCCGTCGAACCGACCCCGCAGGGCGTCGGCGACGACGTGCCGAACCCTTTCGCGAGCGCGACGATGACGGCGTGCCGAACCCCTTCGCGCGCGCGACGATGGGGTGATGGAGGGCTCCCTCAGCGACGTCAGCACCCCGGGGCGGATCGCGGACGACGGGGAGGGCATCAGCGCGCAGGAGCTCGCCCTCGCCGCCCGCAACCACGGGCTCCCGCTGGAGGCCCTGCGCTACGAGGTCACCCCGGCCGGGCTGCACTACGTGCTCGTGCACTACGACATACCCCTGGCGGACGACGCCGGCTGGCGGCTGTGTGTCGGCGGGCTCGTGCGCAGACCCCTGGAGCTGGACCTGTCGGCGCTGCGCGCCCTGCCCGCCGTCACCCACCGGGTGACGATGGAGTGCGCGGGCAACGGTAGGGCCCGGCTGTCGCCCCGGCCCGTGAGCCAGCCGTGGCTGCTCGAGGCGGTGGGCACGGCGGACTGGACGGGCGTCCCGCTGCGGACGGTCCTCGCGGAGGCCGGGGCGCTGCCGGGAGCGGTCGAAGCCGTCTTCACGGGCGCCGATCACGGGGTCGAGCGGGGCGTGGAGCAGGACTACCGGCGCAGTCTGCCGCTGGGGGTGGCCACCGGCGAGGACCCGCCGGTGCTGCTCGCCCACACGATGAACGGGGTACCCCTGCCGCCGCAGCACGGGTACCCGCTGCGGCTGGTCGTACCGGGCTGGTACGGCATGGCGCACGTGAAGTGGCTGCGGGACATCACCCTGACCGACGTTCCGTTCACCGGCTTCCAGCAGAGCGTCGCCTACCGGTACCGGCAGGCAACCGACCTCCCCGACGACCCCGGGGTTCCCGTCACCCGGATCCTGCCGAGGGCCCTGATGGTTCCGCCGGGCTTCCCCGACTTCATGTCGCGGGCCCGCGTCGTACGGCCGGGCCCGGTGCGGTTGGAGGGGCGTGCCTGGTCGGGCGGCGGGCCCGTCGTACGGGTCGAGGTGAGTACGGACGGGGGCACGTCCTGGGTACGGGCCCGGCTGGCGGCCCGGGAGCCAGGCGGGTGGGCCTGGCAGGCGTGGCGCTGCGACTGGACGGCCACTCCCGGCACCCACACCCTCGCGGCCCGCGCCACCGACGCCGAGGGCCGCGCCCAACCCTTGGAACAGCCCTGGAACCTCGGGGGTTTCGGCAACAACCTGGTCCAGCGGGTACCGGTGCTGTGCTGCCGCTGAGCCGCGACGAGGGCCTCCGGGGCGGGCTTGCGGGCAAGGCGGGCCGCTCTACGCGTCGGCCAGCAGCTCGGGGCCGTTGTTGCGGACGTTGTTCACGGCGGTGGACACGGCACGGACGTCCAGCCGGCCGCCGGAGGGGGCCGCGAGGAGGGCGCGCAGGGCGTGCGGGTCCTGGTGGCCGGGATCGAGCCAGCTGTCGTAGTCGGCCGGCGCGAGGGCGAGCGGCATCCGGGGGTGGACGCGGCCGGCGGCGTCGGTGGCCTCGGTGGTGATGACGGTGCAGGTCGCCCACCAGGCGGCCGGGTCATCCGCGTCGGCCACGGAGGGATCGCGCCAGAACTCGTACAGGCCTGCCATCGCCATGATCCCGCCGTCCTCGGGGCGGATGAAGTACGGCTGCTTGTACGCCTTCGCGTGCTCGGTGGCCGCCACGGGCTGCCATTCGTAGAAGCCGTCGGCGGGCAACAGGCAGCGGCGCTTGGCGAACGCACGCCGGTAGGCGGGCTTCTCCTCGACCGTCTCGACCCTGGCGTTGATCATCTTGGCCCCGCTGTTCGGGGCCTTCGACCAGGACGGCACCAACCCCCACCGCAGCGGGCGCAGCTGCCGCTCCCACACCCCGCTCTCTCGGTCCGCTCGCTCCAGCACCGCCCACACCGGGTCGGTCGGAGCGACGTTCCAGCTGGGGGGAACCTCGGAGTCGCCCTCCCACCGGGTGACCCCGAACAGCCCGCTCAGGTCCTCGGGCCCCCGGGTGGCTACGTATCGACCGCACATCCCCCCACCCTGCCACGCCCTCCACCCCCACGCCCCGACCCCGCCGCCCACCGGCGCAGGTTCTTCGGACCCGGCAGGTGCCTCCCCGGGTGGTGGGGGTGGTCACTAGTGCTGTGACCGGAAAGGTCCACCGGGTCGCGGCGCCCGGCACGGCACCTCGCCGCGTTGTCGGACCACGGAAGTACGTCCAGTACGAACCGCGGCCCTCCGCCTCGCGATGCACCGCACCGAACACCGCGACCCGGCAAACCCTTCCGGCCACAGCACTAGGCTCGGTGGCATGAGTGATGATCTCGGATTCTCCTGCGTCCGTTGCGGCGCGCACCATGCGGAGGTGCCGATGAACTACACGGCGCAGGCTCCGGCCGGGTGGGACGCGGCGTTGGCCGACGCGGAGGGCTGCCTGCTCTCCTCGGAGCAGTGCGTGATCAACGCACAGCACTATTTCGTCAAGGGCATGATCGAGATACCGGTCATCGGCAGCACGGAGGTGTTCTCCTGGGGCGTCTGGGTCTCCCTCAGCCCGGAGAACTTCTCCCGCACGGCGGACCTGTGGAACACGCAGGGCCGGGAGTCCGAGAGTCCGTACTTCGGCTGGCTCACCACCGACCTGCGGCTCTACCCGCGCACCACCCTCAACCTGAAGACCCGTGTCCACACCCGCCCGGTCGGCGAACGCCCCTCCGTCGAACTGGAGCTCACCGACCATCCCCTCGCCGTCGAGCAACGGACGGGCATCACGTGGGACCGCGTGCGCGAGATCGCCGCGGCCTTCCTCCACCCGACCGGCGACGGCCCGTGGTGACATCCCACGGAACGGCGATCGCACGGGCCGGGACCGCCCGAGGTCGCCGGCGGGCGGCCGTCGGCGCGGCGAACCCGGACGCCCTCGCGCTCCTGGACGAGCACGGCCGCACGAAGCGGATCCGCGCCACGGCCCGAGCCGGCCTCGGGCGACCGGACTCCGGCGACGCGGATCCGCAGGTACCCGCCGGGCGCCAGGGGTGTCCGGATGCGGGGGTGCGGGTGGGGCGGGAGGGTGGGGGGATGGAGCACGCACCGATCGTCGTACACCGCATCTCGCCGTCCGGGGGTCGGCGGGTGACCCTGCGCACCCCGGGGGGCGAGGCGGCCCTCGGTGTCGCGCACGAGGACCGCGACGTGATCGAGTTCCTGCGCCGCGCGGCGGTGCCCGACCCGGACGACCTCGTGCTGGGCGGGGACTCCACCCTGCTGGAGTGGCAGGGCGACGGGCCGCACGTCTACGAGGCCGAGGCCGATCCGGTCCCGTCCGACCTGCCCTGACCGTCGCCGCGTCGGTCTCCGGAGCGGTTCTCCCCCGCCACCCGCGCCGGCGGCCGAATTCCGGCCAATTCATGTTGTGCTCATGACATCTCAAGACCCCTGTGGGAATCTCCCTGGCGCACGCACCGCAGTGCACCGCAGTGCGCGCTCCGCACTCCGCACCGCCCTCGCGCCACACCCCCACAAGGACGTGTCAAGGAGGAGCGACATGAAGCACCTCGCGAAATTCGCCGTGACGATGGTGGCCGTCGCGGCCACGGTCGGCGCCGCCACGACCGCCGCAGCGTCCGGTGGCGCCGCCGACCGCAAGGTCGACGGCGTCATCGTCGTCGCGGGCAACACCTGCACCTGGACCAACGCGAGCACCAGCGCCGAACCGCCCGCCGCCCTGACGGTCGACCGGGCCACCATCAACAAGCCGGGCGGCAACCTCGCCTGCGACGGCGGCATCAAGGCCACCCTCAACAACAACCCGGCGTTCACCTTCGACGACGCGGCCGCCACCGCCCGGGCCGACCTCATCGACATCACCGGGCAGGCGAGCTTCATCACCTGTCGCTACAAGGCGTCGAACATCGTCTGGGACCGCGACGGCGCCACCCGTACGTACGTGAACCAGCCCTTCACCGCCACCAAGGCCTCGGGCAGCTTCCTGTGCCCGGGTTCCGTCGCCACCCCGGCCGGCGGCGCCTCCATGCTGTTCCGCTGACCGCTGAACGGCCGATCGTTCCCGGTTCCGAGCAGGACCGCCCCCGCCCGGAACCGGGCCCGTACCGCCCCCGCGGCCCCCCGCCCGCCACACCGGGCTCGCAGGTCGGCGCACGGGGCCGCAGCATGGAAGCACGCGCCCTGGACGAGGAGGCCGGTCATGGCCGAGGAGGACTCCCCTCAGCATGCCGCCGGTCCCCTGGTGGGGGCGGCGACAGCAGGAGGGTTGCTCGACGTCCTCGGCGTGGCCTCCATCGTCCTGGACGACCGGGGCCGGATCAGGCTGTGGAGCCCGCAGGCCCAGACCCTCTTCGGGTACACCGCCGAGGAGGCCTTGGGCCAGTACGCGGCGCAGCTGCTGGTGGAGGAGGGCCACCGCGACGAAGTGCTCACCCTGTTCGCCCACGTCATGACCGGTGAGGGCGCTTGGGCCGGATCGTTCCCCACCCGGCACCGGGACGGCCGGACCGTCATCGTGGAGTTCCGCAACATGCGGCTGGAGGCCGAGAGCGGTCGGCGGTACGCACTCGGTCTGGCGTCCGAGCAGGCCACCCTGCGGCGCGTCGAGCGGGACCTGGCCCTGTCGCTGCGCCTGGTCGACCAGTCCCCCATCGGCCTGGCCGTCCTCGACACGAACCTGCGGTACGTCCTGATCAACCCCGCCCTGGAGCGGATCAACGGGGTCCCCGCGGACCAGCACCTGGGTCGGCGGATCGGGGAGGTGCTGCCCTTCCTCGGCTCGTCCGCCATCGAGGCGCGGATGCGCCGCGTCATGGAGACCGGCGTACCGATGCTCGACGAGTTCACCACCGGCCGGATCCCGGGGGACAGCGGTGACGAGCACGCCTGGCTGGTGTCGATCTACCGGCTCGACGACCAGGCCTCCCGGACCATCGGGGTCGCCGTGTCCGTCGTGGACGTCACCGAGCAGCACCGCACGGCCGTGTCCGCCGCGCACGCCCGGCGCCGGCTGTCCCTGATCGCGGACGCCTCCGTCCGCATCGGCACCACCCTCGACCTCGACATCACCGCCCGGGAACTGGCCGACGTCGTCGTCCCGGAGGTCGCCGACATCGCCGCCGTCGACGTGCTCGACACCATCCTGACCGGCACCCGGCCCGGTGAGGCGTCGCGGGACGGCTCCGTGCGGTTCCGTGCGCTGGCGCTGAAGTCGGGCTACCGCAATGCGGCCGAGGACGCCGCGGACCCCGTCGGGGAGGTGACGCTGTACGGTCCGGGCCGGCTGGTGACGCGCTGCGTCCGTACGGGCCGGCCGGTCCTCGTACCGCGGGTGCTCCCCGCGGACCTGCCGCGCATCGCCCGGAACGAGGAGGCGGCCCGGATGCTGGGCGCGGCCGGGCTGCACTCCTACCTGGCGGTCCCGCTGATCGCCCGCGGGCAGGTCCTCGGCGCCCTCGACCTCAAACGGACCCGCAACTCCGCGCCCTTCGGGCAGGACGACGTCCTGCTCGCCTCCGAGCTGGCCGCGCACGCGGCCGTGTCCATCGACAACGCCCGCTGGTACCAGCGCGAGCGGCACACCGCCCTCGCCCTCCAGCGCCACCTCCTGCCGCAGGACCCCCGCACCGCCCCGGGACTGGAGATCGCCTACCGCTACCAGCCGGCCGGGGCCGCCGACGAGACCGGCGGCGACTGGTTCGACGTCGTCCCGCTCCCCGGGGACCGGACCGCGCTGGTCGTCGGCGACGTGATGGGCAGCGGCATCAACGCCGCCGCCACCATGGGGCAGCTGCGGGCCACCGCGCGGGCGCTGGCCCGCCTCGGGCTGGAGCCCGCGACGGTCCTCACCCACCTCGACGCGGCGACCGCCGACCTCGGCGAGGCCATGGCCACCTGCGTGTACGGGGTCTACGATCCGCACACCCGGCTGTGCCACATCTCGACGGCCGGGCACCTGCCGCCCGTGCACCTGCGCCCCGGCCGTCATCCGCGGCTGTTGCGGCTGAGGACGGCGGTGCCGCTGGGCGTGGGCGGGGTGCCCTTCCACACCACGAGCGTGACCCTCGGTCCCGGTGACGAGCTGGTCCTCTACACGGACGGCCTGGTCGAGACCCGTGACCAGGACATCGACACCCGGCTGCTCACCCTGACCGACCTGCTGGCGGGACCGCACCGCCCGCTGGAGGACACCTGTGACCTGTTGCTGTCGGCCCTGCGCCGCCCCGACACGCACGACGACGTGGCCCTCCTCATCGCCCGCGCCTTGCCGTAGGCCTGCCCGTGGACCGGTCGGCACCGGTCAGCCGTGCGGGGCGCGGGCCCTGACGCGGGCGGCGAGGACGGCGACGTCGTCCTCCGCGTGCCGTGCGTCCAGGCCGATCACGACGGCGTCGGCGACCTCGGCCACTCCCCCGCCGGCCGGGATCCGCAGGGCCGTGAGGCGGTCCAGGGAGGTGTCGATGTCCTCCCCGCGCCGCTCGACGAGTCCGTCCGTGTACAGCAGCAGGGTGTCGTCCTCGCCGAGCGGATGGGCCACGGACTCGTAGCCCCCGAGGCCGGTGCCCAGTGGCGGTCCCACCGGGAGGTCGACCAGCCGGCCGACCCCGTCGGCCCCGAACAGCGCGGGCGGCAGGTGACCGGCACTGGCGTACACGGCAGTGCCGCGCGCCGGGTCGACCCGTACGAGGAGGCAGGTCGCCGGTCGGCGGGCCGCGTCCTCGGCGACGAGGGAGTCGAGCTGGCGCAGCACCCGGTGCGGGGGCAGGTCGGTGGAGGCGACCTCGCGCAGGGTGGAGCGGTAGGCGTTCATGTCCACGGCGGCGTCTAGGCCGTGCCCCATGACGTCGCCGACGACGAGCAGGGTCCGGCCGAAGTGCAGCCGTACGGTCTCGAACCAGTCGCCGCCGACGAGGGCGCTCGTCCCGACGGGCAGGTAGCGGCCCGCGACGAGGAGGTTGGGGTGCGGCCTGCCCGGGTCTGCGACGAGGGCCCGCTGGAGGTTCAGCGCGATGCTCTCGGTGGCGGCGAGCCGCCGGGCGTGGCGTACGTGGACGGCGGCGACCCGGGCGGCGAAGTGCAGGACCGCCGCTTCGGCGTCGGTGAAGCCGGTTCCGGAACGGACGGCCAGCAGGGTCCCGTACGAGGCGCCCTGCCGGGCGAGCGCGACGGACAGGCCGTGCACCGGGGCGCGGCCCGGGCGCTGGGTCCAGCTGCGCATCGGGTGTCCGCCGTCGACGGCCCGGACCGCGGGCCGCACGGCGCGCAGGGGGGCGCGCAGCAGGTGGGCGGCCCCGGCGACGGCGACGCGTTCGGTGACGCCGTCGATGGTCAGGTCGACGGCGGCGGCGTCGCCCAGGGTGCGCAAGACGTACGCGGCCAGTTCGCGGCAGGTGGTGCGTTCGTCGTCGGTCGTGCCGATCGCGTCGAGGGTCTCGGTGACGGTAGGTGGGACGTGCGGCCCGCGGTCGGGGGACGGCCGGGAGTCGGGGTGGGGGTGCGCGCCGTCGTGTTCCGACACAGTGCCTCCGCCCGTGGGGCGGCCCCGTGCGGGCCGCCGGCCCGCCCATTCCACCAGCCGCGGCGGCGGACGGGCCGGGCAGCGCGCCGGGGTTTCAGTGCCCGGGGGTGAGCCGCTCCCACAGGAAGGTGTGCACGAGGGCTTCGTTGAAGGCCGTCTGCGCGTGGTCGGTGGCGCCCGCGTGGCCGCCGCCGAGGTGTTCGTGGAAGAGCACGGGGTGGCCGTGTTCCCGCAGTCGGGCGGCCATCTTCCGGGCGTGCCCGGGATGCACGCGGTCGTCGCGGGTGGAGGTGAGCAGCAGCAGCGGAGGGTACGGGGGGCCCTCGGCGCGGATCCGGTGGTACGGGGAGATCCGCTCCAGGTGGGGCCGGTCGGCGGGGTCGTCGGGGTCCCCGTACTCGGCGACCCAGCTGGCCCCGGCGAGGAGCTTGTGGAAGCGGAGCATGTCCAGGAGCGGTACGTGGGCGACGACGGCGCCGAACAGGTCGGGGTCACGGGTGAGGACGGCGCCCATCAGCAGGCCGCCGTTGCTGCCGCCCTCGATGCCCAGTTGGGCGGGGGTGGTGATGCCGCGGGCGGTGAGGTCGCGGGCGACGGCGGCGAAGTCCTCGAAGGCGCGGACGCGGTGGGCGCCGAGGGCGGCCTGGTGCCAGGCCGGGCCGTACTCGCCGCCGCCGCGGATGCCGGCGACGACGTACGTGCCGCCGCGCGTGAGCCAGGTCCGGCCGGTGACGGCGCTGTAGTGCGGGGCGAGGGAGATCTCGAAGCCGCCGTACCCGTAGAGGAGGGTGGGTCCGGGGCCGGGGCGGTCCTCGGGGCCGATGACGAAGTAGGGGACCCGGGTGCCGTCCGCGGACGTGGCGAAGTACTGGTGGACGGTGAGGCCGGTGGTGTCGAAGAGGGCCGGGCCCCGCTTGACGCTCTCGCCGCCGTCGTCGGCGCCCGCGGTGCCGCGGTGGAGGGTGGAGGGCTGGAGGTGGCCGGAGACGTTCAGGAAGTATTCGTCGCCGACGTCGGGGTCGGTGCACACGACGGACGCCGTGGACAGCGGGGGCACCCCGGCGAGGGGGCGGCGCCGCCAGCCGTCCGGGCCGGGGGTGAGCAGCTCCATGCGGGAGCAGACGTCGGCGCGGATGCTGAGGATGAGGTGGTTGCGGGTCCAGTTGAAGTCGGCGAGGGCGGTGCGTTCGTCGGGGGTGAACAGGACGGCGGGCTCGCGCGCGCCGGCCAGGTAGGCGTCGAAGTCGAACGCCAGGAGGCTGCCGGGTGCGTGGCCGAGCCACGGCGAGCGGGTGGTGACCAGGAGCCACCGGCGGTGGACGGAGGCGTGCGCGTCGTCGGGTACGTCGATCCGCAGCGGTGGGGCGTCGCCGTCCTGCGGCAGGAGGAACAGTTGCTGGTTCCAGAAGTCGATCTGCCGGTGGACGAAGTCCCTTTCGAATCCGGGGGTGTCGTCGTGCCAGCCGCTCGCGGAGAGGTCCGTGGGCTCGCCCGTCCAGACGGTCTCGGCCCGGTCGAGGGGGGTGCCGCGGCGCCAGCGGCGGGCCTGCAGCGGGTAGCCGGACGGGGACATCGAGCCGGGGCCGAAGTCGGTGCCGATCCAGACGTGGTCGTGGTCGATCCAGCCGATGCGGGTCTTGGCCTCCGCGACCTCGAAGCCGCCTTCGACGAACTCCTTCGTCTCCAGGTCGAATTCGCGCACCACACTGGCGTCGGCCCCGTCGCGCGAGAGGAGCAGCAGCGCGTGCCGGTGGTCGGGGGCAAGGACGCGGCTGCCCGCCCAGGACCACTTCTCGCCCTCCGCGTCGGCGAGCGCGTCGAGGTCGAGGACGGTTTCCCAGGCCGGGTGCTCAGTGCGGTACTCCTCCAGGGTGGTGCGCCGCCAGATCCCGCGGACGTGGTCGGCGTCCTGCCAGAAGTTGTAGAGGTGCCGGCCGCGGCGGACCGGGTACGGGATCCGGCCGTCGTCGTCGAGGACCTCGCGCACGTCCTGCTCCAGCGGTTTGAAGCCGGGAGAGGCGGTCAGCGCGGCCACGGTTTCGGCGTTGCGGTCCCGGACCCAGTCGAGGGCCGCTTCGCCGGTCACGTCCTCCAGCCAGAGGTAAGGGTCGTTGGGGGCTTCTTCGCTCATCCGCCGATTGTGCCGCAGGCCCGGCCGGGCGACGTGCGCCTCCCGGGCCGGACCGGCCGGAACCCGGCCCGTGCCGGCCCGTCGGCGTCAGGGGTCAGTCGTCGAGGAGTCCGAAGCCCTCGGGGAACTCCTCCAGGAACTCGCGGCGGTCCGGGTCGACCTCGGCCTCGGCCATCGTCCCCAGCATGTCCGCCAGTTCGCCGCGCTGGTCGGCCGACAGCTCGCCCACGAGGTGGGCGACCCCCTCCAGGACCTTGACGGCGTCGTCCGCGTCCATGGGCTCCTCCTCGCTGTCCTCGACGAAACGGATTACGTCGACCAGGGCCTCGGCCAAGGCGTGGGTCAGCGACGGGTACACGGGCATGAGGGTGATCTCCCAGCAGGTTCACGACAATAGAGCCCGCTCATCCCACCACGGACCACCGACACCCCGCGCCCCGGGGCCGGGTTGATCAGGCCTCGCGCCGGTGGAGGCCTTCCAAGAGGGCCAGTTCGGACCCGGTCAGGCGCAGGGCGCCCGCCGCGACGTTGGCGACGAGGTGGTCGGGGTTGCCGGTGCCGGGGATGGCCAGCACGTGCGGGCCGCGGTGCAGGGTCCAGGCCAGGCGGACCTGGGCCGCGCTCGCGCCGTGCGCCCTCGCGACGGTGAGCACCTCCTCGCTCTCGGCGCCGCTCGCGCCGCCCTCGCGTCCGGTGGTGGCGATCGAGTAGAACGGGACGAACGCGATGCCCTGCTCGCCGCAGGAGCGTACGAACTCGTCCTGGTCGGGCCGCATCCCTATGCCGTACGGGTTCTGCACGCAGACCACCGGGGCGATGGCCCGGGCTTCGGCGAGCTGCTCGGGAGTGACGTTGGAGACGCCGAGGTGCCGGATGAGTCCGGCCTGTCGGAGGTCGGCGAGGGCACCGAAGCGTTCGGCGACGGAGTCGGTGCCGAGGATGCGCAGGTTGACCACGTCGAGGTGGTCCCGGCCGAGCTGGCGCAGGTTCTCCTCGACCTGGCCCCGCAGTTGCGCGGGGCCGGCGTGGGCGGTCCACGCGCCGGACTGGTCGCGGCCGGGTCCGACCTTGGTGGCGATGACCAGGTCGTCCGGGTAGGGGCCGCCCAGGGCGCTGTTGATCAGTTCGTTGGCGGAGCGCAGCGGGGAGAAGTAGAACGTGGCGGTGTCGATGTGGTTGACGCCGAGGTCGATCGCCTTGCGCAGGACGCCGATCGCCCGGTCGCGGTCCCCCGATACCGCGTCGGCGCGCAGCGCGGCGCCGTTCTGCGGGAGGCGCATCGCGCCGAAGCCGATGCGGTTGATCTCCAGGTCGCCGAGCTTCCAGGTCCCCGAAGCCGATGCGTGGGTCGATTCTGTGGTCATGGCGTGCATGATCACCCATGCGGCGGGACGGTCGCCAACGGATTGGCGGGCCGTACGCGGCGGGCCGCCGGGGCGGCTCGACGCGTACGGCCCGCGCCGGCGTCAGCCCCGACGGGCGCGCAGGATGCGGAAGGCGGCGTGGAGGGCGAGGGCCGTCAGTGCCAGGACGGCGGCGGTTTCGATGAGTTGGGTCTGCCAGTAGTGCGCGTACGGGTGGTAGTCGACGTACCGGCCGGTGACCTGGAGGTCCGCGGCGCAGGACGCGAGGTCGCCGGACGAACTGTGGCAGCCCCAACCGGGCATGCGCTCGCCGGTGGCCTTGAGGAGGCCGGATTCCATCAGGAATGCGGATCGGGGCATTCCCATTTCCGGCCGTTCGGCGAGCGGGGTGGTGATGGTCACCGGGGGGAGGACGGACCAGCGCAGGAACCCGAACACCACGACCACCAGGCCCGTGACGGCGCCGGCGACGAGCAGGGCGGGCAGGGTGCGTCGGATCCACTGCCCGACGACGGCTCCGACGCCCACGCCGAGCAGGCAGTAGGCGACGACGACCGGTCCGGTCGCCTCGTAGGTGCCCCGGTCGGCCCAGGAGAGCTGATAATTGCCGGCCACCGGAGCCCAACCGAAGCGGTACACCCCGATCATGGCGGCCGCACAGGCGGCTGACAGCACCGCGGCGACCACGACCTTGGAGGCGAGCCAGGCCTTCGGCGTCGTCGACTGGGTCAGGGCGAGCCGGTACGTTCCGCTCTCCATCTCCCGGGCCAGCATCGGGCCGGCCACGAACGCGGCGATCAGCACCGGCAGGAGCAGCATGCCGCGCCCGGCGCCTTCCAAGGCGCTGGGCCGCAGGTCGTACCAGATGTTCGGATCCAGGGTGCCCCGCGGCGAGGACAGCACGCGCAGGGCGACGGCGACGACGAGGCTCGCGGCGACGGCGGCCGGCAGGGCCCACAGGGCGCGCCGGTGTTGGCGGACCGTGACCCAGTGGGGGCCCTTCAGGGTCAGCGCGCTCATCCCCGCACCGCCTCGGCGCCGGAGGGCTGGAGCACCAGGGGCGGGGCGTCGGGGGCGCGGAGATGCGCGAGCAGGAGTTCCTCCAGGGTCGGGTGCGCCGCGTGCCAGGTGCCGGTGTCGACCGGGCCGACCGGCCGTACGAGGCTGATCAGCTGTCGGCCGGTGGTGCGGGATTCGACGACGGTGTGCGCGGCGAGTTCGCCGGCGGCCGCGGCGGGGCCGGTGAGCAGGCTGTGGGCCGTGATGACGTCCTCGATGGGACCGGAGAGGCGGATCCGGCCGCCGTCGACGAGGAGCAGCTGGTCACAGGCCCCTTCGAGCTCGGTGAGGATGTGCGAGGACATCACCACGGAGGTGCCGTTCTCGGCGGCGTCGCCCATGAGGACGCCCATCAGCTGCTGCCGGGCGAGCGGGTCGAGGTCGGCCATCGGTTCGTCCAGCAGGAGCAGCGCGGGCCGCTTGGCCAGGGCGAGCGCGAGGGCGACGCGGGTGCGCTGGCCTCCGGAGAGCGTTCGTATGCGGGTGTCCTCGCGCAGTCCGCCGGCTTCGACGATGCGTGCCGCCTTCGCGGCGTCCCAGCGGTCGGGGTTGAGTTCGTGGCCCATGCGCAGGGTCTCGCCGATGGTGAGCTGCGGGTACAGGGGCTTGTCCTGGGCCACGTACGCCAGCGTCTCGCGGGAGGCGGCGACGGTGAGGGAGCCCTCGGTCGGGCGTTCCAGGCCCGCCGTGAGCGTGAGGAGGGAGGACTTGCCCGCGCCGTTGGGGCCCACGAGCGCGCAGACCCGGCCCGCGGGGAGCCGGAAGGAGCAGTCGCGCAGGGCCCAGGCCCCCTTCCGTCCGTAGCGCAGACCGAGGCCTTCCGCCTCGATCGCCATGTCGTTCACGCGTCGTCCCCCTTGAAGTGTTCGTCGAGCTCGAAGTGTTCGTCGAGTGCCGCGGTGAAGAGGGCGGCCACGTCGTCCCGCGCGAGGCCGGCCTCGCCGGCGCGCCGCGCCCAGTCGGCCAGTTCCTCCCACAGGGGCGAACCGGCGGGCGCGGCGCCCAGGGTCCGGCGGACGAAGGTGCCCATGCCGCGTCGCGCTTCGACGAGGCCTTCGCGCTCCAACTCCCGGTAGGCCTTGAGGACCGTGTTCGGGTTGATGGCGGTCGCCTCCACGACCTCGCGCGCGGTGGGCAGTTGATCGCCGGGTTCCAACAGGCCGAGCCGCAGGGCCTGTTTGGTCTGCTGGACGATCTGGAGGTAGGTGGCCATGCCGCTGCGCCGGTCGATGCGGTACTCCAGCACGCCCTCGCACCACCCTTTCACTAATGAAGTAGTGAAAGGGTGGTACAAGGCAGGGGTGGATGTCAACCTCACCTTTCAGTGCGGTGAGTTGGTGACCCGATGGAGCACCGGGGCGCCCCCGGCCGGGTGACGGTTCAGGGGGTGAGCGTCCAGCGCTGGGACGGGGTGCCGGTGCAGGTGGTCCGGGTGAGCCGGGTGCCGTTGGCGGTGCCGGACCCGGCCGGGGTGAGGCACTGGTCGGCGGTGCGCAGACTGCCGTCCGGGGCGGTCCGCCAGTTCTGGCCGGGACTGCCGTCGCAGCCCCGTACGGTGACCTTCGCCGGGTCGGCGCCATCGAGGCAGACCCCGGCGAGGCCGGTGAGGCGGCCGTCGGGATGTGACGTCCAGCGCTGGTTCGGGCCGCCGTGGCAGGAGTACAGGGCGGGCTCGGTGCCGGGGGTGGTGGCGCTGTGCGGGAGGTCCGCGCAGCGCGACGAGGCGGCGTTGACGAGGGTGACGTCGGCCGGGAGCGGTGCCGGCCGACCGGTCAGGGTGAGTTCGGCCAGGCTGGTCCAGGGTCCGCGGCCGCCGGCTTCGGTGAGGGCCCGGAGCCTGACGTAGCGGCCGGTCCGGGGGGCGAGGGAGACGCTCTGCGGGCCCGCGACGTCGGCGAGGGCCCCGGTGGCCGCCGGGATGCCCCAGTCTGCGGTGGAGTCCGATACGTACACCTCGTAACCGCCGATCCGGCCGTTGACGCCGCCGTCCTGGCGGGGCAGCACGCCGAGCCCGTCGACCGTGTGGCGGGCTCCGAGGTCGAGGACGATCTCGTGCGGCAGCGTGGCCGGCGCGCCGGTGGACCACGCGGTGTGCCAATGGGTGGCGGGGTTGCCGTCGAAGGCGTTGCGCGCGGCCCCGTTCTCCGCGGCGGCCTCCTGGCTGTCGGCGGAGACCAGGCTCCACCGCGACGGGTCCAGGGGCGGCGAGCCGGCCGGCACCGGATCGGCCGCCGGGACGGCCACCCCGGCGGCGGTGACGGTGAACGCCCCCGACCTCACACCGGACTTGACCCACAGGATGCCGGCGCGGTCGGACGGGTCGAAGTACCAGCCCGTCGTGGCCGCGTCGTAGGCGCTCCGGTCGGCGAGGCGGGCAAGGGGGGCGCCGTCCAGGGTGAGGGCGGTGGGTGCGGAGGCCACGTGCAGGCTGAACTCGTAGCCGCGCGAGGCGGGTTTGCCGGTGTAGTGGCCGGTGGGGGCGCCGACGGCGACGGTGACCGAGCCGGTTCCGGTCGTGGGGGCGGTGACGTCCACGCGCTGGCGGGCGAAGGCGCCCGACTCGTGGGCCCGGGTCAGGCCGTCGTCCTCGTAGAGGGTGAAGGTGGAGGCCCCGCGCGGGTGGATGTCGTAGGTGAGGGTGGAGACGGGCTTCTCGCCGGTGTGGTTCATCTGCGGCCACATCGGGACGATCGCGCCGCCCTTCACGAACAGCGGCAGGGTGTCGAGGGGCGCCCGGTAGCCGTTCAACCAGCCCGGTCCGGCGTACGTCCGCCCGCTCCAGTAGTCCGTCCAGGTCCCCGCGGGCAGGTAGATGCCGTCGCGCACCGAGGTGTCGGAGACGACGGGCGCGACGAGGAAGGAGTCGCCCGCCATGAACTGGCCGCTGGTGGCGTTGCCGCGGGCCACCGGGTCGTCGGGGTGCTCCAGCACGAGGGCGCGGGTGCTGGGCACGCCGCTCTCGTGGGCGACGCGGCTCATCGTGTACAGGTAGGGCATCAGCCGCATCTTCAGCTGGAGGTATGTGCGGTTGATGGACAGGTACGGTTCGGCGAACCGCCAGGGCTGCTTGTCCTGGTAGCCCGCCGACGGGCTGGTGGCGCCCCAACCGGACATGGTCATGAAGGCCGGGGTGAAGGCCTTCCACTGGAGGTCGCGGACGTACGTCTTCGGGCTGCCGCCGAAGATGCCGTCGACGTCGCCGGCGGCGTGGTTGAGGGCGGAGAGGCCGGCTCCGGCGAGGGCGGGGACGTGCCAGCGCATGTCGTCCCAGGTGCCGTGGGTGTCGCCGGTCCAGACGACGGCGTTGCGCTGGGTGCCCGCCCAGCCGTCGACGGTCCAGACGTAGCGGCGGGCGTCGGAGTTCTTCTCGATGCCCTCGACGGCCTGCCGGACCCCGTCGAAGGCGTACTTGTAGCCGCCGCCGATCCACGCGACGTCCGTCTTGACGCCGCGGCTGCCGGCCTTGCCGACCTCTTCGGCGATGGACCCCAGGCCCGTGGACGTCCACAGGCCCGTCCGGAATCCCTTGGCCGCGAGGGCGTCGACGGTGGACTTCAGGGGTGCGGTGTAGCCGCACCCGTAGCCGTCGTTGGGCAGGAACCAACCCGAGGGCATGTCGGCGGCGCGGGCGTCGGTGGCGTAGCCGACGACATCGGGGGTGCTCTGGTGCCGAAGGCGGTCGTGGCGGCCCTGGTAGTCGGGGTTGGAGGCGTTGAAGCAGTCCGCGTTGCCGAGTTCGAAGCCCCACAGGGGCGCCATGAAGGGTTTGCCGCTGACGTCGGTGTACGCGTCGAGGACGGATTTCAGGGAGTCCCCGGTGAAGTACCAGGCGTCGAACCGGTCCTCGTCATGGGTGAGGGCGGTGGGCGCGTCGAAGGCGTACGAGCCCGGGGCCCAGGTGTTGCGCATGACGCCGTAGCCGTTGGTCGACATGTAGAAGGGGGCCGGGCTGGCGTTGTCGTTCTCGCGCCACGTGTTGTCCACGGCGACGGGCACGGTCTTGCCGCGCAGCGCCCATTCGCCGAGCCGTAAGCCGGTGCCGTAGAACTGTTCGTCGGCTCCCCGGGCCAGGTACTGGGTGGTCTTTCCGCCGCCCCAACTGGTGGGCCGGGTCTCCTGCCAGATGAGGGTGGAGTCGTCGGCGCGGTGGACCGAGAACCGCAGGGGTGACTTCTCGACGCGGATGGAAACGGCCGCGGTGGTGATCCGGTGGTGGGCGCCGGCGTCGGTCCAGTCGGCGTTCACCGGGCCGAAGTCGGTGGTGGGCGCGAGGTCGGAGCCGGCCGGGTCGTCGGTGAAGGAGCCGTCGGGCGAGATCCGGATCCGGAAGACGTCGGCGCGGGCGATCGTCACCCGGGCCTTGGCCCCGCTGGACGTGCTGATGGTGAAGGCGTTGCCGGCCCGGGTGATCCCGGTGACGTCGCCCGCCGTCACCGTCGGGGCGCTCGCGGCCCGGGCCGGTACGGTTCCCGCCGCGCGGGCGGTCGCCGGGCCGACGGCGGCGAGTCCCGCGACGGTTAGGGCGGCGGCCAGCAGGGCCTTGAGCGGGGCCCGACGGCGGGGGCGGGCGCTCCGGCGCGGGGGCCGGGGTGGGGGCGAGGGTGGGGGGACGTGCCGGTCGCGCCTGGTGTTCGGTGTCATCGGGCAGCTCCTCGTGCGGTCCGGATCACGGACACACCGCTTTGGCATGCTCCCGGCAACATAGCGGTCCCGAGGGTCCGTTTGAAGGAAGTTGCTCGAAGTCGTCTCGTACCACGCACTTTTGAGCACTTCACGCAGACGTGCTCGCCCCCGTCCGCCCCGGGGAGCCGTTGCGACGGCTCCCCGGGGCGGATCGCTCAGGCGGCGGTGACGCGGATCTTGGACTGGCCGTGACCGAGGTGCTCCCAGTCCTCCATGAAGCGGGCCCGCAGACCGTGCTTGGCCGCGAGGTCCACGAGGGTCTGCGTGCGGTAGTAGAAGTCCTCGCGCAGGACCTGGTGTTCGACGCCCTCCGTCCGGTCGAAGGTGAAGTCGAACCGGCCGCCGGGCGCCAGCACGCGCCCCACATGGGCGAGGCATTCGTCGATGATGTGCAGCGGCGAGTGCGAGAAGACGCTGTGAGCGTGCACCACGTCGAAGTGGTGGTCGGGAAGGAAGTCCAGGGTCAGGTCCTGGGTGATCGTCAGGTGCGGCAGTTTGGCCTGGAGTCCGCGGCCCGTCAGGGTCTGCTTGGCGGCGATGAGGATGTCGGGCGATATGTCGATGCCGTAGTAGTGGCCCGCGTCCAGGTGCTCGATGAAGCGCCAACCGGCCCGCAGGTTGCCGCAGCCGATGTCGAGCATCCGGTGCCGGGGCGTCAGGCCGTGCTGCACCAGGTAGTCGAACTGCATCTTGCCGAGCGCCAGCCACCGGTCGTGGCTCTGGCTGCCGACGGCCGCCTCCGGGTTGCGGCCGGTGTCGGAGGCCATGACGGCGCGGTAGTACCCCACGTGGTCGGGGTGCTTGAAGCGCAGCCAGCCGTCCCGGGCGGCCCGCCGGACGTACGGGGCGATGCGGGTCGGGTTGCCCAGCGCGTAGCGGACCTTGTGCCCGACGCCGGCGCGGTTGGCGGTGAGGTTCTTCTTGGTGGCCATGAGGGGTCCCCCCTGGGGTACGGAGAAGAGGTGCGGGGTGGTGCGGCGCACGCCGTGCGGCCGGTCGGGCCGTACGGCGGACAGGTGATGGGGCGGTTCGGGTAGGGCGGTCGGCGGCGCGGTCAGGCGGTCGGCCGGTAAGAGGGCCCAGCCCCTACCGCGCCTCGGCGCGGGCGGCCGTCAGGCGGTGCGGCGGCGCAGGACGGCCAGCGTGACGGCGATCAGGACGGCCGCAAGGCCCAGGTAGAGCGCGGTGTCGATCCACTGGAAGGTCCAGAAGTCGCTGCTGGGATAGACCTTGTGGTAGCGGCTGGTGAAGCCGTTCTCGTCCATGCACTGCTGGGCGTCCCACCCGGACGTCTGGCACCATTCGCCGATGGAGAACTCCCGGCCGTCCGGCGTGCGGTAGCCGAACTCGCCCGTGGACCAGGCGCTGCCGACGAGCCGCTTGGGCGTCATGCCCGGCGTGATCCGGACCTCCGGGTCGATCCAGGAGGTACGGAAGTAGGTGACCGCGAGCATGGTCGTGCCGATCACGCCGAAGGCCGCTCCCATGGCCGGTAGCACCTTGCCCACGAGCAGCCCCGCGAGGGTGCCGACGGCGAGGGCGAACAGGGCGGTGGCGAGCGGGGCCGGTCCGGTCGCGTTGTAGACGACGGCGTCGTGCCAGTAGGGGCCTTCGAGGGTGTTGGCGATCGGCAGCCACCACCAGGCGACGAGGGCCGCGAGGACCGCCGAGGCCAGCAGGGCGAACAGCGCCGCGAGGCCGAAGCGGGCGGCGAACCAACCACGCGGGCCGACGCCCTGGGTCAGGGCCACCTTGAACGTGCCGCTCTCCAACTCCCGGCCGATGAGCGGGGCGCCCCAGAACACGCCGATGAGGGCGGGGATCGTGAACCCCAAGGTGCCGAGCATGCGGATGCCGTCGACGTTGCCGTTCATGATCTCGTAGGTGGCGACGCCCTCGCAGCCGCCGTTCCACCCCGGGCAGGGCACCCACCCGTACTCCTCGATCAGTTGCATCATCCCGGAGCGCTGGTACGCGACCCAGACCGCGCAGCCGACGAGCAGGGCCGTGGCGGCCAGGATCAACAGCCGCTGCTGGCGCCAGGCCAGCCAGAGGGCGCCCTTCATGCGGCGACCTCCGTCGTCGTGGCGTCGGTGTCGGCGTCGGCGTCGGCGTCGCCGACGGTGGGTCGCGGTGAGCGCAGGTGAGCGAGCAACAGGGTTTCCAGGGAGGGGGTTTCGGCGATCCACCGGTCGCCCGGTGCGAAGGGGGCGCCGGGGGACGTACGGACGAGGGCGGTGACCTGACGGCCACTGGCGGCGGCGTGCACGACGGCGTCGCGGTCGAACGCGCGCGGCAAGCCGTCCGGCTCCATCGGGTCGGCCCGGCCGGTGAGCCAGGTGTGCGCGTCGCAGAGTTCCATCACGTCCCCGGCAAGCCGGACGGCGCCGTCCTGGAGGAGGACCACGTGGTCGCAGACGTCCTCCATCTCGGCCAGGACGTGCGAGGACATCAGGATGCCGGTGCCGCGTTCGGCGGCCTCCGTCATCAGCAGGGACATGACCTCGTGCCGGGCGAGCGGGTCGAGGTCGGCGAGCGGTTCGTCCAGCAGGAGCAGGTCGGCACGCTTGCCGAGCACCAGCGCCAGCGCGACCCGGGTCCGGTTGCCACCGGAGAGGGAACCGATCCGGGCGCCGAAGGATACGTTCCCCTGGCGTACGAGCCGTTCCGCGGCGGCCTGGTCCCACTGGCCGGGGTTGAGCCTGCGGCCCAGTCCGAGGGTTTCCTCGACGGTGAACCCGCTGTGGAGCGGTTTCTCCTGCGCGAGGTAGGCCGTGCGCCGGCGCGCCTCGCGGGTGCCGGGGGCGGCGTCGAAGACACGTATGCGCCCGCCGGTCGGGCGCATCAGCCCGACGGCGAGTTGGAGCAGCGTGCTCTTGCCCGCGCCGTTGGGGCCGACGAGCGCGGTGATGCGCCCGGGGGGCAGTTCCAGGTCGCACCCGCGTAGGGCCGGCCTGCCGCGGAACTCCCTGCGGAGGTTCGTCGCCCGTAGTGCCGGCGCGTGGGTCGGATCGCTCACGCCGTTTCCTCTCTCGACGTACCGGACCCGTCGGGTCCGGAGGTGCTGAAGCTGTCGTCCACGGCCGCCGCCACGAGCGCCGTGATGTCCTCCCGACCCAGACCCGCCTCGCGCGCCCGGAGCATCCAGGCGGCCAGGGCCAGGCGCAGCGGCGAATCGGCCGCCGCGCCGGGGTGGGACAGGGACCGGCGTACGAAGGTTCCGGCGCCGGGGCGCGGCTCCACGAGCCCCTCGCGCTCCAGCTCCCGGTAGGCCTTGAGGACGGTGTTCGGGTTGATGGCGGTCGCCGCGACCACTTCGCGGGCCGTCGGCAGCCGGTCACCCGGTTCGAGCACACCCAGGCGCAGCGCCTGCTTGACCTGGGTGACGAGCTGCAGATAGGTGGCGACGCCGCTACGACGGTCGACTCGGAATTCCATCAGCTCCACCTCATTCCACTAACACGTTAGTGGAATAGTGCAGGGTGGAACGGTGATCGTCAAACCCCGGCGGCGGAGTATGACCGAACGGTCACAGCTTCCGGCGCGGGGAACGCGGGGGCGGGAACGCACATCTAGGGATGCGGCGGGCTCCGGAGGAGCGCGCCGACGTGTCGGCAAGAACCGGCCGGTTCGGCGCCGCGGGAGCGGCCCGACCGGTCGTGAGCAGCAAGGTGGGCGCTGGAGATGAAGGCGGAATCGGTGGCGGGCGAGGCGACGGCGGCCGGCGGCGACGGAGCGGCGGGTTCGGGGTCGGGGTCGGGGAACGGAACGGCCGCTCCGGCCCCGGACCGCACCCCGCGGGACACCCCGGCGCGGGAGCACGCCGGGGAACGGACCCCGACCCCGGGCCAAGCGGAGAACACCGACGACGGGGCGAACACTTCGCAGGAGCGGGCGGGTTCTCCACGCCGGGAGGACAACGCCGGGGACCCGTCAAGGACCCCGACCACGACCCCGACCCCGACCCCGACCGAGGCATCGGCGCGACAGGCTCGGAGTTCGAGCCCGGCCGACGCTTCCGGGCAACCGACCGACGCCGACGACGCGCAGGACACGACCCCGGGCCCCGGTGACGAGGCCGCGCCGGCAAGCACCCTGGAGGCCGACGCCGAGGCGGACACGCCCACCGACTCCTCCACCGCCGGCTCTCACGCGGATGCGGACACAGGAGCCGACCCGGACGCGGGTGCGGACCCGCACCCGAGCGTCGAGCCCGACCCGGGTGCCGACACGGACGCGCGCGGCGACGCGGGCACCGACAAGGCCGCCGACGCCGACGCGAGCGACGACGCGAGCAACCACACAGGCACCGGCACGCCCCCGGATACCGCCACCGACGCGGGCGGCCCTGCGGACGACCGCGCGGGTGGCGACGCGGACACAGAGGCAGAGGCCGACGTCGATGCGAGCGGCGACGCGGGCGCACGCGGTGCGGACGCAGAGGCAGAGGCCGACGCGATCGCCAAGGCCGACGCCGACGCGAGCGATAACGCGGACGCGGACGTCGACGCAGAGGCCGACGCCGACGCGAGCGACACGCCTGCCGGCGTCAACGCCGACCGGGACGCGGGTGCGCACCCGGACAGCGCCGAGCCGCGCGCGGGCACGCCGGCCGACGCCGACCCGAGCACCATCGCCGCTGCCGAACCGGACCCGAGCGCGAGCGCGGACCCGGACCCGAGCGCGAGCGCGGACCCGGACCCGAGCGCGAGCGCGGACCCGGACCCGGACGCCGCCGCACCGGCGGACGCGGACTCCCCGGAGCAGGCGTCCGGCGGCTCGGCGGACACCTCCCGGGACGGAGCCGGCGAGGCGCGGCCCCCGGTTGAACCGCCGCAGAAGCAAAGGGCGCCGGCGGCCGACTCCGCCACCGCAGCCGGCGCCCGCACCGAGCCCGACGCCGCCGAGCGGGGTGCCGACCACGCCGACGCCGCAGGATCGCGAACCCCGGCCGACACCGACGCCCCCACCGACCCCCGCACGGCCCTCCGCAGCCAGAACGACGCCCCCGACTCGACCCCCGCAGTCGATGCCCGGGCCGACGGGACCGACTCCGGCACCCCGAAACCCGAGCCGGAACCCGACCCCAAGGGCACGGACCCCGCCTCCGCGGACGCCGATGCCACCGACCCCGAAGCCGGCGCCGCCGACGCGGCCACCGCCGACCCCGCGCCCGCCCCCGCGCACGAGGCCCCCGAACCCGCCGACGACCCCGAGCGCACCAGCACGTTCCTCGCGCTCAAGGACCACCGCTCGGGCCGCGCACCGGCGGCCCCCGCGCCCGCGCGGCCCGCTGTCGCATCCCCGGCGCACCAAGCGCCCCCCGCGCCGATGCCCCCGCTCGACCTGCTGGCCGAGCTGACCAACACCGCTCCCCCGCCGGAGACCCCGCGTCGCACGATCACGCGCCGCGTCAAGGTGTGGACGCCGATCGTGCTGCTGCTCGGCGCCGCCGCCGTCGGGGGGCAGTTGCTGCGTCCCCTGCCGGCGCCGCAGCTCGTCGCGAACTCGACCACGTACGCCCTGGAGGGCAGCACGCAGATCCCCTGGCCCGCCAAGGGCCAGGCTGCGGTGCGGGTCCCGGGCGCCGGCGACGTCGGCTCGTTCGGCGAGCAGAAGCCCGTGCCGACCGCCAGCGTCGCGAAGGTGATGACCGCCTACGTCATCCTCAAGGGGCATCCGCTGCGCAAGAACGAACCCGGTCCGCGCATCGAGGTCGACGCGGCGGCGGTGGCGGACGGTACCGCCGAGGACGAGTCGCGCATCGAGGGGTTGAAGGCCGGGACGACCTTCAGCCAGCAGGACATGCTGAAGATGCTGATGATCCCCTCGGGCAACAACATCGCCCGCCTGCTGGCCCGTTGGGACACCGGGACCGACTCCACGGACGCGTTCGTCGCGAAGATGAACGCGGCCGCCAAGGAACTCGGGATGAACGACACCACGTACACCGATCCGAGCGGGCTGGACGCCGGTACCGTCAGCACGGCCGCCGACCAGATCAAGCTGGGCGAGGCGGTGATGAAGGAGGAGGCGTTCCGCGCGGTCGTGGCGATGCCCAACGCGACCATCGAGGGCCTGCCGAAGCCGATCAACAACAACAACGACAACCTGCTGCTGGCCAACGGCCTGAGCATCAAGGGCATCAAGACCGGGTCGAGCACGCCCGCCGGCGGCACCCTGCTCTGGGCGGCGTACAAGACGGTCGGCAGCGAGACGCAGCTGATACTCGGCGCGATGATGGAGCAGCGGGTGGACGGCCCGGACCCGAACGCCACGAAGGCGCTGGGGCTGGTGAAGGAGAACAGCCGGAAGGTCATCGAGGCGGTCCGCAGCGCGCTGAACTCCACGACGGTCATCCGCAAGGGCGAGCTCGTCGGGCACCTGTCGGACGGCCTCGGGGGTTCGACGCCGTTGGTGGCCACGAAGGACGTCAACGTCATCGGTGTACCGGGGCAGGAGCTGCGGCTGTCGCTCGCCCCGGGCTCCAAGGCCGTTCCGCACGAGGCGAAGGCCGGTACCGAGGTCGGCGTGCTCACCGTGGGCGAGGGCGATGGGGCGAAGTCCGTGCCGGTCGCGGTCGGGAGCACGCTGGACGGGCCGTCGTTCGGCGCCCGGGTGACGCGCCTGTCCTGATCACCGGGGCACAGGCACTCTCCCTGGCCCCGCCCCCACCCACGGCCGTTCGGACGGCGCGCGCCACGCGCCCGTCCGGACGGCCGAACGCGCCCGCCCCGCCTATCCGTTCGCGATGACGAGCAGGGTACGGGCCGGCGCCGTGCGCCCGCCGAGTCCGCAGCGGTGCGGGATCTCGCCCCGGTGGTGGGCGCTCTGACCGGCGCGCAGGACGAGCGGTTCCTCGCCCTCGACCTCCAGGACGATCTCCCCCTCCAGGACGTAGAGGAAGTCCTCGCCGGGGTGCTCGAACCAGCCGCGTTCGCCCCGGCCGGCTTCGAAGTGGTGTTCGTAGGCCTCCATCAGCCCGCTGCTCCCACCGGGGATGAGCACCCGGGCGATCTGCCCGGCGGCCTCGCTCACGCGGATGACCTGCGGATCGCTCTCGTGGCTGACGACGCCGGGCCGGTCGGGGCGGCGCAGGAAGGTTCCCGGCGCTACGTCGAGGGCCTCGGCGATGCGGTAGATCGAGCTGAGGCTGGGCGTGGCGAGTCCGCGTTCCAGTTGGCTGAGGAAGGGTTGCGAGAGGCCCGAGCGGGTGGCCAGTACGGCCATGGAGACGCGGCGGGCGGTGCGGCAGCCGCGGATCGCCCGCCCGACCTCGATCGCTTCGGGCGTGGGTTCGGGTCGAGACACGCTGGTGAACGTACCCCATCGCCGATCTTCGCCCGGGAGGCCCCGGGAGGTTTCGCACCGTTGCAACACCCCGTTCATAAGCGTGGTCAATTATTGACCTCACTTATCAACGAAGGAGTCCTCGCGTGCAAGCCACCCCCTCACCCGTGGGCCGGGCCCTCGGCCGGCTCGGGCCCGCCCTGGGCGCGGCCGGCGCGGTGCTCGCCCTCTGGTCACTGGCCGCCTGGTCCGGCGCGGTGGCACCGGGGCTGCTGCCCACCCCCGTCGAGACCGTCGCGGCGCTCGTCGACAGCGCCCGCAGCGGGGTGCTGGCCACCGACCTGAGCGCCAGTCTGGCCCGGGCCGGTCAGGGCTTCGCCCTCGGCGCGGTGATCGGGGGCGCGCTGGGCTTCGCGACGGGCTACCTGCCCCGGCTGTCGGCGGCCGTGACCCCGGTGGTCTCCTTCCTCCGGCCGATCCCGGCGATCGCGCTCGTCCCGTTGGCTACGGCCTGGTTCGGGATCGGCGAGAGCGCGAAGAGGCTGCTGATCGCCTACGCCGTCCTGCTCGCCGTCTGGCTGTACGTCCACGACGGGGTGTCCCGCGTCCCGGTATCCCACCTGCGGGCGGCCCGCTCGTTGGGGGCGCCACTGCACCGGCGCTTCACCGAGGTGCTGTTGCCGGCGGCCGCCCCCGCCCTGCTCGCCGCGCTGCGCTACGGCGCGTCCGTGGCGCTGCTGGCGCTGGTCGCCGCCGAACTGGGCGGCGCGGACGCGGGGTTGGCGTACCGACTCCAGGTGGACGGACAGTTCCTGCGGGTGGACAGGATGTTCGCGGGGCTGCTCGTCCTCGGGTTGCTCGGGGTGGCCGCGGACCTCGTGCTCGCCGCCGTGGGTCGCCGCTTCGTGCACTGGAGCGCGCCATGAGCCTGACGGTGCGACTGGAGGGACTGTCGGTCGGCTACGGCGACACCCCGGTGTTGGAACCCACGGACCTGGAGTTCCCCGCCGGTTCGTTCACCGCGCTGCTGGGGCCGAGCGGTTGCGGCAAGTCCACGGTGCTGAACACGGTGGCCGGCTTCGTCCGCCCGGCCGCGGGGCGGGTGACGGCCGGACCGGACACCGTACGGGGTCCGGGTCCGGACCGGGGCGTGGTCTTCCAGCACTACGCGCTGTTCCCGTGGCGCACGGCCCGCGGCAACGTCGAATTCGCTCTCAAGCGGCTCGGGTTGAGCCGGGCCGAGCGTCGCGAGCGGGCCCTGGCAGCGCTGGAGGAGGTGGGGCTGGCCGACGGCGCGCAGAAGTACCCGGCGCAACTGTCGGGAGGCATGCAACAGCGCGTGGCACTGGCCCGCGCCCTCGCCGCGCGTCCCGAAGTCCTACTGATGGACGAGCCGTTCGGCGCACTGGACGCGCTGACCCGGGCCCGGATGCAGGGCCTGCTGCGGGAGCTGTGGCGACGCAGCGGCACCACCGTCCTCTTCGTGACGCACGACATCGACGAGGCGCTCGCCCTCGCCGAGCGGGTCGTCGTCCTCGGCGGCTCCCCCGGCCGGGTCCTGGCCGACCACGCGGTGACGCCCGGTCCGCCCGACCCCGACCTGCGCGCGCTGATCGCCCGGCGACTCGGCGCCGGCTGAGCGCCGCGACGATCCACGCCCCTCCACACTCCCCCTCGGAAGGACCCGAACCATGCCCGCAGCCCGATCCGTTCCCGGAACCCGCGCGGTGGCCGCCGTATTCCTGGCCTCCCTGCTGTGCGCGCTCGCCACCGCCTGCGCCGGCGGGGCCGGCGCCCCCTCGACCTCCGGCGGGCGCCTCGCGGTCACCGTGGCCGGCAGCGACCACCTGGGCGGCGCCCCCGTCCACATCGCCGAGGAGCGCGCCCTGTGGGCCGCCGAGGGAGTCGACGCCACCGTCACCACCCTGCCCACCGGCCGCGACGCGCTGAACGCCGTGCTCGGCGGCCAGGCGCAGCTCGGGATCGTGGGCGACCTGCCCGCCGTGACGGCCGCGTTGAGCGGGCGCGACGTACGGATCGTCGCCGACCTGTCGCGGTTCTCCGACTGGCGGCTGCTGTCCGCGACCGACCGCGGGATCAGCGGTTTCGCCTCGCTGAAGGGCCGCAAGGTGGGGGTCCCCCGCGGCACGAACGTCGAGTACGCCCTGAGCCGGATGCTCGCCTCGGCGCAGCTGACCGCGGCCGATGTGACCGTCGTCAACCTGGCCCCCAACCAGGTCGCGGCGGCGCTGGCCCGCGGGGACGTCGACGCCGGAGTCACCTTCCCCAGCTTCTACGGAGCGGCCCGCACCGCGCTCGGCGGCCGCTACGCCGAACTCCCCTTCACCGGATACACCGCGCGGACCCTGCTCGTCGCGGGCCCCGCCGCGAGCGACGAGGCCGTGACGGCGGTCCTGCGTACGGTGCTGCGCGCCCAGCAGGCATCGACCGCCGACCCGGCGGCCGCCCGGGCGGCCCTGGTGGCCCAGTCGAAGGGCGCCCTCCAGGCCGCGTACGTCGACGCCTTCGAGCCCCGCTACACCTACGGCGCGAGCCTGTCCGCCGAGTTGCTGACGCAGCTGACGGACGAGGCCGCCTGGGCCAAGGCCATCCAGTCCCTGCCCGGCGACGCCGACCGGAACGCTCTGCTGGGCCGGTTGCGTCCGGGCCCGCTCAAGACCGTCGACCCGACGGCCGTCACCGTCGGCTGACGGTGACACCGCCCCTCACAGCGCCCCACGACTGATGAACACCCACCTCAGGAGCTCCCCATGACCGTCGACCAGAACACGCTGCGCCGCCGCGGGACCGGCCTGCGCGCCCACGATCCCGAGCGCAGCCACGGCGGCTACACCCTCTACACCCCGATCACCGGGAACGGCGAGATCCACCTCGTCGACATCGAGGGCCGCCCGGCGCACACCTGGAAGTCCCCCCACCCGCCGGGTCGCCAGGCCCAGTTGCTGCCGAACGGCAACCTCTTCTACGCGGCCAAGGACACCTCGGGGCCGACCCTCTTCCCGATCTGGGACGTCTACCACGGCGGCATCTTCCAGGAGCTCGCACCCGACTCCACCGTGCTGCGCGAGGTCCGGCACCCCTTCCACCACCACGACGCCTCCGTGCTGCGCAACGGCAACCTGCTCATCACCGTGGTGGAGCCGCTGTCACCGGCCGACGCCGCCCGCGTCCGCGGCGGCGTCCCCGGCTCGGAGGCCGCCGGCGGGGTGATCTACGGGGACGTGGTGTACGAACTCACCTGGGACGGGGAGACGGTGTGGCGCTGGGCCGCCATCGAGCACCTCGACCCCGAGGAGGTTGCGCTCAACCCGCACTTCGCGCGTGAGCACTGGCCGATGGCCAACACCGTCAACGAACTCGCGGACGGCGGCGTCGTGATCGGGTTCCGCAGCGCGTCCACGACGGTGGCCGTCGACCGGGCGGACGGCTCCGTGCGCTGGCGGATCGGCCCCGACGTGCTGGCGCAGCAACACCATCCGCACGAGCTGCCGGGCGGCACCGTCCTGGTCTTCGACAACGGGACGTACCGCGACACCACCTCCGTGCCGTACTCGCGGGTGCTGGAGCTGGATCCGATCACGGGCGAGGAGGTGTGGGCGTACGAGGACAACCCGCCGCAGAACTTCTACAGCCCGTACATGTCCAGTGCGCAGCGGCTGGCGAACGGCAACACGTTCATCGCCGAGGGTTCCTTCGGGCGGCTCTTCGAGGTGACGCCGGAAGGGGACGTGGTGTGGGAGTTCGTCGTCCCGGAGTTCGGCGCGTTCAGCGACGGTACCGGTTTGGAGTCCTCGCGCGGCGCCCAGAACTCGGTGTTCCGCGCCTACCGGTACGGGGCCGAGCAGATCCCCTGGCTGTGAACGGCGCACGGCCGGTCCCGCACCCCGGTCACCCGGGGTGCGGGACCGGCCGGAGCCGGTGCGGCCTCGTCAGTTGTTCGAGCCCACGGTGTTGTCGTGACCGGCGTTGAAGACGTCGTCCGCGGCGAACTGGAGCCAGTCACCGAAGACGAGGTTGTAGCTGGGGCCTTCCGGAACGGTCACGGTCACGTCGGCGCTCGCGGCGGACGCGCCGGCGAAGAGGAGGGCGCCGGTGGCAAGGACCGTGAGGACGGAACGGACAGATCGCATGGATCCACCTTTCGAAAGGGAGGGAACAAGGAGAGAAGGTAGGCAACCGACGCCCGGCTGTCCCGGCGCCCGACCGCGCGGCAGCGAGTCCCATCCGAATGGACCAGCCGTGCGGAAGCCGCTCGGGGGGGGTGGCCGGAAGCAGACCCACCGGGGTGAACACAGGGCTACGGGCTGGTAACTTGCGCGAGTTGATCAAGGCCGGGGGGTCCGGTTGCACCCTGCCGCCCGGCAGAGCCACCCCCCGAGCAAGGAACCACATTGGCCCGCACCGTCCGCACGACGGCCCTCGCCCTCACCCTCTCCGCCGCCCTCCTCCCCGCCGCTCCGGCCTTCGCCTCCGACGCGCCCACGCCCCACCTGGACTCCATCGAGCAGACCCTGCGCCAGGTCTCCCCCGGCCTGGAGGGATCCGTGTGGGAGCGCACCGCCGGCAACCGGCTGGGCTCCTCCGCGCCCGGTGGCGCCGACTGGCTGCTCCAGACGCCCGGCTGCTGGGGCGACCCGTCCTGCGCGGATCGCCCCGGCACCCGCAGGTTGCTCGACAAGACGCGGGAGGACATCTCCCAGGCTCGGGAGAGTGTCGACATATCCACTCTGGCACCCTTCCCGGACGGCGGTTTCCAGGACGCGATCGTGGCCGGGCTGAAGGAGGCCTCGCGCAAGGGCAACCGGCTACAGGTCCGCGTCATGGTCGGCGCCGCGCCGATCTACCACGCCACGGTGCTGCCGTCCGCGTACCGCGACGAGCTGGTCGGCCGGCTCGGTCCGGACGCCGCGAACATCACCCTGAACGTGGCGTCGATGACGACCTCGAAGACGGCGTTCTCCTGGAACCACTCGAAGCTGGTCGTGGTGGACGGCGGGTCGGTCATCACCGGCGGCATCAACAGCTGGAAGGACGCCTACCTGGACACCGCCCACCCGGTGAGCGACGTCGACCTCGCCCTGTCGGGTCCCGCCGCGGGCTCGGCCGGCCGGTACCTGGACACCTTGTGGGACTGGACCTGTCGCAACAAGGGCAACTGGGGCTGGAGCGCCGCCTGGTTCGCCTCGTCGAACGACGCGGGCTGCCTCGCCACGCTGCCGCGGCCCGCCGCGCCGACCGCGGGGGGCGACGTACCCGTCCTCGCCGTCGGCGGTCTGGGCGTGGGCATCCGACAGAACGACCCGTCCTCGACGTTCCGCCCCGTCCTGCCGACCGCCCCCGACACCAGGTGCGGCATCGGTCTGCCCGACCGGACCAACGCCGACCGGGACTACGACACGGTCAACCCCGAGGAGAGCGCCCTGCGCGCGCTGGTGGCGAGCGCCACCGAGCACATCGAGATCTCCCAGCAGGACGTCCACGCGACCTGCCCGCCGCTGCCCCGCTACGACGTCCGGCTCTACGACGCGCTCGCGCGGAAGCTCACCTCGGGGGTCAAGGTCCGCATCGTCGTCAGCGACCCCGCGAACCGGGGGCCGGTCGGCAGCAACGGCTACTCGCAGATCAAGTCCCTGAACGAGGTGAGCGACGCCCTGCGCGGCCGACTGACGGCGCTGACCGGCGACGAGGGCCGGTCGAAGGCCGCGATGTGCCAGAACCTCCAGCTCGCGACGTTCCGCTCCTCGGACAGCGCGACCTGGGCGGACGGCAAGCCGTACGCCCAGCACCACAAGCTGGTCTCGGTGGACGACTCGGCCTTCTACATCGGCTCGAAGAACCTCTACCCGTCCTGGCTCCAGGACTTCGGCTACGTCGTGGAGAGCCCGGCGGCGGCGCGTCAGCTGGCGAGCGGCCTGCTGGCACCCCAGTGGCGCTACTCGCAGGCCACCGCCACGTACGACTGGACGCGCGGCCTCTGCCAGGACTGACCGGCGACGGCCCGGGGCGGTGGGGCCGGGGGGCCGTCACAGCACTAGCGCTTGCGCTGCGCGGGGGTGTTGACGAGGAGTGCCTCGGAGACCAGGCGCACGCCCCGTGCCAGTCGGCCGAGCTGTTCGAGTTCGATCGCGTACATCCGGATCGTGTTCTCGATGACCGTCTCGGCCATGCCCATCATGGGCAGCTCCGCCCGACTGGTGTGGAGGGCGACGCGCACGGCCCGCATCTCGTGCTGGAGCTGGAGCTGCACGTGGCGGGCGAGGAGGGCGTGGTGACGGGTCAGGGTCAGATAGCCGCCGTAGCGGGCCGGGAGGAGGTCGCGCAGCCATCGGGTGGCGGTGCGTTCCCAGTCGTGCGTACCGGGGCTCTTGACCTGCAGGGGCCAGTCCGGGCTGCGCGTGAGGGTGGCCGTCTGGGGCATTCTCGTCACTTCCGAGGGGTGTCGAACTCTGATCGAGACAGTGCTGGGGGCGGCCTCGGCCCAGGGGTTGACCGAGGCCGCCGGGGCGCCTTGCGGGATCCGAAAGCCTGACTCGACACCCGGTCGCACCGTGAGGAGGAGCGGTGTACAGGGTGTCCGTTCGAGGGGGACGTGGGGACGTCACCCTTGGCATCTGATGGATCCGGAGCGCCGCCGTCAGTAAACATATATACCGTCGAGTAAGCAAGGGTATGAAAAATTTCATGCACCTGCCGGCACTGAATATTTTTGGTCCGACCGGACCCTAGAGGAAGAAACCGTGCTGGTCGGCGACCTGCTCGTACTGTTCGAGCCGGGCCTGGGTCCGCTCCGGATCGGCGTCGGCCATCGCCTGGAGCAGGGCGGCCGAAAGCATGCCGGGGGCGGCGTACGAGTCGAAGACCAGCCGCGAGCCCGTACCGGCCGTCAGGACCACCTCGGCCTCGTCGACCAGGGGACCCAGGGTCGGGTCCGTGATCAGGACCACGCGCAGGCCCGTGCTGCGGGCCGCCCGCAGGGCCGCGAGGGTCTCGTTCGCGTGCCGGGGCATCGCGAAGGCCAACACCCAGCTGCCGCCCGCGGCCCGGGACTGCAGCAGGGCGTCGTAGGCGACGCTGCCGCCCCGGGTGACCAGGCGGACGTCGGGGTGGATGCGGCGGGCCGCGTACGCGAAGTACTCGGCGAGGGAGACGGAGATCCGCAGGCCGAGCACGGTCAACGGGACGGAGCGGGCCAGCTCGCGACCGATGTCGAGCATCTGGTTGGTGTCGGCGAGCAGCCGGCGCACGTTCTCCAGGTTCTCGATCTCCGCGTCCACGGCCGCCTGGAGCTCGTTCTGGCGGATCTGCTCCCGGCTGTCCGGGGTGCCCGCGACGGCGCTGAGCGCGATCGGTTGCAGGACGTCGCGCAGGGCCGGGTAGCCGCTGAATCCGAGGGAGGCGGCGAAGCGGGTCACGGAGGGTTGGCTCACCCCGACCCGCTCGGCGAGCTCGGTGATCGACAGGAACGCCGCCTCGGTGAGGTGGTCGATCAGGTACTGCGCGATCCGCCGCTGGCCCGGGGAGAGCCGGTGCCCGTCGAAGAGCGCGAGGAGACGGTCGGCCGGCGGCCTGACCTGCTCCGGCGCCCGTCCGCCCGGCGTGATCGCAGCCGCCTGGGCGCGTGCCTGCTGCCCCGATGACACCGGCGGGCCTCCTTCTCACGTCACTCGTGTTCCAACATAGCCCACGCTCCGTGTCCGGTGATCAACTCCCTGGTCGGGTACCGCCGCGCCCGGGGGCGCGGCGGCGTCCGCTCAGGCGGCGGGACGGGAGCCCCCGGGGCGGCCCGAGCCCCGGGTGAGGGTGTATCCGAAGACGCCCGCGAGGGCGGCGAGCACCCCGCCGGCGGCCGTCCAGATCCAGCGGTCGGACCACCGGCCGCCGGCCCAGCCGTCCTCGGGCGCGCGCGCCGCGCGCTGCTCCTGCGAGGCGCCGGCGATGCCCGGGACCAGCGGTTCGGCGAGGGTCGCGTCCACGGCCACGGCCCCGCCGACGTCCTTGACGTCGGCCTCCACCTGGGCGCGGACCGGCAGGCCCAGGTCGTCCTGGGGCAGGCCGACGACCGTCAGGCGTACGTAGTAACTGCCCGGGAGGGGGTCGTTGGCCCAGGGTTCCGCGCCGGCGCGGACGGTGCGCAGGGTGCAGGAGAGTTCGGCGGCCCCGGCCTCCTTGACCACCGCCCGGGTCTGCGTCCCGTAGGCGCAGGCCTGGCGGCGGCGCAACCCGTCGTACACGTCCAGCTGCCAGGTGGCCGTGCCGTGCCGCAGCGCGGGCTCGGGCAGGGTCACCGACGCGCGTACGGTGACCTGTTGCCCGGCGTCGGCCGGGAGCACCCAGTAGAGGTAGTCGCCGGTGGAGGCGGCCGCGGTGGCCTTTTGGCCGGGCCGGAAGGCGGTCGCGGTCCGGAAGCCGGTACCGGCCTCGGTCGGGCCGGCGGTGTCGCCGCTCCCGCTCGGGGCGGGGCTGGGCGTCGCGGTCGCCGGTGCCTTCGCCGTGGCCGGGGCGGCGGCACCGACCAGGGCCGGGCCGGCCAGCAGGGCTGTGGTCAAGATACCTGCGGTACGCATCAGTTGGTCCTCCGGACGGATATGCGCCAGCGCGAGATCCAGCCCCGAACGAGGCCCGCGAGCAGGCCGGTGAGGGCGAGCACGGCCAGCGGCCACCAGCCGCGGCCGAGGCCGAAGGCGGCGACGTCGGACGCCTCGTCGGGGCCGTCGACCACGTCGATGGTCAGCTCGACGGGCATGCCCGGTGCGGTCTTGACGGCGGGTCCGGCGGAGAAGGAGTTGCTGACCTGGAGGCAGACGGTTTCGGGCGCGTCGGCGGCGTCGCCGTCGGCGTCGTCCAGGGTGGCCTTGGGGTGGCGCAGGCCCGTGGAGATGACGTCGGTGCGGCCGTCACCGGACTCGGACCCCCGGACGATCTCCCGTCCGTGGACGGTCGTCGCGCGCAGCAGGATCCCGTAGTCGCGGTTGACGGCGCGGTCGGCGCCGATGCTCACGGAGGCGCGCAGTTCCTGTCCGGGGCGGACGTCGACCCGGTACCAGCGGTGCTCGCCGAAGGTCTCCCGGTCGGAGTAGAGGCCGGCCCCGAGCTTCGGGGCTTTCTCGCACCGCTGAGCGCCCTCGGTCGCCACCGGGGTGACGACGGGGTCGGCGGCGCGGTCGACGAGTTGTCTGACCCTGCCGGACAGTTCGGCGGTGTGCTGCACCGAGGTGTAGGTGCCGCCGGTGGCTTCCGCGATGCAGGTCAGCTGGGCGCGGGTCTTGGCGTCCGGGACGAGGCCGAGGGTGTCCACGACGAGGTGGATGCCCTTCGCGGCGATCTCCCGGGCCACTTCGCAGGGGTCGAGCGGGGCGCAGGTGTCCTCGCCGTCGGTGATGAGGACGATCCGGCGGGTGGCGTCGCCGCCCTCCAGGTCCTGGGCCGCGCCGAGCAGGGCGGGGCCGATGGGGGTCCAGCCGGTGGGGGCGAGGGTGGCGACGGCGGTCTTGGCCTCGGTGCGGTTCAGCGGTCCGACGGGGTACAGCTGCGCGGTGTCCTTGCAGCCGAGCGCCTTGTCCTCGCCCGCGTAGCCGGCGCCCAGGGTCCGTATGCCGAGCCGCACGTCCTCGGGGACCGCGTCGAGGACCTCGTTGAAGGCCTGTTTCGCGGCGGCCATCCGGGACTGTCCGTCGATGTCGGTGGCCCGCATCGAACCGCTGACGTCGAGGACGAGTTCGACCTTGGGCGGTTCCTTCCGAGGTCCGTCGGCCGCGGCCGCGGTCGTCGGGAGGAGCCCCGCGCTGAGGGCGACGAGCAGGCCGCAGGCCGCGGCCGCCAGCCGTTTGGTTGTGATCATCGCCGGATCGTAGTGAGGATCCCGCACCGATCCAAAACGGTCCGCGGCGGCCGCCGTTCACCCTGCGCAGGGGGGTGGTGGTCGGGACCGGACTACCAGCGCACGGGGAGGTGGGTCGTCCCGTGCATCAGGATGCCGGGGAGCCATTCGAGGGGGGCGGCGGAGGTGTCACGGGCCAGGTCCGGAAAGCGTTCCAGCAGGCCGCGCAGGGCGATGCGGCCCTCCAGGCGGGCCAGTGGGGCGCCGATGCAGAAGTGCAGGCCGTGGCCGAACGCCAAGTGGCCCTGCGGGGCGCGGTGGATGTCGAATTCGTCGGGCTCCGGGTAGCGGGCGGGGTCGCGGTCGGCTCCGGCCAGGGAGACGAACACCACGGCGCCGGCGGGGATGACGCTTCCGCCGAGCTCCACGTCCCGGGCGGCGTGCCGGTAGGTGGCGTTCTGCACCGGGCCGTCGTAGCGGAGCGTCTCCTCGATGGCGCCGCCCAGCAGGCCGTCGTAGTCGGCGCGGAGGGCGGCCAGTTGGGCCGGGTGGTCGAGCAGGGCCCGCAGGCCGTTGGCGATCAGGTTGACGGTGGTCTCGTGGCCCGCGATGAGCAACAGGAAGGCCATGCCGATCAGTTCGTCGGGGGAGAGCGCGTCGCCGTCCTCGTCGCGGGTGCGGATCAGGGCGCTGAGGAGGTCGTCCCCCGGAGCCTGGGACTTGGCCTCGACGAGCTCCGCGAGGTAGGCGCCCAGTTCCTGTTGGACGGTCGAGTGCGGGTCGGGGGCGACGGGCGCCACGACGGCGTTGGACCACTGGCGGAAGCGCTCGCGGTCCAGGTCGGGTACGCCGAGCAGTTCGCAGATCACGGTCATCGGCAGCGGGAAGGCGAGCGCCTCGATGAGGTCGGCGGACCGTTCGGGGCGGGCGGCCATCGCGTCCAGCAGTTCGTCGGTGATCTGCTGGACGCGCGGGCGCATCGCCTCCACCCGCCGGGCGGTGAACTCCCGTGCCACCAGGCGGCGCAGGCGGGTGTGGTGGGGCGGGTCGGACTCCAACATGTTGGTGCCCGCCGACGTGGCCACGAGCTCCGGGTACCTCCCGGAGGTCCGCCAGTCCTTGAGGAGGTCGGGGTGGTTCAGCGCCCGGCGGGCCTCTTCATGGCCGACGACCAGCCAGTTCGTCTCCGCCACCATGGCCATGCCGCTGACCTCGTGCACCGGCCCGGCGGCGCGCAGCTCGGCGTAGAAGGAGTGGGGGTCGGCGTCGAAGTCCCGCGCGGCGGTCCTGATGTCTACTACAACCATCACGCCACACTACGAGAGCCCCGGCCGCCGAAGGCGCGGGAAACCGGCCACTCCCCCGCATGGCGGTGGCCGGTCGGCGCCTACACCGTCGGTTCCGGGTCGGCCAGGCCCTGCGGGAGCCGGCCGGTGTGGACCACGTCGAGGTGCTGGGTGGCCCGGGTGAGGGCGACGTACAGGTCGCTCGGCTGGAAGTCGGCGGGCTCGACCACGATCACGGTGTCGAACTCCAACCCCTTGGCCTGGCGCGGGTCGAGCAGGACCACCGGCCGGGTCAGGTCCGGCTCCTCCCCCACCCGTACGCCGGGCAGCGCCGCGGCCAGCGCGGCGTGCAGCGGGCGCGGCGCGATCACCGCGAGGCGCCCTTCGGCGGGCCGGGTCGCGCGCAGGGCCTCGGTCACGCCGGCGGTGAGGTCGTCCGTCGCGCGGATCCGGGGCGGTGTTCCCGTGGACCGCACCGAGCGCGGCGGCTCGAAGTCGGGGCGGTGGGCGCGGAGCACGGCGGCGGCGACCTCCATGATCTCGGCGGGCGTACGGTAGTTGACCCCCAGGCGCACCCGCTCCCAGCGGTCGCCGACGTACGGCTCCAGGATCCGCCGCCAAGAGCCGCAGCCCGCTTCGTCACCGGTCTGGGCCGGGTCGCCTACGAGGGTCATGGACCGGGTGGGGCACCGGCGCAGGAGCAGGCGCCACGCCATCTCGGACAGTTCCTGCGCCTCGTCGACGATGACGTGGCCGAAGGCCCACGTCCGGTCGGTGGCGGCGCGTTCGGCCGTGGTGCGGTGGTCTGCCTCCTCCTGTCGTTCCGCCATGCGCTGGGCGTCGATGATGTCGTGGGCGGCGAGGTACTCGTTCTCCGCGTCCTCGAACTCGTAGGAGTCCGAGCCCTGGGAGAGGTCGAGGACGCCCTGGGCGTAGGCGATGCGCTCCAGCCGGTCGCGTTCCTCGGCGGCCCGCCGGGCGGTGTCGTCGAATCCGAGGAGTTCGGCGGCCTCGTCCAGGAGCGGGACGTCGGCGGGGGTCCAGTCGCCCCCGGTGCGTCGGATCAGTTCGGCCTCGTCCGTCGGCAGGTGGGTCGGTTCGGCGAGGAAGTCGGCGATCAGGCCGAGGGGGGTGAGCGGCGGCCAGAGGCTGTCGATGGCCGCGTGGACCTCGGTACTGGTGGCGATCTCCTTGCCGAGCTGCGCGACGTCGTCCGGGCCGAGGAGGTTGGGGCCGCCGTAGGGGTCGGCGCCGAGCCGGTCGGTGAGCTGCGCGGTGAGGGCGTCGATGACGGAGAAGGCGAAGTAGGGGCGGGCGAGGTTGTGCGGCAGGCCGGTGCCGCGGGCCCGGTCGCGGGCTTCGTGGGCGATGGCGCGGTCCAACAGGAGGGTGCCGTAGTCGTCGTGGTCGATCTCCAGGGCGGGCTCGGGGACCACGTCGTTGTCCTCGCCGCTGCCCGCCGGGATCCCCTCGGGCAGGGTCTGGTGGTCCGCGACGACCCGGGCCAGGACCTCCGCCATGGCTGCGCGGCCCTTGACGGCCGCGGCGCCGGGGCGGTCGGTTCCGGTGGCGTGGATCCCGGGGAAGAGGTCGCCGGGAGAGGCGAGGAGCACGCCCGTCTCGCCGAGGGAGGGCAGCACCTCCCCGATGTAGCCGAGGAAGGCGGGGTTCGGCCCGACGATCAGTACGCCGCGCTTGGCGAGGAGTTCCCGGTAGGCGTAGAGGAGGTAGGCGGCGCGGTGCAGGGCGACGGCCGTCTTGCCGGTGCCGGGGCCGCCTTCGACCACCAGGACCCCTTGGTGGGGCGAGCGGATGACGCGGTCCTGCTCGGCCTGGATGGTCCGCACGATGTCGTGCATGCGGCCGGTCCGGGCGGCGTCGAGAGCCGCCAGCAGGACGGCGTCGGCGTCGGCGCCCTCGTGGCCGGTGCGCTCGGTGTCGGAGAGGTCGAGGATCTCGTCGTGCAGGGCGGTGACCGTGCGCCCCCGGGTGGTGATGTGCCGGCGGCGGCGCAGCCCCATGGGGACGTGTCCGGTCGCCAGGTAGAACGGGCGTGCTCTTTCGGCCCGCCAGTCGATGACCAGGGGGGTGCGTTCGGAGTCGTCCTGCCTGATTCCAATGCGGCCGATGTGGTGGTCGCGGCCGTCGGTGAACTCCAGTCGACCGAAACAGAGACCGTGTTCGGCCGAGTTCAGTACGGAAAGCAGCTCGGATTGTTCGGCGACGACGACATCGCGTTCCATGCGGGCCTGGAACCCGTTTCCGCCCTCCTTCAGGGCCGCCCGCAGCGTGCGTTCGGCCTGGTCCCGTCGGTCTTCGAGGAGCGCGTACAGCCGGGTGATGAATTGCTGCTCATTTTCATGTTCCACGTTTGACAATTCCACTCCCGACGCGATACGATGCCACTGCAAAACTCCCTCACGCCTTCGTCGCACATGATGGTGCACCTATTCGCGAAGATGACGTGAAACAATGAATATACGCAGGCACGCACCCCGGACGTCAATTCGTCCGGGGTAATTTTTTGCGCCGCGGGCCCACCGGGCCCCGCGCGGGCCGGCAGTACTCTTGCGGGATGACGACGCAGAACCCGGCCGACGTGAACGTTGACGCGATGATCGAGGACCTCAGGACACTCGTCGAGATCGAGTCCCCCTCCCGCGACACCGACGCGCTGGCGGCGTCGGCCAAAGCGGTCGCCGACCTCCTCGACCGCCGGCTCGGCGGCCAGGCCGTCCTCGTCGAGAGCGAAGCCGGACCCCACGTCCACTGGTCGGGCGGCGGCGCGCCCCGCGTCCTGGTCCTCGGCCACCACGACACCGTGTTCCCCCACGGCACCCTCGCGCGCCGCCCGTTCACCGTCACGGACGGACACGCCACCGGCCCCGGCGTCTTCGACATGCTGGGCGGCCTCGTCCAGGCCGTGCACGGACTGGCCGCGCTGGACGACCTCTCGGGTGTCGAGGTCCTGGTGACCGCCGACGAGGAGGTCGGCTCCCACTCCTCCCGCGCGCTCATCGAGGAACGGGCCCTGGCCTGCGGAGCCGTGCTCGTCTTCGAGGGCGCCGCCGACGGCGGGGGCCTCAAGACCGGACGCAAGGGCTGCGGCACCTTCCGGGTCTCCGTCACGGGCCGCGCCTCGCACGTCGGCCTGGAACCCGCCGCCGGGATCAACGCCCTCGTCGAAGCGGCCCATAAGGTACTGGAGATCGCGGCGCTCGGCCGACCCGAGGTCGGTACGACCGTCACCCCGACCGTCGCCGCCGCCGGGACCCTGGACAACGTCGTACCCGCAGGAGCGACCGTCGTCGTCGACGTGCGGGTCGAGTCGCAGGGCGAGAAGGAGCGGATCGAATCCGCCTTCGCCGCGCTGGCGCCCCACCTCGACGGGGCACTGATCGCCGTCGAGGGCGGTATCGGCCGCCCCCCGATGCCCGAGTCCGCCTCGGCCGAACTCTTCGCGGTGGCGCGGGAGTTGCTGCCGGGCATCGAGGGCATGTCCGTCGGCGGCGGCAGCGACGGCAACTTCACGGCGGCGCTCGGAGTGCCGACGCTCGACGGTCTCGGCGCGGTCGGGGGCGGCGCGCACGCCGACCACGAGTACCTCGTCGTCGACGCCATGCCCGAACGGGCCCGGCTCGTCACCGGACTGGTGAACGCGATCCGGGACGCGCGGGCGGGGCGGCAGGCTTGACGGGCGGCGCACGGGTCCCGGCAGGAGCGGACACCCGAAGCCCCGGGTGAGGGACCCCGCGAAGTGACCTCGCGTCGGACGGGGTGGTTTGTCCCGGTTCTTCTAGCATGGGCGTCCCGTCCCGGCTGTCGCACCGAGGAGAGGCGTGTCCCGAGCACACCGGTCCGCCGCACGATCCGCAGGCGTGTTCCTCTCGGCCCTGGCCGTAGCGGCCACGCTGGCCGTCCCGGCCTCGGCCGACCCCGGCGACCACCGGCTCCCGACGACCCACGACCGTTCCCGTGGCCCCGCGGCGGCTTCGGCGGCTTCGGCGGCTTCGGCAGCCGAACCCGCGGCCGATGAGGTGGCGCTGCTCGGCGAGGAGCACGCCCGCGCCCACGCCGGCCGGCGCGCGGCCGTCCGGGGCGCCGTCGGGTATCCACAGGCCACCCGCACCGCGAGCCTGGAGTCCCTGCGGGAATCGCAGGCGTGGACCAACGCCGGGTTCGAGCCCTCGGCGTCGGGCCGGTTCACGGACTTCTTCCCCTCCCCCGACTTCGGCGTCCACCTCGCCCAGTTGCCGACCGGCAAGGTGCTGCTGTTCTCCTTCGAACGCGTCGAGACCGACCCCACCAAGGAGACCGGCCCCACCGACCGGATCGGCCCGACGAACGCGGGCCGCGCGTTCCTGTGGGACCCGGCCCGGGGAACGGGAGCCCGCGCCTTCAAGGAGGTCCGGCCGCCGACCGTCCTGATGCCCGACGGCACGCACGTCCCGCGCCCCGCGCCGTTCTTCTGCGCCGGGCACGCCTTCCTGCCGAACGGCATGCTCGCGGTGTTCGGCGGCAACACGGGCGGCAAGGGGGGCAGCGGCGCGAAGCTGTCCTTCGTCTTCGACCCCTGGACGGAGACCTGGTACCGCAACCGCGACATGGCCGCGGGCCGCTGGTACCCCTCGGTGGTCACCGGGGCGGACGGCCGCCAGCTCATCATGTCGGGCCAGTCCGAGCGCGGTACGGGCACCCCCACGCCCGTCGTGGAGCGTTTCCCGGCCAAGCGCCTGCCGGTGCCCTGGCGGCCGTACGACATCCCGCTGGACGTCGCCGCCGAGCGGTTCGGCGTCGACGCGCCCTTCCGCAACGACTACCCGCACCTGTTCTCGCTGCGCGACGGCATGGTCTACGGGCTGGGCCGGGACGCCGACCAGCAGTGGTTGTTCGACCCCGTCGCGGAGACCCGCCGCGACCTGCCGCGGCGGCCGGCGGACTTCCGCGGCTACGGCTCCGCGGTACCGCTCCCGGCCGGGTTCCGCGGTCCGGACTCGGTGCTCGTCCTCGGCGGCGACCCGCACGACCCCCACACCTACCGGCTCGCGGGAGGCCGGTGGAACACCGAGGAGCCGAGGGCGTTCGGCCGTACCCAGGACGACACGCTGATCCTCCCGGACGCCACGCTGCTCACGGTCAACGGCGCCCTGAGCACGCGGGACTACGGCAACGGGCCGTTCAACCCGAAGGCCGACCTCAAGTACCGGCAGACGGAACTGCGCGACGCGCGGGGCCACTGGCGGCTCGGACCGGCGCAGCGGCTGCCGCGCGGCTACCACTCGAACGCCCTGGTGATGCCCGACGGCCGGGTCATGGTGACCGGGGACGAGCTCCAGCAGATCGCCAACGACCCCGACATCGGGGACGCGATGGACGGCAGCGTCGAACTCTACGAACCCGCCTACCTGCACCGGGGCCACCGGCCCGCGCTCGACAGGGTGCCCGGCGGCGAGCTGGCCCACGACACGGCGTTCGAGGTGCGCAGCGCGGACGCCGCCTCGGTCCGGCGGGCCGTGCTGTTGGCTCCGACGACGGTGACCCATGCGGTGAACACCAGTCAGCGCCACTTGGAACTGCGTCTCACCGGGGTGCGGGGCGAGGTCGTCGGGCTGCGGACCCCGCCGTCGGCGGCGGACGCGCCGCCCGGCTACTACATGCTGTTCCTGCTCGACGGGCGGGGCGTTCCCAGCGCCGCCAAGTGGGTGAAACTCGGCGTGCGCCAGGACGCCCGGCGCTGACCCCCGTGGCGGTGGCCCGCCACGGCCCCGGCGGCCCGGGCGTGTCGCACGGATGGGTGTGGACGGAGTCCCCCGGCACGACAGGCCGTCGGGGGGCTCGTAGCGTCGTGAGCGTCGGGGCCCCGAGGGCCCGGCCCAGGTGAACTCTCCTGCTGAGAGGCCGTGTCGATGCGAAACGACGCCCCCATATCCAGCCTGCTCCGGGTCCACCGGGGAACCGCCGAACCCGAGGAACTGGCCGCGATCGCGGTCGTGTTCGCCTGTCTCGCGGGGCGGGTCGCCGCACCGCCCGCCGACACCGGGAAGGCCCGGCACCGCCGCCCGCCGCCGCGGCCCACGGGCCACGGATGCTGGTCGGGGTGCTGGGCCTGCGCCTGACTCCTCGCCGTCGGTCAGGACCGCGCGAGCAGGTGCGTCATCGCCTCCAGCAGCGCCGCCCGCGGGTCCGCCGCGGCGCCCTCGGCGCGCCAGGCCACGAACCCGTCCGGGCGTACGAGGACGGCGCCGTCGACCGGCAGCTCGTGCAGCGCGGCCCAGTCGGCCTCGGGTGCCTGGACCAGGTCGGCGTCGGGCGCCGAGCCGATCGTCCAGGCGTCCAGCCGGGCGGACAGCTCGCGCGCCACCTTTGCGGCCGCCTCCTGCCAGGGCGTGCCCGGGGAGCTGAGCAGCACGAACGAGGTCTCGTACAGGTCGAGCGTGGAGATCCGCTCCCCCGCCCGGGTCAGCCACAGGTGCGGTGCGCGGGTGCCGACGTCGCCGGCGAGGCGCATCTTCTCCGGGATGATCGGCCGTGCCCGGTCGCCGCCGATGACGGCGCCCTTCGGGTAGGCGTAGCCCATGGCGGTGGTCAGGACGCCGCTGCCGGGGCCGCCGCCCATGGTGGGGGGCGGTACGTAGCCGGGGTGGCTGTGCTCGGCCGACCGGGCGGAGGCCCGCTCGCTGGTGGCCTTGGCGACCGGCAGGCGCTCGGCCTCGTACGTGTCGAGCAGGTCGGGGCCGGCGGAGCCGTTCAGCACCGCCGCGACCTTCCAGGCGAGGTTGTGCGCGTCCTGGATGCCCGTGTTGGAGCCGAAGGCGCCGGTCGGGGACATCTCGTGCGCGGCGTCGCCGACGACGAAGACGCGGCCGACGCGGTACTGCTCGGCGACCCGTTCGGCGGCGTGCCAGGGGGCCTTTCCGCCGATCTCGACGTCCAGGTCGGGCACGCCGATGGCCTCGCGGATCTGCGCCACGCAGCGCTCCTCCGTGAAGTCCTCCAGGGTTTCGCCGGTCTCCGGGTGCCAGGGGGCGTGGAAGACCCACTGGGTCTCGTTGTCGACCGGCAGCAGGGCGCCGTCCGCGCCGGGGCGCATCAGGTAGCAGACGATGAAGCGCAGGTCACCGAGGAGACCGGCGAGGTTCTCGGACCGGAAGACGATGCTGACGTTGTGGAACAGCTCGCCGTTGCCGCTCTGGCGGATGCCGAGGGCCTCGCGGACGGGGCTGCGCGGGCCGTCCGCGGCGATCAGGTAGTCCGCTCGGACGGTGAGGTGCTCACCGGTGTCGCGGTTCTTGACCAGGGCGGTCACTCCGGTGGCGTCCTGGTCGAAGTTCATCAGTTCGGTGGAGAAGCGCACGTCGGCGCCCTGGGCGCGGCTCTGGGCGGCGAGGACCGGCTCGATGTTGTTCTGGCTGCACAGGCACCAGCCGGTCGGGCTGAAGCGGGCGAGGGCCCCGGAGGGGTCGACCGCCTTGATCAGCCACTTGTGCTCTCCGCCGATCAGCGCGTGGGTCTGCAGGATTCCCTGGTTGGCCTCCAGCGCGGAGGCCTCCTTACGGATGGCGGGCTCGGCTCCCGCCGTCCGGAACAGTTCCATCGTGCGTGCGTTGATCCCTCGTCCGCGGGGGTGGACGGAGGTACCGGAATGCTTTTCGACCAGCAGGTGCCTGATGCCGTGACGGCTCAGGAAAAGCGAGGTGGACAGGCCCACGAGGGAGCCGCCCACGACCAGGACCGGTACGCGAACGTCGGCATGCTCTTCCATCAGCTGCGGGCTCCTGTTTCGTCTTGGGGGCAGTGGTCGTTTTATGCCCCCGATGAGTCCCGATGCCGTGGTGATTCGCCGGTTGTCACCCACTTGATCCGGAGATGTAGCGATCCGTACCCGGCCGGATGACGATGAGCGACAGCGGTGGCTCCCCGGCCCCGCCGTCCCCGATCGCGCGGGGCGCCGGCCCCAAACGACCCGGGCAGTTGCCGCCGATGACGCACGTGAGCGCGTTCGCGCCGGACTCCGGGCCCTCACGAAGGAGTGAGCAGATGACAACCACACTGTCCGAACGGGTGTCGCAGTCGGCCTTCGACGGCTCCATGCTCCGCGTCGTCCTGCTGATGGACCTGCACGAGGGGGTCCAGCAGCAGTTCTTCGAGGCCTACGAGCAACTGCGGCACGACATCGCCTCCGTCCCCGGCCATCTCGGCGACCAGCTCTGCCAGTCGTTCGAGAACCCCGAGCAGTGGCTGATCACCAGCGAGTGGGAGAGCGCCCCGCAGTACCTCGCCTGGGTGAACAGCGAGGAGCACACCGAGCAGGTGCGCCCGCTGGGCGCCTGCGTACGGACGATGCGGCCGATGCAGTTCACCGTCCTGAAGGAGACCGGCCGGCGCTACGACGCCCCCGCCAAGGGCTTCGGCGGCCGGCTCCAGACCACGCCCCGGCTGGGCACGGGCGTCGTGCGCCACGCGCTGACCTTCACGGTGAAGCCGGGCACCGAGGCGAAGGTCGCCGAGATCCTGTCCTCCTACTCCTCGCCGGCCGCGCAGGTCGACGAGCACACCCGGCTGCTGCGCACGTCCCTGTTCATGTACGGCAACCGCGTCGTCCGCGCCGTGGAGGTGCAGGGCGACCTGACGGCGGCGCTGCGCCACGTGGCGAAGCAGCCCGAGATCCGGGCCGTCGAGCAGCAGATGGACCCGTACCTGGAACAGGAGCGGGACCTGACCGACCCGGAGTCGGCCCGGATGTTCTTCATGCGGGCGGCGCTGCCGGCGGTCCACCACGTGGCCGCTTCCCGCCGGGAGCCGCAGGAGGTGCGCCGGCACGCGCTGTTCTACCCGGCCAAGGCCGGCTGCGGCCCGCTGCTGGCCCGCTTCCTGGCCCGGCAGGACGAGGCGGCCGCGCAGCGCCCCACCAACCCGGTGGTGAGCAGCAGCGTCTTCCAGCGCGACGACGTCGTGGTCCGGCTCCTGGACGTCACCGGCCCTTCGGACGGTCGGTTCGCGGCCGGGTTCGGCATCGACGGGCCCCGCAAGGCCGCGGTGCTCCGCCGGCTGCTGGCCGGTGAGCCCGGCGCCGTGCCGGACGGCGCTCCCCACCCCATGGACCTGATCACCGACCGTCGGGCTCCGGCGCCGTCCTGATCCGGACGGGTCGCGGCGTCCGCCGCGCGGCCCCGAGCAGCACGCCCCCACCATCGGCAGCCCACGTTCAGGCTCCGCACCGCCAGGAGGAAGTCAGTCATGACGCAACATCACCCGCGCATCGTCGATCTCAGCGAGACGCAGCCCAACACCAGGCGCGGAGGTGACCTGCGCGCCGTGCTCACGCCGACTTCGGTGGGTTCGACGAGCGGGTTCATGGGGCTGGCCCTGATCGCCCCCGGGGAGTCGATCGCCGAGCACTACCACCCGTACTCCGAGGAGTTCGTGTACGTGGTCAGCGGCTCGCTGGAGGTCGACCTCGACGGGGAGCCGCACCCGCTGCGCGCCGACCAGGGGCTCCTGGTCCCGCTGAACGTGCGGCACCGTTTCCGCAACGTCGGCAGCACCGAGGCCCGGATGGTGTTCCACCTCGGCCCGCTCGCGCCGCGCCCGGAACTGGGGCACGTGGACACCGAGGAGGCTCCGAACCCGGGGGCCACCGCGTGGGCCGAGCGCCCGCCCGAGCGTACGGGTGTGGTCTCTTGACCCGCCGACGGGTGGCCGTCACGGGCGTCGGTGTCGTGGCGCCCGGCGGGATCGGCACCGCCGCCTTCTGGGACCTGCTGTCCAACGGTCGTACGGCGACGCGGGGCATCACCCTCTTCGACCCGGCCGGGTTCCGCTCCCGGATAGCCGCCGAGGTCGACTTCGAGCCGACCGCACACGGCCTGGGCCCCGATGACGCGGCCCGGGCGGACCGGTACATCCAGTTCGCACTGGTCGCCGCCCGCGAGGCGATGGCCGACGCCGGACTGACCCTCGACGGCGAGGGCTCGTGGCGCACCGGGGTCTCCCTGGGCACCGCCGTGGGCGGGACCACCCGTCTGGAGCACGACTACGTCGCCGTCAGCCAGAAGGGCGACTGGTGGGACGTGGACCACCGGCTCGCCTCGCCGTTCCTGCACCGCGCGTTCACTCCCGCCACGCTCGCTTCGGCGGTGGCGGAACAGACCGGGGCGCGCGGACCGGTGCAGACCGTCTCCACGGGGTGCACGTCCGGTCTCGACGCCATCGGGTACGCCGTGCACGCCATCCAGGAGGGCCGGATGGACGTGTGCGTCGCCGGCGCCTCCGACTCCCCCGTCTCGCCGATCACCGTGGCCTGCTTCGACGCGATCAAGGCGACATCGGCGAACAACGACGACCCGGCACACGCGTCGCGGCCGTTCGACGCGGACCGGGACGGTTTCGTGCTCGGTGAGGGCGGCGCGATATTGGTGCTGGAGGAGCTGGAGCACGCCCGGGCCCGCGGTGCGACGGTGTACTGCGAGGTCGGCGGTTACGCCACCTTCGGCAACGCCCACCACATGACGGGGCTGACCCCGGAGGGCCTGGAGATGGCCCGGGCGATCCGGACGGCCCTGGACCAGGCCGAGGTCGACTCCGCGGAGATCGACTACGTCAACGCGCACGGTTCCGGCACCAAGCAGAACGACCGGCACGAGACCGCGGCCGTCAAGCGGGTCCTGGGCGCGCACGCCTACGAGACGCCGATGAGCTCCATCAAGTCGATGGTGGGGCACTCCCTCGGCGCGATCGGAGCGATCGAACTGGCCGCCTGTGTGTTGGCGATGACCCATCACGTGGTGCCGCCGACGGCGAACTACGAGACCCCGGATCCGGAGTGCGATCTGGACTACGTGCCGCGCACGGCCCGCGACCACACCCTGCGCAACGTGCTGTCGGTCGGCAGCGGCTTCGGCGGCTTCCAGTCCGCCGTGGTCCTGACCCAGCCCAAGGAGGTGCGCGCGTGAACAGCCGTACTGCGGAAGCCGACACGTCGGTGGTCGTCACGGGCATCGGAGTCGTCGCGCCCAACGGGATCGGCGCCGATGCCTTCTGGAAGGCCACGCAGTCGGGCGTCAGCGTCCTCGACCGGGTGACCCGCAAGGGGTGCGAGCACCTGCCGCTGCGGGTCGCCGGCGAGGTCCGGGGCTTCGAGCCCGGGTCCCTCGTCGAGGACCGGTTCCTGGTACAGACCGACCGCTTCAGTCACTACGCCCTGGCCGCGGCCGACCTCGCCCTGGAGCACGCCCGGCTCGGCCGGGGCGACTACGAGGACGATCCGTACGCGGTGGGCGTCGTCACCGCCGCGGGTTCGGGCGGCGGCGAGTTCGGGCAGCGCGAGCTGCAACGGCTGTGGGGGCAGGGCCCCCGCTACGTCGGCCCGTACCAGTCCATCGCCTGGTTCTACGCGGCCAGCACCGGCCAGGTCTCCATCCGGCGCGGGTTCAAGGGCCCGTGCGGGGTCGTCGCCTCCGACGAGGCGGGCGGGCTCGACGCCTTCGCCCACGCGGCCCGGCAGATCCGCCGGGGCAGCCGGGCGATGCTGGTCGGCGCGACGGAGGCACCGCTCGCCCCGTACTCGATGGTCTGCCAGCTCGGGTACCCGGGGCTCAGCACCCGGGAGGACCCGGAGCGCGCCTACCGCCCCTTCACCTCGAAGGCGTGCGGGTTCGCCCCGGCGGAGGGCGGCGCGATGTTCGTCGTCGAGGCGGCGGCCGCGGCCGCCGCCCGGGGCGCGACGGTGCGGGCCGTGCTGGCCGGCCACGCCGCGACGTTCACCGGGCCGGGCCGCTGGGAGGAGTCCGCCGAGGGCCTCGCCCACGCGATCCGCGGCGCGCTGGCGGAGGCCGGCGTGGCTCCCGAGGAGGTGGACGTCGTCTTCGCGGACGCCCTGGGCACGCCGGAGGCGGACGCCGCCGAGGTCCGGGCGATCCACGACGCGCTCGGCTCCCACGGGGCCCGCGTGGCCGTGACCGCCCCCAAGACCGGTACCGGACGGGCGTACTGCGCGGCCGGCACCCTCGACGTCGCCGCGGCCGTGATGGCCCTGGAGCACGGCGTCGTACCCCCCACGCCGAACGTCTTCGAGGTCTGCCACGACCTCGACGTCGTGACCGGCGACGCCCGGGTCGCGCCCGTGCGGACCGCGCTCGTACTGAGCCGGGGCCTCATGGGTTCGAACGCGGCGGTCGTCCTCCGAAAAGGGCCCGAATCGCCCGCCTAGGGATCGGGACCCGCCCGTCAGGGCCGCGGCGTCCTCGGCGCGGCACCCCGGAAGCAGGAAAGAGAGAAGGCAGCCATGTCCGACCGACTGACCCTGGAAGAGCTCGCGGCCCTGATGAAGACCGCGGGGATCACCGTCGACCCCTCCGAGATGGCCAGCCGTCCGGAGTCGCGGTTCGACGACTACGGACTCGACTCGCTGGGCCTGCTCGGCATCGTCGGCGAGCTGGAGAACCGGCGCGGGTGGGCCCTGCCCACCGACGCCGACCGCTGCAAGAGCCCCCACGAGTTCCTCGACCTCGTCAACAACAGCCTCATGACCGGAGCCTGACATGCCTGGACACACCGACAACGAGATCCACGTCAACGCGCCCGTCGACGTCGTGTGGGACGTGACGAACGACCTGCCGAACTGGCCGGAGCTGTTCAGCGAGTACGCGTCGATCGAGATCCTGGAGAACGCGGGCGACACCACGCGGTTCCGCCTCGCGATGCACCCGGACGAGAACGGCGTGGTGTGGAGCTGGGTCTCCGAGCGCACCGTCGACCGCGCGGGCCTGACCGTGAAGGCCCGCCGGGTGGAGACCGGACCGTTCGCCCACATGAACATCCACTGGGAGTACGGCGAGGTGCCCGGCGGCGGCACCCGGATGCGCTGGGTGCAGGACTTCGCGATGAAGCCGGACGCGCCCATCGACGACGATGGCATGACCCGGCGGATCAACCACAACTCCCGGATCCAGATGGAACTGATCCGGGACAAGATCGAGCAGGGCCGGCGCGCGGTGCGCACCCCGGCCGCCGACCGGCGCTGAACCGGCGCCCGCAGCCCACCCAGTGGAAGGCAGTCTCCCGATGCACCAAGCCCTCATCGTGGCCCGCATGGCGCCGGGTTCGGCGCCCGACATCGCCGGCCTGTTCGCCGAGTCGGACGCGGGCGAGCTCCCCCACCTGGTGGGGGTCAACCGTCGCAGCCTGTTCCAGTTCGGGGACGTGTACCTGCACCTGATCGAGTCCGACCAGGACCCGGCGCCGGCCATCGCGCGGGTCATGAAGCACCCCGAGTTCGTCGGCCTCAGCGACCGGCTCGCCACGTTCGTCAGTCCGCACGACCCGCAGACCTGGCGCGGCCCCAAGGACGCGATGGCGCACCGGTTCTACCGCTGGGAGCGGGACGCGAGCAGGTAGTCCGTACGGGTGCCCTTGCCGCCGGCGGAACGACCGGGCGGCCTGGGCACCCAGGACGGTGGCCGTGCTTCACCGCTCGTGACCGGGGAGATTCGGCAGGTAGTTTTTACATGAATACCTGACTGAATTCCCGTCAACAAGATTCCGCCTCATATCTCGATTTGATAACGAGATCCCTTTATTGGCCTGGACCATCTGGGCTCAACGCGCGTAACTCCTTCGATTTACAAGCAAGTTGACAGTTCATCAGATTCGATGACCAGGTAACGGATAGATTTCTCGGCCCCCATTCCCGTTTGTCCGAATTCTTCTCGGCGTCCTTCTGGCAAGCTTCCGCGCACCCACCCCCCTCACATCGATTTGAGGTGCGCATGACAGCCAAACGCGCGGGCGGCCGACGCCGCAGACCCCGAGAGGACCGGCCCAAACCCCGCCGACTCATACTCGTCACCGCCGCCGTCGCCGCGGCGGCGGTGATCGCGGGAGGCCTGGCCTGGTCCGGGTTCGGCGACCGGGCCGAGGCGCTCCCGCCCACGGCGGCCGCGGGACCCGCCGCGGACTCCCCCGAGCCGGCCTCCGCACCCGCCCGGGACGCGGAACCCGCCCCCATCGCGGCGAAGCCCGCGAACGAGGGCACTCGCGGAATGGTCTACGACGGCCTGGAGGCGGCGCCCAAGGGCGACACCTGCGCCGGTGTCTACCGCACGGACGCCGGCCTGTGCACCCACGGCCCCGACGCCCCTCCCGGCGGCGTCGACATCAAGAAGGACATCTTGCCGGCCGTCAAGGCGAAGGCCCCGGCCGCCGACCCCGCCGCCCCGGCGGCGGGCGACCCGGCGGCGACGGAAGGCGGCGGGCGTCCTCAGGACGCGCCCGCGGCCGCCGACGCCGGCAGCGCCCAGGCGGCCGCCGCTCCCGCGCCGCCGGCCGCCGGCAGCCAGGCGGTCGCCGCCGGCCCGGCGGGACAGACCGTCCAGTGCGACGGGGACGGCACCACCGGCAACCGCGTGCAGGTCGTGTACGTGCACGCCCCGGGCCAGGACCGCTACGCCGAATACCTCGCCTCGTTCCGCAAGTGGGCCGCCGACGCCGACGTCATCTACTCGGCGAGCGCCAAGGAGACGGGCGGTGTCCGTCACATCCGCTACGTGACGGCCGCCGACTGCACGCCCTCGGTGCTCAGCATCGAACTGCCGCAGTCCGCGCTCTCGGAGTTCAGCGCCACCAACAAGGCGCTCGCCGGCAAGGGACTGGACCGCCGCGACCGCAAGTACATGATCTTCGCGGACGCCAAGGTCTACTGCGGCATCGGCACCTTCAACGGTGACGAGCGGCCCGGCCAGAACAACCTGAGCAACTTCGGCCCCTCCTACGGGCGCACCGACTCGGGCTGTTGGGGCGGCCACACCGCCGCCCACGAACTGGGCCACAACCTGGGCGCGGTCAACAACAGCGCCCCGAACACCAGCCGCGGCGCGCACTGCACCGACGAGTGGGACGTCATGTGCTACTCGGACACGCCGTACTACCCGAAGATGCGCACCGTCTGCGCCAACCAGGCTGCCGAGAACATCCTGGACTGCAACCACGACGACTACTTCCACACCAGTCCGAAGGCGGGCAGTTACCTCGCCAGCCACTGGAACATCGCCGACAACCAGTTCCTGATGCGCGCGGCCGGCGGAGGAGGAGGCGGCACGGACCCCGGTCCGAAGCCGACGCCGACGCCGACCGGCAAGCCCACGCCGACGCAGAAGCCGTCGCCGAGCCCGACGCCGACCGGGAAGCCCACGGGCGGACCGACCGTGACGGCCGGCCAGATCCAGGCCGATTCGGTGGTGCTGAGCTGGCCGAAGACCGAGGGTGCGGCCTGGTACCAGGTCATGCTGAACGGCAAGCACCTCACCTGGGTGCAGTCGACGTCGCTGCGCGTCTACAACCTCCGGCCGGGAACGGCGTACACGGCGGCCGTGTCCGTCCGTGACACGGCCGGGCGGGACAGCGGGGCCGGCAAGGCCGCCTCGTTCCGTACGGCGGACAAGAACGGTGGGGCCATCACCACGCCGGGCGCCCGCTACGTGCTCGGCAACGGCAGCACCGGCATGGCCGCCGAACTGTGGGGCGGCCGGACCGCCGACGGCACCGTCCTCGTCGCCGGGCGCAGCAACGGCTACGCGCAGCAGCAGTGGTACTTCGACGACGCCGGTGACGGGCTGGTCCGCATCCGGTCCGCCGTCTCGGGCAAGTGCCTCCAGCCGGGCGGCGCGCCGGCCGCCGGGATGTGGGTCGCGCAGCAGCCCTGCGGGAGCGCGGGCGCGCAGCGCTGGAAGGTGTCCGCCCGCGACGGCGCGGTGACGGTCTCCGACCCGAGCGGCGGCTTCGCGCTGGCCGTGAGCAACCGGCCCTACTACGGGGACTGGTTGCTCGAACTCCAGCGCGCGGACGGTCGTCCGGCGCAGGTCTGGACGGCCCGCAAGGCGGGCTGAGCACCCTCCGGAACGGGCGGGCGGCCGTACTCCCCTGCGGCCGCCCGCCACCCCGTCCCCCTCTTCGTCCCGCCTCCCCCACGTCCCCCTGACGTTCCTCCCCCCACACGTTCCGCTCCCCTCCCGCTCTCCTCATCCCCTGGAGCACCGTGCCGATGCGACTGCGCGCCGCCGTTTCCCCGACCCTGGCCGGATTCGGCCTCGCCCTGTTGGCCCTCGTCCAGGGCGTGGCCCTCGCCGGGCCCGCCCACGCCCACGGCGACACCCTGAAGGTGGTGGTCACGGGTCAACGCGACGGCCACGTCACCGCCGACGTCACCTGGGAGAACGACGGGGACCCGGTCGACGAGCAGGTCGCCGCCACCGTGAACTCGGTCAGCGCCGACGGCACCCGCACCGAGGGGCCCTGGCGACTGGTCCGCGATCCCGCCAGGCCGGCCGGCTGGACGACCGCCGAATCGCTCCCGCCCGGCACCTGGACCGTGAGCGTCGACACGGGCTTCCCCGCGCTCGGACACGGCCAGGCGGAGGTCGGCGTGCCGGTGGTGGACCCGGCGCCCACGACGGCGGCGTCCGCGCCGGCGCCCGCCCCGGCCTCCGTGCCGGCTCCGACGGTCGCCGGGTCCGCTGGGCCTGCTGTTCCCGCCACGCCCGGGTCGCCCGCGTCGACCGGGCCGTCCGCGCCCGCTCCTTCGGCGGCGCGGTCCGGCTCCGCCGCCGACAACACCGGCTGGTGGACCACGGCCGGTGTCGCGGGCATCGCGCTGGCCGGCGCCGCGGCCGGTGTCCTGCTGCGCCGCCGACGTCGCTCGCTGCGCTGACGGAGTGTCTGCGACGCCGCCGGCCAAGGGCCTTGCATGGTGGTCGCGGCGGCGGCCGCCGGCCCGGCGGTCGCCTGGACGCGACACGGCTGAGGACGGCGCATGAAGGCAACTGAGGTACTCGCGGACGGCTTCGGGCGGGTCCGCGAAGTGGTGCACGAGGTGGTCGAGGGGCTGTCCGCCGAGGAACTCAACGCCCGGCTCGACCCGGAGGCGAACTCGATCACCTGGCTGGTCTGGCACCTGACCCGGGTCCAGGACGACCACCTGGCCGACGCCGCGGGCACCGAGCAGGTGTGGTCGAGCGGGGGCTGGGCCGACCGGTTCGCGCTCGACCTGCCCGCCGACGCGACCGGCTACGGGCACGGCCCGCAGGAGGTGTCGGCGGTCCGGGTGGACTCCGGTGAGCTGCTGCTCGGCTACCACGACGCCGTCCACGAACGGACCCTGAGCCACCTGCGCGGCTTGGCCGCCGCCGATATGGACGGGGTGGTCGACGACCGCTGGGACCCGCCGGTCACCCTGGCGGTCCGGCTGGTCAGCGTCCTGTCCGACGACCTCCAGCACGCGGGTCAGGCCGCCTTCGTCCGCGGAGCCGTCCAACGCCGCTGACGCCTGCGGAGCGCGGCACCCCGGTGAGCGACCCCCCGAAGTCCCGGCCCGTCACGCCCATGCGCCCACCCGGCTCACCGCTCCGCGACGCGGTCCACCCCCTCCGGCCTCCGTCGTCCGCCGGGCCGTCCACGGCCGGCCGGCGGCGGCAGCCGCGCGGCGGGTGCCATCGAGGGGGCGCGGTCGGTAGTCCGGCCGAGGCGTTGACCCGGGCAGCAGGTCGGCGTCGGTCACGTCCCGACGGATCCGCCCGGGCTGCCGGGCGGCGCCCGGCAGCCCGCCCCCGGCCTCGCGCATCACCGCGCACGAGGCGTCCGGTACCGAATCCGGATCGCCGAGCGTGGCCATCGGCGGGGCGGCAAGCCCACGGGCCGGGCCTGGTCAACGGTTTCCCGCACGACGGGCGAGGTTCTCATGGCGCAGGCCACGTCGCCCGGCGGCGCCGGCTGGTCCGAGGACTCCCCGCTCCGGTCAGGGAGCGGACGGGCCGGCGTGGACGCGGCCGGAGCCGGCGGTGAGGTCCAGGGAGTGCGGGGACGCCGGATCGGCGAGGGCGGCGTCGGTCTCGCACCGTCCGGCGTTGCTGCGGCACTCGATGCGGAACCGGGAGGCCGCCGGGACGGTGATGTCCAGGCGCCCGGAGCCCGCGCACCCGGTGACCCGCTCCGGCGGGACCGGGAACTCGACCTCCGCGCGCCCGGAACCCGTACGGATCTCCGCCCGCGCGGACCCCAGCGCGGTGGCGCGCAGCATGCCCGAACCGACGGCGGCGCGCAGGGGGCCGCGCAGCCCGGCCAGGGTGAGGGCGCCGGAGGTGACGTCGGCGTCCACGGCGCCGTCCAAACCGCTGAGGGAGACCCGGCCGGACCCGGCCGACACCTGCACGGGTACGTCCCGGGGGACGGTGACGTTCAGTTCCACCGAGCAGCGGGAGCCGTCCCCCGCGTCCTGCCGGCCCCCGGACAGTGCGGGGTCAGCCGCAAGGTGCCGCCGAGCAGGCTCTCCTCGACGGTCGGAGCCGTCCACGCGTCGGTGAACCGGGCCCGGTAGGCCACGTCACGGTCCGCGGCGGGGGTCACCGTGACGACCGCGCCGCCACCGAGGATCTCCACCGCCGTCACCGGCCGGCCCTCACCACCGCCGTACAGGGTGGCCGATCGCCGCGACGGAGAAGGCCGTGTTGCGCCGGGCCCACGCCGACCAGGGGCTGTGCGCCGCGATCCAGGTGTACGTGCGTCTCGGCGCGCCGCGAAGTGCCATGGTCCGTACGGCAATCGGACACGCGGGGGGTGTTCCCACCGCCCTGGCACCCGGCGGGGGTGTACCTGGCACCACCCCCGGACCGGGCCCGGGTGCCAGTGATCCTCGCCGCGCGCGCCACCGGAGTGGTGGTGTGCCCGGGGGACGGTCCGCCGGACAGGAAGGAGTCCGCGGCCATGGCCCTCGTCACCCCGCAGTTCCCGGCCCGCCCGCAGGGCGGGACCACCGCCCGACGGACGGCGGCGAAGCCGCTCGGGTCGGACCGGCGCACCCGGCGGCTCGCCACGGTGTTCACCGGCGCGGGGCCGGCGTTGCTGCCGTGGATGGTGGTGCTGGCGCGGACCGTGCCGCAGAGCGCGCAGGTGTCGAACTGGTCCACCGCGTGGATCGGCCTCGACGCGGCACTGGCCGCCGGCCTGACGGCGACGGGACTGCTGCTGCGCAAGGGGGACCCGCGGGTGTCGCCGGTGGCGGCGGCGACGGCCGCGCCGCTCACGATGGGCGCCTGGTTCGACGTCACGACCTCGGCCGGTACGAGCGGCCAGGGCGCGGCGCCGGCCCTCGCGGTCGGGGCGGAACTGCCGCTGGCGGTGGCCTGCGCGGCGGTGGCCGCGCGGCGCACCGCCTGACGGACTGCCGAGGGGCCGGGGCCCGGGTGGTGACTACTCGATGACGAGCTCGACGGGGATGTTGCCCCGGGTGGCCTTGGAGTAGGGGCAGACCTCGTGCGCCTGCTTGACCAGCAGGGCGCCGGTCTCGCCCGCGAGGGCTTCGGGGAGCTCGATGCGCAGGGTGACGGCCAGTGCGAAGCCGCTGTCGTCCTGGCCGATGGAGGTCTCCGCCGTGACGGACACGTCGCTCGTGTCGACCTTCGCCTGGCGGCCGACCAGGCCGAGGGCGCTGGCGAAGCACGCGGCGTACCCGGCGGCGAACAACTGCTCGGGGTTGGTGCCCTGCCCGTTGCCACCGAGCGCCGGCGGCATGGCGAGCGCGAGGTCGATCTGGCCGTCGGAGCTGACGGCGCGGCCCTCACGACCGTTGGCGGTGGCGACGGCGGTGTACAGCGCGTTCATCGGGAGGTCCTTTCACAGGGGCGGGGTCGGCGGCCGACCCTCGACCACCACTAGAGCACACAATTAGATTGTGCACAACTCAATAGCCCGCAAGAAGCCTTCCGGTACACTGGCTCCCATGACCGAGCAGCCGACCGATCGCCTCCCCGACCAGGACTTCCTCCGACTGGACGGGCAGATCTGCTTCGCGCTCAACGCCGCGAGCCGCGCCTTCGGCGGGCTCTACCGGGTGGTCCTGAAGGACCTGGGGCTGACCTACCCGCAGTACCTGGTGATGCTGGTGCTCTGGGAGCACGGCACGATGCCGGTCAAGCAGCTCGGACAGCACCTGCGCCTCGATTCGGGCACGCTGTCACCCCTGCTCAAGCGCCTGGAGGCGGCCGGCTTGATCCGGCGCGAGCGCAGCACCGAGGACGAGCGGTCCGTACACGCGGTCCTCACGGACGAGGGCGCCGCACTGCGGGCCCGCGCCGTGGAGGTGCCGCGCCGGATCGCGGCGGCCACGGGGTTCGACCTGGCCGAGATCCGCGACCTCCAAACGCGCCTGGGCCGCTTGACGGCCGCACTCGACGCCGCCGCGCCGCAGGACTGAGGGCGGAGACTGAGGGCTGAGGGCGACCGAACCACCACAGAACGGCGGCCCGACACCCCTGAGCAGAACCGCTCGGGCACCGGGCCGCACGTACGTCCCCCCTCAGGCTCCGGAATCACGTTCCAGGGTCGGGCGCAGCCGCTCCAGCAGGGCGTAGAGCGTCGCGCTCTCCTCGGCGTCCAGTTCGTCGAGCGCGCCGTGCGTGGCCTGCATCTCCTCGCGGACCCGACGGATGACCTCGCGGCCGGCGTCGGTCGCGGCGACGTTCTTCACGCGCCGGTCGGCCGGGGACGGCTCGCGCCGTACCAGGTCGCGGGCCTCCAGCCGGTCGACGATCCCGGTGACGTTCGAGGCGTCGCACACCAGCAGGGCGGCGAGCCCGCGCATCGGTACGGGGCCCTCCAGCTGCGCCAGCACCTTGGCCTGGGTGGAGGTCAGTCCGTGACGCGCGGCCGCCGCCGCGAAGTCACGCCACTGGGCGGTGCCGATCGCAGCGAGCAGCTCCAGCAACTGGAGCTTGGTGGGGCGGGGCGTGGGGGGAGCGCTCATACCCCCGAAGCCTACTCAGTTTCGTTGACATTATCAATTGTTTACTTGACCTCCTTAACTATCCACGTCTACCGTCGACGAAGTACTTGATGACATCAAACATCTTCGTCCTGAAGTAGGTCCTCCCCCTCATGAGCTCCGCCGCATCCGCCCCCGCCGACGCCGGGAAGAGGAACGAGACGGTCATCGTCTTCGCCCTGAGCCTGGCCGCCATGGTCGTGTCGATGATGCAGACCCTGCCCGTCCCGATCCTGGGCCTGATCCGCACCGACCTCGGCACCTCGACCGCCAACGTCAGCTGGGTCACCACCGCCACCCTGCTCTCCGCCGCCGTCTTCACCCCGCTGCTCGGCCGCTTCGGCGACCAGCACGGCAAGAAGCCCACCCTGGTGGCCGTCCTCGGCGTCATGGTCGCCGGATCCGTCGTGGCCGCCCTCGCGACCTCGCTGCCCCTCCTGATCCTGGGACGCGTCCTCCAGGGCGCCGCGACCGCGATCTTCCCGCTGGCCCTGTCGGTGCTCCGGGAGGAGGTCCGGCCGCAGAAGTTGCCGGGCGCCATGGCGCTGGTCAGCGGCACCCTCGCGTTCGGCAGCGGGCTGGCGCTCGTCGCCACCGGCCTGCTGACCTCGGGCGCCGACGCGGACTACCGCAACGCCTTCTGGATGGCCACCGGCTTCGCGACGCTGGCCCTGCTCGCCGTCGTCGTCCTGGTCCCCGCCACCCGCCACAAGACCGGCGGTCGCACCGACTTCCTGGGCGCGCTGACCCTCGGCATCGCCCTGCTGCTGCTCCTGTTGCCCATCTCCCAGGGCCACGAGTGGGGTTGGGCCTCGGCCCGGACGCTGGGCAGCTTCACCGGCGCCGCCGTGATGACGTTGGTGTGGGTACTGACCGAACTCAAGGTGCGCGAACCCCTCGTGGACATGCGGATGTTCGTCCACCGCCCGGTCCTCATGGCCAACCTGGCCGGCATCCTCGTCGGCTTCGGCATGTTCGCGAACTTCCTGGGCGTGTCCTACCTCGTCCAGATGCCGAAGGCGATCACCGGCTACGGCTTCGACGCGTCCATCCTGCGCGCGTCGGTCCAGTTCCTGCTGCCCGGCGCGATCGTCTCCCTGCTGGCCTCCCCCATCGGCGGCCAGTTGGTGCGCCACCGCGGGCCGCGCGTCGCGCTCGGTCTGGCGGCCGCCCTCGGTGCCGTCGGCTTCGGCTGGCTGGCCCTGGACCACGGCCACAGCGCCTCGGTGATCGGCGCCGGCCTCGTCGTCGGCGCGGCCGTCAGCTTCGGCTACGCGGCCATGCCCGCCGTGATCATGGCGAACGTCCCGCACCACCAGAGCGGCATCGCCAACGGCATCAACTCGATCTCCCGCTCGACCGGCAGCGCGATCGGCAGCGCCATCGTCACCACGATCCTGGCCTCGCAGACCATCGAGCACCTCCCGCCGGGCGTCCCCGCCCTGCCGGCGGAGTCCGGTTTCACCCTCACCTTCGGGATCGGGGCCGTCGCCTTCGCGCTGGTCGCCCTGATCAGTTGGCTCGGCCTGGGCGGCGGCCCGGGCCCCCGTGCGGCCGCCGCTCCGGCCGCGGCGCCCGCCCCCGTCAAGGAGGCGCAGCCGGCCGGGGCCGTCTGAGCCCGTGCGCCCCGCGAGGACGCCGCCGCCGGTCATCGGACCGGGGGCGGCGTCCTCGTATCACCGCTCTTCCTTGAACTCCACCGGTCCCAGGTCCATCTCGAAGGCGCCGTCGGCGTAGAGCACGGGACGGTTCTCGACGTTGGCTCCGCTGTACTTCTCCACCTGGCTGATCATCACGCCGTCCGGGCGGGTGAAGTCGACGAGGGCGATCGCCGCCCAGTAGGCGTTCTCCTGCTCCGAGAACAGCGGGACGACGACGGTCGAACCCCGCCCGTCGGTCACCACCGCCTTCGCCCCGAAGCTCTTGAAGCTGCCGGTGCCGTTGTCCAGCGCGCTGTAGGCGCAGATCAACACGTATCCGTGGGTGTCCGGACGGTGGACGCGGATCGTCTCGCGGCCCGGCACCGTGGCGTCGCCGTCGAGCGCCAGGTGGGGCCGGTCCTCCAGGGAACCCCGGTTGTTCCAGTACACGGCCCCGGCCGTCGGCGTCTTCCCCGACTCCCGGTCCGCCGCGCGCCGTTCCCTCTGCGTGAGTTCCCGGCGGACCCCGGCGGCGGGCACGAACAAGGCGTACAGGTCGAGGTCGGCCGGGCCCTCCACGCGGCCCCCGCCGTCCCACTCCAGGGAGGCGGTCACCACCGCGCCCCGGTCGCTCTTGTCGAGCGCGATGGTGGCCGTACCGTTCTTGACCAACTCGATCCGGCCCAGCGCCGACGCGGGCTCGGGCGCGGCCTCCGGCCGTACCTCGGACGCGGGCTCGGGCGCGGCCTCCGGCCGTACCTCGGGCTCGGGCTCGGCCTCGGGAACGACGCCGACCGGCTCCGCCTCCACCGCTCGCGCCCGGGTCGCCGACCCCTCCACCGCGACGCCGAAGTCCGCGGCCAGTCCCGCGAGGCCGTTCGCGTAGCCCTGCCCCACCGCCCGGACCTTCCAGCCGCCGTCCCGGCGGTACAGCTCGACGAGGAGCAGCACCGTCTCGCCGTCCGTCGGCGGCGGCGGGACGAAGACCAGGTCCTGGGCACCGTGGCGCACCGACACGCTCGGGGTGGAGTCCGCGTCGAAGGCGGCGTCCGGCCCGTCCGCGTCGATGCTCGCGACGCACACCACCGTCTCGATGGCGGCCGGGACCGCGTCCAGGTCCGCCTCCACGACCTGCCCCGCGACCCGGACGCCGTCCTGTTCGGGGTGGTTGTGGAAGACCAGGTCGGCGTCGTCGCGCACGGTGCCCTCAGCCGTGAGCAGCAGTGCGCAGACGTCCACCGACGCCGGTGTCCGTACGGTCACCGTGACCCGTGCGCCGGGCAGTTCGTCGTTCCCGCCCTTGTCGAGTTCTACAGGTGCCTGTGTCACTGTCCCGCCCCGTTCTGTGCGCTTGACGCTTCGACCGCCCTCATTGTCCACGCCTGCTCCCCCACCGCCCGCCGACCCGTGGCGGACGCTGTCAGTGGCTCTCGCTAGTCTCCCCGCATACCGCAGCTCAGGGGCGTTGGCGCCGTCATGTGGGCTGCGCGGAAACGGACGCGAACAGGCGGAGGGGCACGTTCTGATGGCTTGGTTGGCAGTGGACGAGGGCTACGAGGTCGCCCTCGTGGAAGGGCGGGTCACCGCGCGGCGGCCCGCGGGGCGGCAGTTGAAGGCGCTCCCGAAGGCGCTGCGCGATCACCCCGAGGTGGACCGGTTGCGGCGGCTCGCCGAGTGGCTGGAGCGGCACGAGGCGTCCTGCGCCGCGCAGGTGGACGCCTGGATGGTGTCCTCGCTTCCGGTGCCGACCGCGCTGCTGGCCCGGGTGTGGCCCGACGAGGCCTGGCAGGCGGCGCTGCGCGACCTGGCGATCGTCGGCGACGATCCCGACGAGGTCGGCTTCCTGCGCGACGCCACCGCCGCGGGCGAGCTGAAGGTGGTCAACCTCGACGGCGAGACCGTACGCCTCGCGCCGCGTACGGTGACCCTGCCGCATCCGGTGCTGCTGCCCGACCTGGACGACGTACGGGACTTCGCGGCCGAACTCGGCATCACGCAGAAGGTGGAGCAGATCCACCGGCCGACCTGGGTCAGGCCCGCGGGGCTCGCCGCGACGGAGACCGAGGTGCGGGACTACGCGGGCGGCGTGTTCCCCTCCCGGTTCAGCCTCGCCGCCCGGGCCACCGCCCTGGGCTACCGGGTCTCCGGCGGCTACTCCACCTGCAAGGTCCGCGACACCGGGCGCGCCGTGGAGGCCGCCGTGTGGATCGGCGAACCGTACTGGGACAGCGAGTCGGCCACCGGTTCGCTGAACTGGCACGACGACGAGGGCCGGTCGGTACGGCTCCACGAGGTCGGGCCGGTGGCCTGGTCCGAGGGCATGAGGATGGCCGCGGCGCTGTACGCCGGGCGCAGCATCGAAGAGGGCGGGGACGCGTGAACACCACCACCATCAGCAACGGCGGCGAAGCCGCCGCACTGCTCCGGGCGGGCGCGGTGCTGCCCGCCGACGCCACCGGCGCGGGCGCCGACGCCGTGCCGTTGACGGCGCGGACGTACCGTCACCCGGCGCTCGGCGACGAACGGGTCGTCGTGCGGATCGCCGCGGCCGAGTTGGGCGCCGCCGAGGACCTCGCGGCCGGGTTCCTGGGCCTCGTACCGCAGGACGCCGAGCCGCCGGTCGTGGGTCTGGGGCGGCGGCAGGCCCTCGGGTTCCCCGAGTGGGTCCTGGTGCACCACCCCGACGACGGCCACCACGCGCTGGCCGTCGTCCCCGAACTGGACCGGATCGCCCGGCAGGCGAAGACGAAGCCCAAGGCGGCGCTGGACGCCTGCCACGAGCTGGCCGGCCGGCTCGCCGCCGCCGTCCCGCACTTCCTGCCCGTCTTCCACGAGCAGGCCGCCCGGCTGTTCCTCGCGGTCGAGAACACCACGTACGCCGCCCAGTTGTTCGGCCGCGCCCGGACCAGCGAGAGCCAGTACGGGCTGGGCGTCGACGAGGACCGGCTGGACGCCGTGTTCCTCGAATTCGCCCTGGCCGGAGCGCTGCCCGTGAAGGTGCTCACCGCCTACGGCAAGGAACTGGCGCTGCGGGTCTCCCCCGCCGAGGCCCTCGACCGGTTCCGGCGGCTGTGCGTGCGCCGCACCGCGGGCGGGCTCCCGCCGTCCGCGCAGGCCGCGGTGGAGCTGCGCCGGCTTGCCCGCGCCGCCGGGCCGACCGCGGGTGAGGCCGAGCAGGAGTACCTGGCGGAGCTGCTGCCGCTGCCCGCCACGATGCGCGCCGCGAGCGGCTGGTGGAAGTCCCACCGGGCCGCCCTCGTCGCGCTCGCCCGACGGGTTCCGTCCGTACGGGGCACCCTGCTGGGCCTGGCCCCGACCGGCGGCGCCGCCGCCGGCGAGCTGGCCGCGCTGTGGCTGGAGGTGCTGGAGGAGTCGGGTGCCACCGCCGGGCTCACCGACGCCGACCTGCCCGCCGAGGAGCGCTGCGCCGACGGCGCCGCCGGCTGGCTGGAGCGATTCCACACCGCCCGCCACAGCGGCTGGGGCGCCGCGCCCGTCCTGCCCACGCTGTTGCCGCTGGTGACCCGCTGCGCCGACCGGCTGCGTACCGAACTGGCCTCCCCCGAGCGGGAGGACCGTCTGCGCATCGGCCTGCAGGACGTGGACCTCATCGACCTGCTGCTGTCCCTGGACGTGCCCGTCGCCGTACCCGGCGTGGGCGACCACCACGGCGGCCACGGCCGGGACGTCGTCCGCGGCCTGGAGCAGTGGGCGAGCACGCCCGACCGCCGTGACCTGCGGGCGCTGTGCGCCGACGAGCGGCTGCGCGCCATCCTGCTGCGCGGCCTCGACGGGTTCAACGGGCACATGTCCGTCGGGCGCACGGTCGTGCGTCTCCTCGCCCGTACCGACGGCAGCATGCCGCTGGTCGCCGAGTGGGTCCGCCGGGTCGCCGACTCGTCCCGGGCCGCGGCGCTCCCGGAGCTGCCCGCCGCCATCCAGCGCCTGACCTGGCTGCCCGCCGAGGCGCTGGCCCTGGCCCCGGAGGAGGTGGCCCGCGCGGCCGCCGCCGACCTGGCCGAGATCCTCGCCCGGACGCTGCGCGGCGGCCTGTTCGACGAACTGGGTTGGCCTGTCTGGGACAAGGCCGTCGCCGAACTCACGCCCGGCAACAACCGCCACCACCACCGCGTCGTGATGGACGCGTGGCCCCACGTCATCGTCGCCAACTCCGGTCAGGTCCGGGTCCTCGACGCCGACTCGACGGTACTGACCCACGACCTGCGCGTTCCCACCGGACCCCACCAGGTCACCGGCTTCCACTACGTCGACGGCGACCTGTTGGTCTTCTGGTCCTCCTACGACGGGCCCGTGCAGGGCTACTGGCTGAGCGAGCCCGGGGACGTCCTCACCCTGGACTCCAAGGGCGACTACTGGAACCCGCGCTCCGGGCACGTGTCCATGCAGCTGCCCGGCGGCGGCCGCGCCACCGGCGCGCACGTCCTGCACCCCGGGGACACCCGACTCCCCGAGGAGCGGGAGGTCATCTCCGACGGAGTCTCCTACTGGGTGTGGGAACACGCCCAGCACCCGGCCGAGCCCGGCTGGGCCGAGTACGACCCCGCCACCGGCACCACCGGCCGGCGCTCCGCACCCGGGTTCCTCGCCGACGCCCTGAAGGGGCACCCACAGGGCAGCACCCTGCCCGACGCCGTCGGGCAGAACTGGCTGCGGCCGGTACCCGCCGTCGAGGGCTCCGTGCTCGGCGCTCCCGTCGACGGACTGCTCGGCTGGCGCGCCGTGCGCGTCCCCGACCAGGGCTGGCACGGCTCCGACAACGCGGGCAGGTCCGTCACCGTGCCCGTCGGCAACCGCATTCCCCGGCACGCCGTGGAACTGCCCGGCGACGGGCGGCCGCGCGCCGTGGCCACCGATTGGCAGACGCTGTCACTCATCGACCCCGAGGGCGTCGTCACCGCCTCGGTCAGCGCGGACCACCGCACCCGTACCTTCGCCACCCGGGGCGTGGAACTCCCGCCGCTCCCCTACTGGCACTGCCTGCGCGCCCGGGACCCCGAGGGCTCGGCCGTGCTGCGCGCGATGGACCGGGACACCGCGGCGACCCTCCTGAAGGCCGCCGAGGCCGCGAAGCCCGACGAGGTGCCCGCGCTGGTCGCCGCGGCCCTGCCCCGGATCACCGACCCCGTGCTGATCGGCGGCGTCGTCGAACAGGTGCGGGCCGCGCTCGCCCAGCGCAAGGCCCTGGACCGGGTGGCGCGCTCGCTGGCCCCGGCCGAGCCCCGGCAGCCCCGGACGCCGGTGGAACGCGGTCCGGCCGACCGCCTCCTCGACGAAGGCCTGGACGGGCTCGTCGGCTCCGGGCACCACCGCTACAGCGAGGAGTCCGACACGGTCTTCCAGCTCCTGCGCAGGCTCGCGGCCGCCACCGCCGACACCGCGGCCGAGGCCGTGCCCGGACGCCTGCACGTCGACGAGCCCTCCGTCCCCCACTCCGCGCTCCCGTGGACCGGCCCCTTCCTGGAACGACCCGCCGCCGTCGCCTACCGGTCCGTCGTCACCGGCACCACCGACGCGCAACGCACCGCGCTGTGCGCGCTGCTGGCCGAGATCGACACGCTGGGACTCGGCTCGACCGAGCGGGCGGCGGCCCGGTGGCGCCGGGTCCGCGTACGGATCGACCAGGGTCGCCTGCACGGGGCGGACGGCCGTGAGCGCGGCCGCGGCACCCGGCACCGCAGCGTCCTGCCGCTCGGCGGCGGCGCCGCGCTCGGCATGGCCGAGTCCATCGACGGCCGGCCCGGGCGGCGCGAGTTCGCCGCGCTCCTGCACGATCCGAGCGGCGCGTTCACCGTGCCCGCGCCCTACGAGACCTTCGGCGACCCCACGGTCCCGGGCGACCCGGAGCGCGGGGCCGGCTGGCTGGCCGCGTTCCTGCGGGAGGCCGGGACCCGCGGCGCGGCCCCCTGGTTCCCCGAGGCCGCCGAGGAGTTCGCCCGGCTCACCGGGGTCTCCTCCACGACGGCCCGGCTGGTGCTGGCGGGCCTGCCGCACCTCGACTCGTACGACCGCGGCTTCCTGCCCGCCGAACTGCGGACCGTCCTCGGGATCAAGGCCACCGCCGCCGGGCACGCCCGCACCGACCTGAAGGAACTCGGCTTCGACGTGCGCCGGGAACTGGTCGCCGCGCTGCTGCCGGCCGATCCGGCGCTGCTGTGGACCGAGGGCCCGGACGCGGCGGCCGCCGCGCGGGTCTGGAACCGGCGCGTGGGGCGTCGTACGCCGATGCCCGACTGGCTGCCCACCGAGGCCGGCAAGGACGTGCGCAGCAGCTGGGCGTTGCACCGGGCGCTGCCGGCGCTGCTCGACCCGGTGGCCTCCCCGGAGCTGTCCACCGATGTCGCGTGGACCGTCAAGGGCGACCACGTGGAGCCCGTCGTACCGACCGACGGCGCCTTCGACGTCTCCGTGTTGCAGGGGGCGATCACGCTCACGGCGTGGCTGGCGCACCGGTTGCCCGCGGGCGACCCGATCCGGGCGTGCCTGCCGCCGGCGCTGACCGCCGTACGACAGCGGCTGGCCGCGCCCGAACTGCTGCTGGGCGGCCACTACATCCGTGCGGCCGACTTCCGGATGGCGGCCGGCACGCCGACGGAGACCGCGCAGGGCTACGAACGGTACGGCGCGGTGGTCCTGCCCACCGTCGACGGGATGCCCCGGCCGGCGCTGCGCCCGGCGCTGCTGGACTCGACCGGCTCCGACCCGTACCTGCCGCTGCTCCGGGGTCCCGAGCAGTTGCCCTCGGCCGCCGAGACGGCCCTGCGCCTGGCGCACGACCCGCGCTTCGCCGCGCTGCTCGCCGACCCGGGGGCGCCGGCGGCCGGGGCCGCCGACCGGGACGGCACCTGGTGGCCGCAGGACCCGAGCCGGTCCGTTCCCGAGTTGGTGGCCGAGGTGGAGGAGGCGCACGGGCTGGGCGCCGACGCGGCCGCGCTGTACCTGGCGCTGCTGGCGATGCCCGACCCGACGGACCGCAACACGGCCCGCTGGACGGGCTGGAAGCCGGCCCGGCTGAAGGCGGCCCGCGCGGAACTGGCCGCCACCGAGCTGGTCGTGACGGCCGGCCGCAGCCGGGCGGGCCGCACCCTGTTCCTGCCGGGCGGCTGGTCCGACCTGGACTCCCCGGCCCTGCCGGTGGAGACCTGGAAACTGCCGATGTACCCGGTCGTGTCGGGGGGCCGCCCGACGCTGGGCCTGTCGGCGCCGACCGAACCGGCCGCCGACCTGTACCGGCGGGCGTGGGCGCGGGTCCGCGAGGGCGACGTACCGCGCTTCGAGGAACTGAAGGTCAAGCGCACGGCGACCCGCCGCCGCCGCTGACCGGACGGCCCGGACGGGGGCGCGCGCCGGCGCGCGCCCCCGTGTCGTCCTCGACGGGCCCTTCTCCCGGCCCCTTCTCCTTCTTCCTTCTCCTCCCTTTTCCTCCCTTCCCTCCGCACTTGTCGACTTCCAGAACACAGAGGACCCGATGACCGTCACCGATCAGCCCGCACCCGCCCGGCAGGTCATGCCGGCCGAGGAGCGGTACGCCGCCGAACTCGCCTTCCTCGCCGCGCAGGACACCGGCCCCCGGCCGCCGGGCTGGGCCCTGACCCCGCGCGCCGTCGTGACGTTCGTGTGCGGCAGCGAGGGGGCCGAACTCGCCCTGCCCGGGCGTCGGGCCGGCCTGCCGTCGAAGCTGGTCATCGCGGCGAAGTTCGTCGGCGAGCGCGCCCTGGTGGAGCGCTGCGTGGTCACCCTCGCCGGTGAACGCGGACTGCTGCTCACCGGCGAGCCCGGTACCGCCAAGTCGATGTTGTCCGAGCTGTTGGCGGCCGCGGTGTCCGGCACCAGCGCCCTCACCGTGCAGGGCACGGCGGGCACCACCGAGGACGCCTTCCGGTACGGCTGGAACTACGCCCTGCTCCTCGCCCAGGGCCCGACGGCCCAGGCCCTGGTCGACTCCCCGGTGCTCTCGGCGATGCGGACCGGACGCGTCGTCCGGGTCGAGGAGATCACCCGCTGCCTGCCCGAGGTGCAGGACGCGCTCGTGTCGATCCTGTCGGACCGTCGGGTCACCGTCCCCGAACTGACCGCCACCGAGGACGCGTTGGTCTGCGCCGCCCCCGGTTTCACGGTCATCGCGACGGCCAACCTGCGGGACCGGGGCGTGTCGGAGATGTCCGCGGCCCTCAAGCGGCGCTTCAACTTCGAGACGGTCGATCCGATCGCGGACGCCGACGCGGAGGCCACGCTGATCCGGCGCCAGGCCGTCGCCGCCGTCCAGCGGGCCGGCGCCGCCTTCGCTGTGGACGACTCGGTGCTCGACGCGCTCGTCACCGTGTTCCGGGACCTGCGCTCGGGCCGGTCCGCCGAGGGCTGGGACGTGGAGCGGCCCGGCACCGTCATGTCCACCGCCGAGGCCGTGCAGGTCGCGGCGTCGCTGGGGGTGGCCGCCGCGTACCTGCCGGGTGGTGACGCGCTGGACCTGCTGCCGGGGCACCTGCTGGGCGTCGTGCGCAAGGACGATCCGGCCGACCACGGACGGTTGCTGGGGTACTGGGACGGCCCGGTCCGGCGCCGGGCCGAGGACGGCTCGGCGATGTGGCGCCGCCTCTGGGACCTGCGCGGGAGCCTGCGTTGACGGTCACCGACCAGACGGCCGGCCCGGCGGCCGAGCCGCGGACCGCGGTGGCGGCCCTCGCCGCGTCGCGCGCGCCCTACCTGCTGGGCGTACGCCACCACAGCCCCGCCCTGGCGGCGGTGGTACCGGCGCTGCTGGAGGCGGCGGGGGCCGAGGTGGTCTGCGTGGAGCTGCCCGCCGACTTCCAGCCGTGGCTGGAGCACCTCGCCGATCCGGAGACCGTGGCGCCGGTGGCGCTGGCCGGCCTCGGACGCGAAGGCCGGCTCGCCTTCTACCCCTTCGCGGACTTCTCCCCCGAGCTGGCGGCGATCCGCTGGGCGCGGGGCCGGGGCGTGCAGGTCGTCTGCTGCGACCTGCCGCTGACCGACCCGGGCTGGTCCGACGCGGCCCCGGAGCCCGGAGCGGCGCCCGGCGACGCGCCGGAGCCCGGAGCCGGGTCCGACGGGCGGGCGGCGACCGGTGGCGGCCCGGCCGGTGCGGGGCCGCCGGAGGCCGGACGCGCCGGAGCAGCGCCGCGGGACGCCGAACCGGCGGACGCCGGACGCCGGCCGGGGGCGGAGACCGGTCACCCGGCCGCCGCCGGGCGGGTCTTCGCGGACGCGCTCGTCGCGTCGGGTACCGGGCGGGAGGGTGAGGACCTGTGGGACCGGGCCGTCGAGGTACTGGCCCCCGGGTGCTCCGCCGAAGCGGTCCGCCGCGCCGCGCTCGGCGTCGGCTGGGCCCTGCGGTCCGACGCGGGGACGGTACCCGCGACGGACCTGGCCCGCGAGGCCCACATGCGACGGGTGATCGCAGAGGCGGGCGCCGGAGGACGCCGGGTGGCCGCCCTCATCGGCGCCTTCCACGCCCCCGCACTGCTCCCCAGCGACCCGGACCACGAGGTTCCCGCACCCCGGCATGCGGCGGACGCGGGTGCGGAGGCGAGCACCCTTCGCCCCGCCGACGCCCCGAACGCCACCGACGGCGCTGGGACCGGACGCTCCGCCGGGCAGGACACGGCTCCGGGTGCGACCGCCACCGAGGCGGACGCACCCGACACGGCCGGGGCCCCGGCCCTGTCCGGGGCCGTTCCGGCCGTCACCGGGACGGGCCGGGGCACGGCGTCGGGCACGGCGTCGGACGCAGCCTCCGGCGTAGCGGGCGCGACCGGCGCAGCCGGGGCGGCGAGCACCGCCACCGGGCCCGCTCGCGCATCGGCCGCGCGCGGGGGCCCGTCCGTCGATGCCGGCGAGCGGCCCGCGAAGAGTCGGCCGTCGGATGTCGGGGACGGCGGGGCGGAGGTGGTGACCTCCTTCGTGGCGTACTCGTACGACCTGCTCGACTCCCGATCCGGCTACCCGGCCGGGATCCGGGACCCGTTGTGGCAGCAGGCCGTCCTGGAAGCGGGCGGTGACCCCGTACGGGTGCGGGAGGCGGCGTCGGTCGCCGTCACCGGCGTGTGCCGGGAGCTGCGCCGCGCCGGGCACACTGCCGGCACCGGGGAGGCGTCGGAGACGCTGCGCCTCGCCTGCGACCTGGCGGTGCTGCGCGGGCTGCCCGCGCCCGGTCGGGGCGAGCTGTTGGAGGCCGTGACGACGGTGCTCGGGCAGGGCGAACCCCTCGGTCGGGGGCGGGCGTTGGCCCGCGCCCTGGAGGCCGTACTGGTCGGCGCGGGCCGCGGCCGGACCACCCCGCACGCCCCGCGATCGGGCCTCGGTCCGTCCGTGGAGGCGGAGCTGGCCGAGCTGAGGCTGCCGTCGCCCGAGGAGCCCGCGTCCCGCGAGGTGCGCCTCGACCCGTTGCGTTCCCCGCTGGACGCGCGCCGCGAGGTGTTGCTCCAGCGCCTGCTGGTCTGCGGCGCCTCCTACGGCGAACCCGTCGCCGTCGCCGCGACCGGTGACGGGGCCGCGCTGGGCAGCAAGTGGCGGCTTGCCTGGACGCCCTCCGTCCCGGCCCGCCTCGACCTGGCCGGCGTCCGCGGCGTGAGCGCCGCCCAGGCCGCCGCCGGCACCCTGCGGGACACGGCGCGCCGCGAAGCCGCCGCGGGCGGCCCGACGGCCGCCCAGGTGCTGGCCGGGCTGGCCGCCGCCGCGCGCTGCGACCTGCCCGCGCTGGTCGACGTACGGCTCGTGGAGGCGGCGGAGGTGCTCCCGGACACCGCCGGGCTCCCGGAACTCCTGGAGGCCGTCGATCTGTTGGAGGCCCTGCGGCGCGGACACCTCCCCGGCGCCTCCGCCGGGGCCCGGGACACCGCCGGGACGCTCATCGGGGACCTGTTGGAGACCGCCGTACGGTCGCTGCCCGGACTGGCCGGCAGCGACGACCTCGCGGACGCCGGCGCGCTGGTGGCCCTCGCCGACCGGGCCGCGTCCCGCCTGCTGGGGCTGCGCATGGACGCGGCCCTGAGCGAACTGGCGGACACCGCATCGCCGTTGATGCGGAGCGCGGCACTGGCCGTACGGGTCCTGCTGGACCTGGATCCGGTGGCGGAGCTGGGCCGGCGGACCGCCGCCTGGGTCGACGCCGCGACCGCCCCCGAGGGGCGCCGGGTCCTGGCCCGACGGCTCGCCGGGGTGCTCGGCGCCGCCGGCCCGCTGCTGGACTCCTCCCCGGCCGCCCTGACCCCGCTCCTGGACCGGGTGGACAGCCTCGGCGACGAGGCGTTCCTGGAGCGGCTGCCCGCGCTGCGCGCGGGTTTCGACTCCCTCGCCCCGGCCGCCCGCGAGCGGCTGCTGGAGACGGTGACGGAGCGGCTCGGCGACCGCGTCGACCTCTCCCTGGACGCGCCGCCCGCGCTGCTCGCCCTGTGGGCGGCGGCCGACGCCGCCGGCGCCGCCGCGCTCAAGGAGCTGCCGCTCCCCGCGCCTTCGGTCGCGGCGCGGGCGCCGGTCCCGGGGGCGCCGGACGCGCCGCGTTCCGCGCCGCCGACGGAGCGGCGCCTGGCCCCCGCCGATCGGTGGCGGCTGCTGCTCGGCCGGCAGCGCGACCGGCTCCCGGCCGACGCCCGGCGCTACGCCCGAGCCCTCGACGAGCTGTACGGGGCGGGTCGGGGCGAGGGCTCGGCGGATCTCGACCGGGGCGGTCGGGGCGGCGGGGACGGGGCCTCCTTCCCCACCGCCCGCGAATGGGCTCACGAGCTGGAGGCGCTCTTCGGCGCCGACCTGCGGGAGGAGGTGCTCGCGGACGCGGCCGGGGCGGGCCGCACCGATGTGCTGGCGCAGCTCGACCCGGCGTCCGTACGCCCCTCCGTGGAGCTGCTCGGCTCGGTGCTGTCGCTGGCCGGCGGCATGCCGGAGAGCCAACTGGCGCGGCTGCGGCCCCTGGTGCGGCGGCTGGTCGACGAGCTGGCCAAGGAGCTGGCGACGCGGCTGCGGCCGACGCTCTCCGGACTGTCGACCCCGCGCCCGACCCGCCGCCCGGGCGGCGCGCTCGACCTGGCCCGCACCCTGCGGGCGAACCTCGCGCACACCCGCCGGCTGGACGACGGCCGGGTGGTCGTCGTCCCGGAGCGTCCGGTGTTCCGCACCAGGGCGTCCCGGGAGAGCGACTGGCGGCTGATCCTGGTGGTCGACGTCTCCGGCTCGATGGAGGCGTCCGTCATCTGGTCGGCGCTGACGGCGGCGGTCCTCGGCGGGGTGCCGACGCTGTCCACGCACTTCCTCGCGTTCTCCACCTCGGTGGTGGACTTCACCGACCGCGTCGAGGATCCGCTGTCGCTGCTGTTGGAGGTCCGGGTCGGTGGCGGGACGCACATCGCGGCCGGCCTCGCGCACGCCCGTTCGCTGATCACCGTGCCGAGCCGCACCCTGGTCGTCGTCGTCAGCGACTTCGAGGAGGGCGGGCCGCTCGGCGGGCTCCTCGCCGAGGTGAGCGCCCTGGCCTCCTCGGGCGCCCACCTGCTGGGCTGCGCCGCGCTCGACGACGCGGGCGCGCCCCGGTACTCGGTGCCGGTGGCCCGGCAACTCGTGGCGGCCGGCATGCCGGTGGCCGCCCTCAGCCCGCTCGCCCTCGCCCGCTGGGTGGGCGACCGACTCCGTGGAGAGCCCCGTTGAGCACCACCAGCACCGCCGCGCCGTTGCCGCCCGTCGCCCCCGAGGTCCTCGCGCGGGCGGTGGAGGACCTGAGCGCCCGGCTGCGCAAGAAGCTCGACGCGGCCGTGGCGGGATGCGCCGGCTCGGCCCGGGCGGAGCCCGACGGGAGCGTCACCGTACGGTTCGGCGAGGACGCGGTGGTGACGTTGCGTCCGGGCGCCACCGGGGTGGTCACGGAGGCCGGGCAGGCCGTCTGCGGCTGCCTGCTGGCGCCGCGCTGCCTGCACCGGGCCGCCGTGCTGGGCGCGGCTCCCCTCGCCGACCCGGCGGACGCACCCGTAGCGGAACCGGAGTCCGTGACCCCGCCCGTGGGGCCGCGGGCGTCATCGGACCCCGACGGCGGAGCCGGGACCGCTTCGGTGGCTCCGAGCGGCGGCGCACAGCCCCTCACCGCCGCCGCACGGGCGGCCGGCGCCGCGCTGTGGACGGCGTCGGCCGAAGCGCTCGCCGCCGGGGTCACGGCCGGGGGCGCGGTGGTCCAGGCCGAGTTGCTGCGGGCCGCCCACTCGGCGCGCGTGGCGGGGCTGCCGGCGGCCGAGGCGGCCGCGCTGCGCGTCGTACGGGGCCTGCGCGCGGCGCGGGACCGCGACGCCGCCCAGGGGCTCACCGACCTGACGGCGGCCTTCGCCGGGCTGCTGCGGGTCGCCGCGCTGCTGGCCTCGGGCGCCGGCGGCCCGGGCGTGACCGACGGCGGCCGGCGGGCGTACGGGGCCGGCGGCAGCCTGCGCGTCCAGGGCCTGTGCCGGGAGCCGGTGCTCAGCGCCACCGGCTACGGCGGCGTGGTGACCCACCTGCTGGGCGCGGACGGCGCCCCGTACTCGGTGTCCGACGTGCGCCCCGGCGGGCTCGCGCGGGCCCGGGGCGCCGGGGCGGCGTCCGTCGCGCTGGGCGGAGGCGTCCTGGACCACGCGGGGCTTGCCCGCGGCGGCCTGCGCGTCGTCGGCGCGACCGTCTCCGCCGACGGCCGGCTCGGCGCCGGGCGCGGCGTCCGGGCGACCCCGGTCCCGGGCCTGACCTGGAACCAGGAGCCCCTCGCGGCGCTCTTCGCCCGGCCGGCCGCCGAAGCCGTCGCCGCGCACCAGGCGAGCGGGGCGCCGGAATCCGGGACGGACCTGCTGGGCTGTGACGTCGAGGTGGCCGGCGCGGCGGGCGAGTACCTCCTGGTACGGGAGCTGTCCGCGGCCGGCGCCGTACGACCGGACGCGCCCCTGCTGCGGCTGCGCCCCGCCCACCCGCACCCGGAGCTGGCGCACACCGCCAACCTGCGCCGGCTGGCCGGGCATCCGGGCCTGGCGGTACGCGTCCTCGGGCGCCCGGACCTGGATCGGGCGGCGACGCTGCGTCCGCTGGCGGTGGGGCCGGTCCCGGGGGCGGAGCACACGCTGCGGCTGCCGCCGGAGTGGCTGGACCGGGCCGACCTCGGCTACGACCGGCTCCAGGGCAGCCACTTCCCGGACGGCGGCTCCCCCGGGGCGCTGCCCGGCTCCTGCGATCCGGGCCCGGATCCGCTGGCCGACTCGCCCCTGTGGCGGGTGCGCCGGCTGCTGGAGGCGGGCGTCGCGGGCGGTCGTCGCGCGGTGGCCGGCTCCGGCCGGGGCCCGGAGCCGCTGCCCGCGTACGCGCCGCTGCGCCGTGCCGGGTTCGCCGCGGCGGCCGACCTGGCGGGGGCGCTCGTCCTGGAGGCGGACCGGCGGCCGCGGAACGCCTTCGGCCGTCTCGGCGATCCCTCCGCCGACGGGTACGCCCGCGCCTGGCTGGCCTGTGCCACCCACTTGGCGGCCGCCCAACGCTCCCTGGTCGCCGCCTCCTGGAGCTGACCGGCGCCCCGGCCGGGTGGCCGGGTGGCCGGAAGTCGGCGCGCCCCCGCACGCCGCGCCGCCGCCCCGGGGCGGCTCAACAGGGCTGCCAATGGACCGACTTGGCCCGCGCGGGCGCAACACGCGGCGACTCGGTCGGCCCGCCGGGGGGTTGGATGTCCGGTTATGGGTAGGCTGCACCGGACAGTGGGCGGAGTCTCCTCGGGGCGGGGTTTCATGGTGCGTCAGACAGGTCTGGGCGTCGCGGTCGTGACCGCGGTGCTGCTGCTCGGCAGCGTCGGATGCGGTGAGCAGGTCCCCGGGGACGGGAAGGGCGGCGACCGGCCGGGCGCGACGGCGACCCCGAGCGCCGCCCCCTCCCCTTCGCGGGCGGCGCCGTCGGGCGACGACGCGAAGCCGGTCGCCGGCGACGTACTGCCGGGCATGGTCAGCGCGGCCGTGGCCCGGTCGCAGCTGGCCGCGCTCACGGTCGGCAAGCCCGGCACGATGGCCGGGTACAGCCGCGACAGGTTCACCCACTGGGCCGAGCAGGGCAGCAAGTGCGACACCCGCGAGACCGTACTGAAACGGGACGGAACGGATGTCGCGCAGGACGCCGAGTGCCGCGCCGTCTCGGGCCACTGGAAGAGCCTGTACGACGGGGCGTCCTTCACCGAGGCCGCGAAGCTGGACATCGACCACATGGTGCCGCTGGCGGAGGGCTGGCGCTCGGGGGCCGCCGGCTGGGACGCGGCCAAGCGCAAGGCGTTCGCCAACGACCTGGCCCGCCCGCAGCTGCTGGCGGTCTCCGCGTCCTCCAACCGCTCCAAGGGCGACCAGAGCCCCGACCAGTGGCAGCCGACGGACCGGTCGAGCTGGTGCCAGTACGGGCGCGCCTGGACCACCGTCAAGTCCCACTACGGGCTGACCGTCACCGAAGCCGAGAGGGCCACCCTCACCACCATGATCGACACCTGCGCCGGATGACGGCCCCCGAACCGTGGTGCCGGCAGGACGACGTGCCGGCCGGACCGGGCGGCGCCATGACCGACGAGGTCGGGGTGATCACCGGTCCGCTCACCCTGCGGACCACCGCCGGCGCGGACGGCGAGGTCCGGTTCGCGGTCCAGTACCAGGGAGCGGACGAGTGGTACGCGCTGACCGGCAGCCCGGTCGCGACGGGCGATCCGGCCGCGCTGCACCGCGCGGCACTGGCCGCGATCCGCGCCGGCGGCGGGGCCGAAGCACCCCGTCCGGGCTGCTGAGCGGCCCGGATCGGGGGGCCGGCCGGCAGGAGCGGAGGCAACGCGATGGCCTGAGCGCCGCCCGACTGACAGACTGGGGCAACTTGATCACCCCAGGAGGCAGCCATGTCAGACGAGAACACCACCCCGCAGGCCGATGCGGCGCAGACCGACGCACCGCAGGACGAGACCCCGGCCGAGGAGGCGAAGCGGAAGTTCCGCGAGGCCATGGCGCGCAACGCTTCCCACGCCCAGTCCCAGCAGTCCCACCAGAGCCGGGCCAAGGTACAGGGATCCAGCAGCGGCGCGGGCGGCAAGAACAAGAAGGTCCGTCGCAAGACCGGCTGACCGGGCCGATCGTTGGGCCGCATGGGTGACGCGCGATAACCACCGGCGCCGGACGCAGTTGATCAGGACGTCCCGCCGGGGACAGCTCATGCGACAGAAGGATCAACGATGCTCAAGAAGTTCATGGCCACTGCTGCGGTCACCGCCTCCGTCATCGGCACGGGTGCCGTCATGGCGTCCCCGGCGATGGCCATCGGCAACGACAACGGCGTGAACACCGTCAACGGCAACGGCGCCTCGCAGGTCTACGGCAACCAGTCGACCGAGGGCGCCATGAGCCCGCAGCTCAGCGCGATCCAGGGTTCGCTCAACAAGCTCTGTGTCGGCCTGCCCGCGAAGGTCAACGCCCAGTCGCTGGTCGCGGTCCTCGCCAACATCGGCGTCCAGGACGTCAACGTCCTGTCCAACCCGCAGAACCAGCAGTGCGCCGAGAACTCCACCCAGGCCAAGGGTGACGAGTCGCTGTCCCACCTCGTGGACAACATCCCGGTCCTCTCCGGCAACCTCTCGGCCGGTAGCTGATCCGTTCGGCATCCGAACCGGCGTGACGACCCAGGTCGTCGCGCCGGTTCGGCGTTTGCGGCCCCGCGCGGTCCCCCGCACCGGATGTGGCAGCCGCGGACAATATTTGGTCTAGACCTTGACAGGTCCAGACCACTTCGGTTCAGTGGCGGTAGTCGTCGCCCCCACACCTCGCGACAATTCCCCCCACTTCAGGAGTAGTTACGTGATACGTGCCGCCCGACGCCGCGCCCTCTCCCTCGCCGCAGCTGCCGCGATGACCCTCGGCCTCGCCGTCGCCCTGCCCGCGTCCTCCGCCTCGGCCGCGCCCGCCTGCGCCGGCGCGTGGGCCTCCTCCGCCGTCTACACGGGCGGCGGGACCGTCTCCCACAACGGCCGCAACTGGCAGGCGAAGTGGTGGACCCAGGGCGAGACGCCCGGGACCACCGGCCAGTGGGGCGTCTGGTCGGACCAGGGCGTCTGTGGCGGCGGTGGCGGCCAGGACCCCGACCCGTCCGGCTTCGTCGTCAGCGAGGCCCAGTTCAACCAGATGTTCCCGAACCGGAACCCCTTCTACACCTACAACGGCCTGGTCGCGGCGCTGTCCGCCTACCCCGCCTTCGCCAACAGCGGCGACGAGACCACCAAGCGCCGCGAGGCGGCCGCCTTCCTCGCGAACGTCTCGCACGAGACCGGTGGGCTCGTGCACATCGTCGAGCAGAACACCGCGAACTACCCGCACTACTGCGACGCGACCCAGCCCTACGGCTGCCCGGCCGGGCAGGCCGCGTACTACGGCCGCGGACCCATCCAGCTGAGCTGGAACTTCAACTACAAGGCGGCGGGCGACGCCCTCGGCATCAACCTGCTCGCCAACCCGTACCTCGTCGAGCAGGACCCGGCCGTCGCCATGAAGACGGCGCTCTGGTACTGGAACACCCAGAACGGTCCGGGCACCATGACCCCCCACGCGGCCATGGCCAACGGCGCCGGCTTCGGCGAGACCATCCGTTCCATCAACGGGGCGCTGGAGTGCAACGGCGGCAACCCCGCGCAGGTGCACAGCCGGGTGAGCAAGTACCAGAACTTCACCCAGCTGCTGGGCGTCACCCCGGGCAACAACCTCACCTGCTGATCCGCACCGGCCGCCGCGCCGCCCGGGCTCAGTGCCCGCGCAGCGCGGTGGCCAACTGCGCGCGGGAGCGCACGTCGAGCTTCTGGTAGATCCGGGTGAGGCGGGCCTCGACGGTCTTCACGCTCAGGAACAGCTTGGCGGCCGCTTCCTGGTTGCTGGCCCCGGCGCCGACGAGCAGGGCGAGCCGGGCCTCCGCCTCGGTCAGGGCCGCCACCCCCGGATGCGGGGCGGCGGCCTCCGGCGCGGTCTCCCGTGTCAGGCCGAGCCAGGGCTTCGCCCCGGCCCGCTCGAACACCTCGGCCGCCGCGAGCAGCGCGGCCCGCGCGGGGGCCCGGCGGCGGCGCCTGCGCTCGACCCGGGCCAGCGCCAGCAGGGTGCGGCCGTGCTCCAACGGCAGCCCGAGGGTCTCGAAGCGCCGCGCCGTCTCCTCCAGCAGGGCCACGGCCGGCTCGGCGTCCCCCCGCGCCGACAGGCACAATCCCCGGGCCCGGTCCAGGGCCGCGAGCACGGGAGTGCGTCCCAGCGCGCGGGCCACCGGAGCGACCCCGTCCAGCAGTTCGGCGGCGCGGTCGGGGGCGTCGGCCGCGACCAGGGCCTCGGCGAGTTCCCCGTGCCAGCGCAGGATCGACGGGTCCACCACCTGTTGGGCGCCCTCCAGCTCGGCGACCCGGCACAAGGTGGCCGCCGCCTTCGCCGCTTCCCCGGTGGCCAGTTCGACGGTGCCGAGCGCGTAGAGGCCCCGGGACAGGAAGACCTGGTCCTGCTCCTCCTCGGAGGCCCGGATGCCGCGGCGGGCGTACCCGGCGGCCCGGGCGAAACTGCCGCCGGCGGCCTCGGCGGTCGCCGCGACGTACCAGGCGGGGCCGGGCGACAGGCCGGCCTCGATGGTCAGCTCCACGGCCCGGCGCGCGTGCGCGGCGGCCGCGGCGCACCGGCCCCGCCGCAGCTCGACCTCGGTGAGGCTGCGCAGCACCTCGAAGACGTCCTCGGCGGATCCGGTCCGTTGGACGGCGGGTAGCAGCGCGAGGAGCTGGCCGTGCGCGTCGCCGAGCCGGTCGTCGAAGAGGGCGTGCCGGACGGCGAGGTACTGGGGCGCGTTGCGCATGCCGAGGGGGACTTCGGGGGCGGGCAGGGCCAGGGCCTCGGCGAGGATGTCCTCGGCGTCGTGGTCCCCGAGGATGCGGCCCATCCTGGCCCGTACGGTCAGCGCCATGGCCTCGGCGACCTGGTCGCCGCCCGCTTTGGCGAGGGCCCCCGCCTCGGCGGCGGCGTCGCGCGAGCGGACGGGGTCCCCGTCGCTCAGGTTGAGCTTCCAGGCGATGCGGAGCTGGACGGCGGCCCGGAGCGAGGGGTCGCCGGCGGCGTCGGCGACCGCGTTGGCGAAGGTTTCGTCGAGGTCGGCCAGGGCCTGGCCGGCGGCGTCGATCACGGCGAGGCGGGCCCGGACCCGCTGGGTGGGCGAGGCGTCACGGGCCAGCACGGCGCGGGTGGCCCGGCGGGCGAGGTCGGCGCGGCCGGCCCACCCCGCGTCCTCGGCGGCGCCGACGAGGCGGGCCAGCTCCTCCTGGGGCAGGGCGGCGGGCGTGCGTTCGGCGGCGAGCAGTCCGAGTTCCGCGGCGAGGGCGCGTTGGCCGCGGCGCCGGCAGGAGTCGGCGGCGGCGGTGACCTCGGCCGCGAGCCGGGCGTCGGGGTGGTCGACGGCGAGCGCCCGGTGGCGGACGGCCTGCACCGGGTCGTCGACGGCGTCGGCGAGGGCCGCGTGCCCGGAGGAGCGTTCGGGCCAGCCGGAGTCGGCGGCGAGCACGGTGGCGACGGCGCCCGCGGTGAAGGCGACGGCTCCGTCGGCCCCGACGGTGACCAGCCCGGCGCGTTCGGCCTCGGTGAGCTCGGCCTCCGCGTCGGGTCTGCCGGCGCGGCGCAGCAGCGCGGTGGTGGGGCGGGCGGTGAGGGCGGCGAGGAGCAGGGTGCGGCGGGCCCGGGCGGGGGCTTCGGCCAGCAGCCGGCGGGCGACGTCGCGGGCCTGGCCGGAGACGGGCAGGGTGTCGGCGTGGTGGGCGCCGCCGTCGCGGGTCCCGGCGGCTTCGGCGAGGGAGTGTCCCAGTGCCAGGGCGAGGCGCGGGTTGCCGCCGCTGGCCTGGTGGATGCGGCCGGCGAGCCGGGCGGGCAGGTCGTGGCGCAGCAGCAGTTCGGCCACTTCGTCGGCGCCGAGCGGGGGGACCCGGACGGCCGGGGTGCCGGGGCCGCACAGGGGTTCGGCGACGGGGGTTCCGGCGTGCACGCACTCGGCGGCGAGGACCCGTACCCGCGGTGGGGTCAGGCGCAGGGCGAACCGGAGCAGATCGGTGGTTTCCGCGTCGAGCCACTGGGCGTTGTCGAGGACGAGGAGGACGGGCCCGGAGGCGGCCAGGGTGCGGAGCACCTCGACGAGGGCGAGCCGCAGCGCGACGTGGTCGCGGCCCGCTCCGGTCGCGACGGTCTCGCGGCGCAGGAGGGCGATGGCGGTGCGCTGGGGTCCGGCGAGCCGTTCCAGGGCGGCGCGGGGCACGGTGGCGAGGAGGGCGGCGGCCGAGGCCTCGGGTATCCACCGGTCCGCGGCTTCGGGGGCGAGCCTGAGCACGGTTTCGCGCCGACCCTCGGCGGCGGCCGCGACGGCGCGCGCCACCTCGGTCTTGCCCGCTCCGGCCGGTCCGACGAGGACGGCGCGGCCGTGCGTGGTGAGCGCCCGGTCGACCGCCTCGATCAACTCTCCGTGTCCGACGTTCGCGTCAGCGTTCCCCGTCGCCGCCACGCCACCAGCCTTTCGGTCCCCGGTCCTGTGCCTTTCCTGTGAGACGCGACAATACGAGGTCGGCCGCCGGACGGACCCGGATTGTGACGCAGAATTCAGTCGGGCGACAGGAAAGCACGACGAACCTGCCGGTACGGGAGGTACCGGCAGGTCCGCGCGCTGGGATGGTCCGTACCATCGGCCCGTCAGAACGGAGTTGGGGGGCTCCGCGGGGGCCGGGGGGACCGGGGTCCGGTGCGGGTCAGAAGCCGAGGCTCCAGGAGTCGATCTTGCCGGTGTCGCCACCGGCGTTGTCGTTGACGCGCAGCTTCCAGGTGCCGTTCGCGACCTCGGAGGAGGCGTTGACGGTGTAGGTCTGGTTGATGTTGTCGGTGCTGCCGCCGGCGCGGTTGTGGACCGTGTAGACGGAGCCGTCGGGGGCGACGAGGTCGACCTTCAGGTCACCGATGTAGGTGTGGGCGATGTTCACGCCGACCTTGAGGGCGGCCGGGGCGTTGCCCGCGACGCCGGTGACCGTGAGGGAGCTCTCGACCGTGGCGTTGTCACCGATGGCGACGTCCGTGGTGTTCTCGAAGGACGGGGTCGTGGGCGTCGTGGAGGTCACGGCGTTCACGGTCGCGGTCGCGTCGGCGAGACCGGCGCCGCAGCCGCCGGTGCAGGTGCCGGCCAGCGGGCGGGCGTTGGCCTTGATCGCGGCCTCGATCTGGGCCGGGGTCAGGGAGGTCTTCGCCGACTTCATGAGGGCGGCGAGGCCCGCGACGTGCGGGGCGGCCATGCTGGTGCCCTGGTACGGCTTGTAGGACTCGGCGCCGGGGGTGGTGGTGCCGGCGTTCAGGGTGGAGAGGATCGCGTTCTCGGGGGTGGTGACGGTGCCGGGCGTGTCGGTGGCGCGGCGGGTCTCACCGCCCGGGGCGGCGATGTCGATGATCGTGCCGAAGTTGGAGTAGTACGAGCGGTCGCCGGCGCGGTTGCTCGACGCCACGTTGATCACGTTGTTGCAGCTGGCCGGGGAGAAGCCGGACGCGTTCGCGTTGCTGTTGCCGGCGGCGACGACGACGGTCGTGCCGCGGCCGACGGCCGCGTTGATGGCGTTCTGGTAGCTGGAGCCGCAGGTGCCCGAGCCGCCGAGGCTCATGTTGATGACCTTGGCCGGGGTGGCGTTGGCCGGGACGCCCGCGACGGTGCCGCCGGAGGCCCAGGTGATGGCGTCGACGATGTCCGAGGTGGCGCCGCCGCACTTGCCGAGCACGCGGACGGGCTGGATCTTCGCGCCGTAGGCGATGCCGGCGACGCCCTTGGAGTTGTTGGTGGCCGCGGCGATGGTGCCCGCGACGTGGGTGCCGTGCCAGGAGGAGGTGCTGGCCTTCGAGCCGACGCCGCACTCGCCGTCGGTGGCGTTCCAGTCGCCCTCGTCGGCGGGGTTGTTGTCCCGGCCGTTGCCGTCACGGGCCTCGGAGGACGTCGAGATGAAGTCGTAGCCGGCGACGGTGTTGGGGGCGACGTCCGAGTGGGCGACGTAGCCGGTGTCGATCACGGCGACGGTGACGCCGGAGCCGGTGGTCTTGTCCCAGGCGGCGGGCACGTTCATGCCGGCGGTGGGCTCGAAGAGGTCCCACTGCTTGGCGTACTCGGTGTCGTTCGGGGTCACGGCCATGGCGTAGGCGCGGGTGTCCGGCTCGACGTAGGCGACGTCCGGGTCGGCGCGGAACTCGGCCATCACACCGGCGGCGTCGGCCGGGGCGACCGATCCGCCCAGGTTGACGAGGGCGGCGCCGGTGCCGAGGCGGCGGTCGAACTTCGCCTTCTTGCCGGCCTTCTTGCCCTTCGCGGTCGCGTCGTCCGCGGCCGCGGTGTTGGAACTGGCCTCGGAGGCCGAGGACTTGTATCCGACGATGAGGTTCTCGACCGGCGCACCGGCGGGCGCGGCGGGGGCCGCGGCGGCCGGGAGGGAGGTGGCCGGGTCGTTCTCGGCGGTCACGGCGACCGAAGCGGTCGCGGAGCCGGCGAGGAGGGTGACGGACATGGCCACCACGGATATGAGCCTGCTGCGTCTGGATGCGTGCACGGTGTTCCCTTTCGAGGGCCGTTTCCGGGCAGGCCGGAGCGGCCGGTCGGTGCAGTGTGGGAGGTGAACCGGCGGCCGCGGGGTCCGGGGCGGACTGGTCAGTCCCCGCCCCGGCCACCGCCGCGCGCCGCGTCGCCCGGCCGCGACGGCGGGGCAGGGCAACGGCGATCCCGGCGATCCGCGTTCCCGTCGCGCTTCACACCATGTGGGGTTGGTGCGGGGGCGGTTCGGGTCCGGTGGATCGCCGGTGGGCAGACAGTAGGCAACGCGGAGATGAACCCGATACGGGGAAAACCCTTGTCCGGACCCCTACGCGCCCGCCCCCGCCCCCGGTGCGGCCGGGGACGGGGGCGGGTGAGGGGGCGGGTGAGGGGGCGGGGTACGGGACCGGCGCGGGGCAGGGCCCGCGGGGGGTCACCGCGGGTTGAGCCGGCGGAAGTAGGTCCAGCTGGACTCGTTCGGCTCGGTCCACTTCTGCGGGGCCGAGGCGAATTCGGGGTGGCGGGCGGCGATGTGGTCGCGGGTGCGTTCGGGAACCTCGTCGTACGAGCCCAGCTTCGCGCCGCGGCAGTGGAAGGCGAGCCCGCCGGGGCGTTGTCCCTGCTCCATCCAGGGGAGCCACGGGGACATCCGCGTCCAGGACATGGTCGCGGGCACGCTCGGCGCGTCGCCGGCGAGGGCCGCGGCGGGCGCGAAGAACTGGAACAGCTCCAGGGCCCGGTAGGTGTCCGAGGCCGAGTTCAGCGGGTAGTCGGCGACGGGCAGCGGCGAGGGGTAGGCGAGGGGGATCTCCAGGCTGAAGCAGACCTGGTCGCCGAGTTCGGTGCGCGGGACGGGGAAGGGCCGCAGCGTCAGGTTCGCCGGGTCGTTCCACACGTGGACCACCGGCTTGTCCTGCCAGGTCTCCAGGATCTCCCGAGTCGTCGGGTCGAGGTAGAAGGCCGCTTCGCGGGAGAGCAGCCGGTAGCCGCCGCTCTCCTCGTCGGCCTCCAGTCGGCTGACGTTGAGGCCCTCGAAGCCGAAGATCCTGCCGTAGGGCTCGTCGGGGGCCCAGGAGTGGACGTCGCCCGTCCACCGGAAGGTGACCTCGGCTCCGTCGAGGGAGGCGCGGGTGCGGGCGAAGTCGTGGAGGAGTTCAGCCGGTGTCATACGGAGAACTTTGCGCGGCCGCCCGGCGGCCCTGCAAGGCACTCTCCGGCCGTCCGGGTCCGCCCGGGAGGGTCCGGGACCGGCGAGCGGCGTACGGGGGGCGCGGGGGCCATCCGGGTGGGTGTGCCGTCGGGGGTGCGGGCCGGGCGGCGCAACGTCGGGCGGGACGGTCCCGGCGACTTCGGGAGCGGCCGGACCGCGCCTACAATCACACCGGGCTCCCGGCGCGAGGACGCCCCGTTGACGACCGTACGGAGCACCGGCAACCGTGACCGCCATGGGGAATGAACACCGCCTGCTGTGGCCCCTCGTCTGCCTGGTGCTCGGCACCGGCCTGGTCGCCGCCGTGCTGGGCGCCTCACGGGCCGCCGCCCCGCAGCACGGAGAGGTGGCGGGGGCGTACGTGGACATACGCGAGGTGCCGCGCGAGGCCGCGCCCCCTACCCCGACGGGCCCCGAGGGCTCCGCGGGGAGGGTGACGGTGGACTGCGGCCGCAACGCGGAGGGCCACTGGAACGAGGACAACCTGGTGGTCTCGCCGGGCCTGCGGGCCGGCGCCCACCACACGCACGCGTACGTCGGGAACCTGTCCACCGACGCCATGTCGGACGACGCCTCGCTGGCCGCGGCCGCCACGAGTTGCTCCGGCGGCGACCGTTCCACCTACTACTGGCCGGTGCTGCGCCGCCTCGACCGGCCGGGGACCCGCGCCCACGAGGTCTCGGCCGGACACGGCAACGCCGGCGAGATCCTCCCCGAGGCCGCGGTGGGCGTCGAGTTCCGCGGGAGTCCGGTGAGCAAGGTGGTACCGATGCCGCGCTTCCTGCGGGCGATCACCGGTGACGCCGTCGCGTACACGGCCGGCAAGGACGCCGACGTACGGGCCCGCTGGGGCTGTACCGGCTTCCCCGACCGCTCGACCACCGACTACCCGCGCTGCCCGGCCGGCAGCCTGCTCACCCGGACCCTGGTCTTCCCCAGTTGCTGGAACGGGCTCGACACCGGCACCCCCGGCCACCGCTCGCACCTGCGCTTCCCCTCCGCGCAGGGCGTGTGCCCGCAGGGCACCTTCCCCGTCCCCGAGCTGCGCCTCTCGCTCTCCTACGCGGTGGCGGCGGGCACCCCGGTCGCGCTCGATTCCTTCCCCGAGCAGCGGCACAGTCCGCGGACGGACCATGCCATGTTCGTCGACGTGATGACCGACGAGCGGATGCGGGAGGTCGTCGGCTGTCTCAACGAGGGCCGCGTCTGCCGGACTTGAGCGGCCCTCCACCGGTCCGCGCGAAAGTGACGCACCTCACCTGAACCATTCGTCCGTCCCCGGCGTGTTCCGACCGCACCACGTAACACGAGGAGGACGGAGAGGGTCAGATGGCCGGACCACTGTGGCCCCGCACTCGGCGGGGCTCGACCGACGAAGCACTGATCAGGACGGTCTACGAGGACCACGGCCACGCCCTGCTCGCGTACGCGACGCGGCTGACCGGGGACCGGGCCGCCGCCGAGGACGTCGTCCAGGAGACGCTGATCCGGGCGTGGCGGCATTCCGAGGTCCTCGTCAACGGGAAGGGCTCGGTGCGCGGCTGGCTGCTCACGGTGGCCCGCAACATCATCACCGACCGGTACCGGGCCAAGGCCGCCCGGCCCGCGGAGGTGTCCGGCTCGTCGGCCGCTCCGCCGGTGGAACTCGACCACGCGGACTCGGTGGTGGACTCCATGACCGTGCTCGGCGCGCTCGACCGGCTCACCCCGGAACACCGGGACGTGTTGACGGAGTTGTACTACCGGCAGCGCAGCGTGACCGAGGCGGCCGACCGCCTGGGGATTCCGGCGGGAACGGTGAAGTCGCGCGCGCACTACGCCCTCAAGGCGTTGCGCGAGGTGTTCTCGGACAGCGGCAGGGACGACAGCAAGGACAGACGATCAGCCCGGCCGCCCCAGCAGCCCGGCGGACTGCGGGAGGTGGTGGCATGAACCGGCAGCGGCACGAGGAGGAACTGCTCGGACCGTACGTGCTCGGTGTCCTGGACGAGGAGGACGTGCGGCGGGTCGAGGAGCACCTCGGCACCTGCTCGGGGTGCCGTGAGGAGGTGACGGCTTTGCGCGAGTTGGAGAGCGTACTGGGCGAGGTGCCCGAGGAGGCGTTCCTCGACGGTCCCCCGCAGGGCGGCGACCTGCTGCTCCAGCGGACGCTGCGGCAGGTCCGCGGCGAACGTTCCACGGCCTCGCGGCGGCGGGTCGCGCTGGTCGCGGTGGCGGCCGCGGCTTCGATGGCGGCCGTGTTCTGGGCCGGTACCCGGCTCGCGGGGGACGCCGGTCCCGGCGTCGCGTTGCCTCCGCCGCCGTCCCCGACCGTGTCCGCGGCGCCCTCTCCCCCGGTGGCGGGCACCCGGGTCGCCTCGGCGACGGACCGGGGCACGGGCGCGCGGATGACCGTACAGGTGACGCCGGCGCCGAAGTGGGTGCGGGTGCACGCGGCGGTCACCGGAGTGCCGCCGGGCGAACGCTGCCGGCTGGTCGTGGTCGCCCGGGACGGTACGCGGACCATCGCGGGCGGCTGGGTCGTGGGCACGGCCGAGCACGGCGAGGGCAAGGGCGCCGCGCTGGACGGCACGGCGGCGGTCGATCCCGCGCAGGTGCGGGAGGTCCTCGTCGAGAACGAGGCGGGACGGACCTTCGTGTCCGTGCCGGTACCCGCGCCGGCGTAACGGGCCCGGGACCCCGCCCGTCGGGCCGGGGACGTGACGGAGCCCGGGAGCGTGTCCAGCTCCCGGGCCCCTGTTTGCCACCCGATCGCGGCGGGGCCGGGTCCGTCCGAGCGCTACGCGGTCAGGTGGACCGGCAGGTCGAAGAGGTCGTTCTGGGTCAGGATCGGCTTGTTGCGCAGTTCCTCGCGGGACACGGCCAGGCGCAGGTCCGGGAAGCGGGCGTACAGAGCGGGCAGGGCCACCAGGGCCTCCAGGCGGGACAGGGCCGCGCCGGGGCAGACGTGGGGGCCGTGGCCGAAGGAGATGTGCCGGTTCGGGGTGCGGGTGACGTCGAACTCGCCCGCGCTCTCGCCGTGCTGGGCCTCGTCACGGCCGAGGGCGCCGAAGGAGACGATCAGGCCCGCGCCGCGCGGCAGGATCCGGTCGCCGACCTCGATGTCCTCGGTGGCGAAGCGGATCAGGACGTGCGAGGTCGGGGTGGACCAGCGCAGGGTCTCCTCGATGACGTTCTCCCACGGGACCTCGCCCTTCAGCACGAGGGCGCGCTGCTCGGGGTGGGTCTCCAGGGCGACGACGGCGTTGACGATGAGGCTGATCGTGGTCTCGTGGCCCGCCGCGACCATCAGCTGGAGGGTGTTGGTGATCTCCTCGGTGCTGAGGTGGTCGCCGTCCTCGGAGGCCGCGATGAGGGCGCTGGTCAGGTCGTCGCCCGGGTTCTCCCGCTTGGACTCGACGATCCGGGAGAACAGCGCGCCGAGGTCCGCCATCATCTGCGGGACTTCCTCGGGCAGGGTCTGGGTGGAGAAGAACTTCTCGAAGAGGGCCTTGAGGCGCGGGTGTTCGGCGGCGTCCACGCCCATGAGCTCGCTGATGACGTTCATGGGCAGCGGGTAGGCGAAGCCGGCCTTCAGGTCGACGCTCTCGCCGGCGGGGCGTTCGGCCAGCGCGTCGAGCATCCGCGTGGTCAGCGCCTCGATGCCGGCGCGCAGCTCCTCCACCCGGCGGACGGTCAGCGCCTGGGCGACCAGGGTGCGCAGCCGGCGGTGTTCGTCGCCGTCGACGGTGAGCATGGAGCGGCCGGGGTTGGCGAGGCCGATCAGCGGCCAGTCGGCGGGTATCTCGCCGCGCTGCCAGGCCCCCCAGACGTTGATGTCCTTGACCACTCTGGAGTCGGTCAGGAGTCTTCTGGCCTCGGCATGGTGCGTGACCGCGTACACGCCGACACCGCCCGGCAGGACGACGGGGACCAGCGGACCGGCGGCGCGCAGCGCGGCGCTCTCGGCGTCGAGGTCGGTGACGAAGGGGTCCAGGACGAGGGGGGCGGGGCCGGTGTGGTCGATCGGGCAGGTCATCGGGTGGCTCCAAGCGCGGGGGTCGGGGTGAAGGTCACGGGGAGGTCGGTGAGTCCGCGCAACCAGGGCGACGGCCGCCGGGTGAGTCCGTCGGCCGGGCCGGCCAGGTCGACGTCCGGGAGCCGGTCGAGGAGGACCTCGATGCCGGTCCGCGCGATGACCTCGGCGACCTCCTGGGCGGGGAAGGGGCACCGGTGTTCGCCGTGACCGAAGGAGAAGAAGGCGTTGTTCCCGCCCGTGAGGGACCCCGCGTCGGTGCGTACGTGCGGGTCCCCGTTGGCGGCGGCCAGGCCCAGCAGGACCAGGTCGCCGCGGCCGATGTGCTGTCCGCCGAGCTTGGTGTCGCGGGTGGTCCAGCGTCCGGCGACGTTCTGGGTGGGGGTGTCCTCCCAGAGGACTTCGTTCATGGCCTCGCCGACGCTGTGCCGGCCTCCCGCGAGGGAGGCGGCGAAGCGGTCGTCGGTGAGCATCAGGCGCAGGGTGTTGCCGATCCAGTCGGCCGTGGGTTGGTGGCCGGCGGCCATCATCACCATGAGGTCCTGCGCGACCTCGTCCATGGTGAAGCCGGCGGTGTTGGCGAGCATGCGGGAGGCGACGTCCGGGCCCGGGACGGCCTGCTTCGCGGCGAGCAGCGCGTACATGGACTCGCCGAGGTGGCGCTGGCCCTCCAGGGCGCCGGCCCGGCCGTTGATCATGTCGTTCATCGCGGTGACGAGGCCGGGGCCCTGCTCGTCGGAGAACCCGTAGAGGCGGGCCAGCACGCGCAGCGGCAGGAGCATGGCGTACTCGCCGACGAGGTCGCAGGATCCCCTGCCGCACAGGCCGTCGATGAGTTCGTCCGCGAAGCGTTCGGCGTGGCCCTTGAGTTCGAAGGGGTCGACGGCTTCGAGGGCGCCGGAGATGACGGCGGCGCGTTCGCGGTGGCGTTCGCCGACGGTGTAGAGGATCGACGGCTGCTTGCGGCCGATCATCGGCAGCAGCGGCCAGTCGGCGGGGATGCGGTCCCACTGGTTCCACAGGTCGGAGTCGCGGGAGAAGAGCTGCGGGTCGCTGGTGACCTGGTGCAGTTCGCGGTACCCGAGGACCAGCCAGGCCGGTACGTCGCCGTCGAGCACGACCGGGGCCACGGCGCCGTGGTCGCGGCGCATCTCCCGATACAGCTCGATCGGGTCGGTCTGGAAACGGGGGCCGCCGAGGTAGACGGGCTGGGGCTCGGGGGTGGTCACGGGGTGGGCTCCGGGATCGTGTGCGGGACGGCCGTCTGGTGGCGCTGGAGGTGCTGGAGGTGCTGGACCAGGGAGATCAGCACCTGCTGGCTGGAGCCGCGCGAGCGGGCGTCGCAGAACAGCAGGGGCACCTGGGCGGGCAGGTCGAGCGCCTCGCGGATCTGCTCGGGGGTGTGGGAGGGGCCACCGAAGTCGTTGCAGGCGACCACGAAGGGGGTGCCGTGGTGTTCGAGGCGGTCGATGGCGTACCAGGAGTCCGCGAGCCGGCGGGTGTCCACGAGGACGACGGCGCCGAGGGTGCCGGAGAACAGTCGGTCCCAGAGGAACCAGAACCGTTCCTGCCCGGGAGCGCCGAACAGGTAGAGCACGTTGTGGGCGTCGAGGGTGATGCGGCCGAAGTCGAAGGCCACCGTGGTGGCGGTCTTCGCGCCGACCCCGGAGGTGTCGTCGACGGCCTCGCCCGCCTTGGTCATCGTCTCCTCGGTGTTCAGCGGACGGATCTCGCTGACCGAGCGGACCATGGTGGTCTTGCCGACCCCGAACCCACCCACGATGACGATCTTCAGGCCGTTGTCGGCGGTGGCGCTGAGGGTCTGCCGGGTCGTGCCCCGGTCAGAGGTTGCGGAGTCCAACGAGCACCTGCTCCAGGATGTCGAGGTCGGGAAGGAGGTACGTCGAACGCGGGTGCCGGGCGCTGATGCGGCCGGTACCGAGCAGGTCGGCGAGGAGGATCCGCACGATGGACACCGGCAGCCCGAGCTCGGCCGCGATCTCCACGACGGCGGTCGGGAACCGGCACATCCGCAGGATCGCGGCGTGTTCGGACTGCATCCCGGGCACGGGGTCGCATTCCGTGACCACCAGGGTCACGAGGTCGAACGCGTCCGAACCGGAGCTGCTGCGGCCGCCGGTGAGGGTGTAGAGCCGGTCCGGGGAGTCGTCCCGGCCCGGCCTGCCGCGGCTCAACCCCGGGGCCTGGCGATCAGGTGTTCGCTCAGCTGCTCGACCAGTTCGGACATGTTGTGGCCGACGAAGCCCGCGTCGGCCTCCTCGTCGGCGACCAGCGCGAGGTGCGCGCCCTCGCCCGCCTCGACGATGAAGAGGATCCCGCCGTAGAACTCGGCCATCGCGGAGCGCACTCCGCCGGTGCCGTCACCGAACTCGATGGACGCGCCGTGCGACAGGCTCTGGATGCCGGCGGCTATGGCGGCGAGCTGGTCGGCCTGGTCGACGGACAGCTCGGGGGTACGGCACAGCTTCAGCCCGTCCCGGGACAGCACGAGGGCGTGCCGGGCGCCGGGGGTGCGCTCCAGGAGTCCTTCCAGGAGCCAGCTGAGCGTCTCGTCGGTGGTGCCGGTCATCGCGTGTTGCCTTCCGGGTGCGGGGGGTTCGGGGGCTGCTGCGCCGCGTTGCCGCGCACGGCCTGGCGGAAGCTGCCGAAGCGGGCGGCCGATCGGGAGGCGCCGGTGGGCGCGGCCGGGTTGCGGGCCGCGGCTCCGGCGGCGTCGGGTCCCTCGGGGTGGGCGGCGGCCAGGGTCCGACCGCGCCGCCGCTGGGGCAGTCCGCTGTCGCCGATCACCGGGTCCCGACCGGCGGGTTCGGTGTCCTGTGCGGCGGCGGGGGCGGCCGGTCCCTCCGTCCGGGGGTCGTGCTCGCGGGCGGGCGTCGGCGCGGGCCCGGCGGGGTCGTGGCCGGCGGGCGCGTGGTCGGCGGGGCGGCCGCCGTGGGCGGGCTCCGCTTCCGGGGCGGCCGCGGGCGCCGCCGCGAGGGCGGGAGCCGGGGCGGCCACGAGCGCCGGGGTGGGCAGGGCCTCGGCCGCGGTGCGGCTGATCAGCTCCTGCGGCAGCATCATGAGCGCGCCGGTGCCGCCGCGCGCGGAGGGCCGGAAGGAGACGGTCAGCCCGTGCTTGTGGGCCAGGCGACCCACCACGGCGAGCCCGAGGCGGGTGCCGGAGAGCCCGGCCAGGTCCAGCGATTCGGCGGTCACCGCCTGTTCGGCGCGGCGCTGTTGGACCTCGCTCATGACGAGTCCGCTGTCCTCGACGGTGATGATGACGCCGGCCGGGACCTCTTCCACGTAGACGTGGACCTCGGCGTTGGGCGGGGAGAAGTTCGCGGCGTTGTCGAGGAGTTCCGCGAGGGCGTGCATGACGCCCTCGGCGGCGTGCCCGGCGACGGCGGCCTCGCTGGTGGAGTGCAGCCGGACGCGCTGGTAGCCGCCGATGCGGCCCATGGCTCCCCGCAGGATCGATTCCATGACGATCGGCCTCGCCCAGCGGCGGCCCGAGCGGGCTCCGGTGAGGACGGCGATGGAGTCGGCGAGGCGGCCGGCCTGGGCGGTGCGGTGGTCGAGGTGGAGCAGGTCCCCGAGAACGTCCTCGTCGGCGTGCCGGTGCTCCATGTCCCGCAGGTCGGCGAGCATGCCGGTGGCGAGCGCCTGCATCCGGCCCGCGGCGTTGGCCGCGGCGGCCATCGCGGCGGCGCGGCCGGAGCGGGCGCGTCGCAGCTCCTCGCCGAGGCGTTCGCGGGAGGCCAGTTGGGCGGAGGTCATGCGGTCCAGTTCGGCGGCGTGCGAGGCCGTCAGGTGCTCGCGGTCCGCGGCGCGGGCCGCGGTCAGCCGCTCCACCTCGGCGACGTGCTCGGCGACGAGGCGGGTGCGCTCGGCGGTGCGGGCCGCCGTCTCGCGGGTCGCCTCGGCGGTGAGGCGGGCGAGGTGCGCGTCACGGTCGGCGAGTTCACGGCCCAGGGCGGTGAGTCGGCCCCGCAGCAGCCGGGACGCGCGCGTCGTCCAGGTGAGGGCGCAGGCCGCGACCGAGAGGGCCAGGGAGCCGGACGCCGAGAACCAGCCGAGTGGTTCGCGGACGGACGACGGGGCCGCGGCCACCGCCGCCATGGAGAGGGCGCCGGTGGCCACTGCTGTGATCAGCAGGGCGAGCACAGCGGGGCGAAGGGGGGAAGGCGACGCCGTCATCAATCAAAGCCTCAAACCGGGCGTATATGGAAGAGAGGGTTCCTGTGGTAACGAGGGACAACTATATGAGGATTGCTGATCGTTTAGGAAAGGTCTCGGCGGAAGTTACGCTGCGTAGCGCCCACTAAGGACAGGTCTGGAGCGGTTTCGGGGCTATGACATGGCATCCTGTGACGTCACAACTCGCCGGACTGGATCGGCGGCGGACGTCCGGGGAATATGGGGAAGGTCCATGAGGCTCTGCTTCCTGGTGGAGGAGCACTACCGCCACGACGGCATGCCGAACGAGGTGATCCGGCAACTGACCGCCTGGGGCCACCGGGTCGACGTCGTTCGACCGGGCGGGTCGCTGCTGCGCATGGCCGAGGTCGTACGGACCGGCGTGCACGACGCCTGGGTCCTCAAGACCGTGTCCGGAGGCCCGGGACTCACCCTCCTGGAGGCCGCCGCGGCCACCGGCGCGACCACGATCAACGACGCCCGCTCGATCCGCGGCGTACGGGACAAGGCCCTCGCAGCCGCCCTCGGCAGCGCGCACGGCCTGCCGGTGCCGCCGACGTACGCGGTGGCCCGGCCCGAACTCCTGGCGGAGGTACCGGACTGCGAGTACCCGCTCGTCGTCAAGCCCGCCGACGGCAGCTCGGGCCGTGCGGTGCACCTCCTGCCGTCACCGGACCGGCTCGCGGCACTGCTACCCGAACTCGCGGGCGAGGGCATGCTCATCGCCCAGCCGTACGTGCCGAACCCCGGCACCGACGTCAAGGTGTACTGCGTCGACGGGGACCTGTTCGCCACCGAACGTCGCTCCCCCCTGCACCCCGACCCGGCCGTGCGCGAACGCCGGGTGCCGCTGCCCGCCGAGGTGGCGGCGATCGCCGCCCGGGTGGGCGAGGTGTACGGGTTGGACCTGTACGGGGTGGACGTGCTGCTGGGTCCCGACGGGCCGGTGGTGGTCGACGTGAACGACTTCCCGAGCTTCCGTCAGGTCCCGGACGCCGCGGCCCGGGTGGCGCGGGCCGTCCTCGCGCTGGCCGGCGCGGGCACGCGGCCGGTCGCGGGCCCGTCGGCCGAGCCCGGGGCCGCGCGGTCCGGCCTCGGAGCGTCGCTGCCGGCCCAGTCCGGGCCCGGGGCGTCCCCGGCCACGCGGATCGTGCCCGGGACGTCCGGGGTGCCGCGGTCGATGCCGTCGATGCCGGGGGCTTCCGGGGCCGCGTACGCGGCGCTCCCCCTGACGCTCCCCGCACAGGTCTCGGCCGGGGCGGGGGACGGCGCGTGAGGGTAGCCCTGATCGCCCCCGACCCGCGGCATCCGCTGCTCGCGGCCACCGCCGAGCTGCTCGCCGCGGAACACACCGTGCTGTCGCTGGACCCGGCGGCGGGGGCCGCCGGCGCGCCCGGGGCGACGCCCGACGTCTGTCTGCTCAAGGCGCGGACCCCGGCGGCGCTGGAACTGGCGCGGGAGCTGGAGCGGCGGGGCTCCGTGGTGCTGAACTCCGCGGCGGCCACGGAACGGTGTCAGGACCGGATCGCCATGGCGGAGCTGGCCCGCGCCGCGGGGCTGCCCTTCGCCGCCACCCGTGCGTTCACCAGCCTGACGGACTTGGTGTCCTCGGCGGCCGGCCGGCCGGAGCGGCCGCTCGTGGTGAAGAGCCGGCGCAGCCGCAAGCACGACCTGGTCGCCCGCGTCGACGGATCCGAAGGACTGCGGGCCCTGGAGCCGGCGTGGGGCCAAGAACCCGTCGTCGTGCAGGACTTCGCCCCCAACAACGGCTGGGACCACAAACTGTGGGTCGTCGGGGACCGGGTCTTCGCCGGCCTGAGACGCTCCGAACTGGCCACCGGCACTCAGGGACCGACCGCGATGCGGGACGAACTTCCCCCGCGCTGGAAGGAGTCGGCGCTCCGGGTGGGCGAGGTCTTCGACCTGGAGGTCTACGGCGTGGACGTCATCGAGACCGTTGACGGCACACCGCTGATCGTGGACGTCAACGCCTTCCCGGGGATCCGGGGTCAGGCCGGCGCGCCGCCGGCCCTGGCGGACCTGATCCTGCGCAGGGCCAGGGCTACTTGATGACCTCGACCTTCTTGTCCCCGGCGGCGGCGACGGCCTGCGAGGCGGCGCCCAGCACGGTGACCACGACGAACAGGACGGCGGAGAGCCGACGGGCGGCTACTCCGCGTAGGGCTGGTCGGTTCCCCGGTCGCTGTGGCCGAGGCTCCAGATGTAGCCGTCCGGGTCGGAGAAGGTGCCGCCGTAACCGCCCCACGGCAGGGCGCCGGCGGGCTTGAGGACCGTGGCGCCGGCCTGCTGGGCCTCCGCCATGATCTCGTCGACCCGCCTCTCGCTGCGGACGACGTAGGTCAGGACCAGTCCGCTGAAGCCGCTGCCCTCCTGGTCCGTGCCCACCTGGTCGGCCAGGCCTTCACGGCTGTAGAAGCCGACGGGCGAGGCGCCGTCCGAGGAGAAGAACACCGAGATGCCGAAGTCGTTCTGGATCTTCCAGCCGAGCCCCTCGGAGTAGAACCGCTTGGCGCGGTCCATGTCCCGGACGCCCAGAAGGATCGAGCTGACGTGCGCCTTCATGTCCTGCTCCTTGTTGTGTACGGGTGTGCGGTCCGGCGTCCGGGCATCGGCCCGGGTGTCGTGTGGGCGCGTGTTCGTCGGTCACGGCGCGCGCCCGCCGGTCGATCGGTGGGACGGGGTGGGGCGTCAGGACGACGTGGGGGCGGGCGACTCGGCGCCCTCCCAGACGAACCCGTCCGGGTCGGTGAAGGCATCGGCGGTGCCGCCGAGGACGACGCGGTGCGAGCCGGCGCCGTCGACGGGGACACCGAGGTCCTTGGCCAGGGCGCGACGCTTGTACAGCGCCATCTTGACCGGGCCGGCCTGACCGGGGGCGAACTCGACGTACTTGCCGCCGAAGCTCTTGGCCACGGTCAGGCCCCGGCCGACGTAGAACTCCTTGGTGGCCTTCACGGCCTCGACGCCGAGCAGCAGGACGAGTTCGTCGACCTCACGGGTGTCGGGGCCGGTGTCCTTCTTCGCCGAGGTCGCGATCTTCCAGATCGTCCCGTCCGGGGCCTGCACGACGCCGCCGTAGCCCCACAGCGACTTCGCGGCGGGCTTCAGGACGGTGGCGCCGGCGTCCACCGCCGCGCCGAAGAAGCCGTCGACGGTGGCCGGCCCGGATACCGTGAGCCCCAGCGTGAAGCCGCGGAATCCGGTGGAGGGCGCCGCGGAGGCCCTCAGACGCAGGTGCGCGTCCACGCCGAAGGCGCGGTAGAAGCGACGGGCGGCTTCGAGGTCGGCCACCTCAAGGGTGACGGACGCGAGGGACGTGACGGCTGCGGTGGAAGCGGTGGTTGCCATGACCATCACGCTAGGGGCTGCGTGGCGGCCGGGGCTTCTCGATTCCTGACCGGTCTGGAGACCTGCTTCGCCACGCACGCCGGCATTCCCTCCACGTTGATCGCCGGCCCCGCCCCGCGGGCGGTGCCCGCGGCACCGACGTGGTCGGCCGCCGCCTCCGCCGCCGCCTCCGCCGCCGTCTCCGCCGCCCGCCGCCGGAAGGCCCCGGGGGGCATGCCGACCAGTTCGGTGAAGCGGGTGGTGAACGTGCCCAGCGACGCGCAGCCGACCTCGAAGCAGACCTCGGTGGCGCTGAGGTCGCCCCGCCGCAGCAGCGCCGTCGCCCGCTCGATGCGACGCGTCATGAGGTACGCGTACGGCGACTCGCCGTACGCGGCCCGGAACTGCCGGCTCAGGTGCCCGGCGGACATGCTCACGTCCCGGGCGAGCGCCTCCACGTCCAGCGGCTGCGCGTATTCCCGGTCGATCCGATCACGGACGCGGCGCAACCGCGCGAGATCGGCCAGGCGCTGCGCCTCGACGCGTGCCCGGCGCCATTCGGGCTTGCACATGAGGACCCTCCCCTTCGTCTTTCATCGTCCCCTTCCACCGACGGACGCCGACGGACTCACGGGCGCTCGCGGTGCCGGCCCGCACGGCCGCGTCGCTGCCGGCCCGCCCGCATCGATGCCGGTACGGCTCAGCGCAGTTCCTGGATGCGGATCAGGTTGCCCGCGGGGTCGCGGAACGCGCAGTCGCGGACGCCGTACGGCTGCTCGGTCGGCTCCTGGACGACCTCGGTGTCGCCGGCCTGCACCTTCTCGAACGTGGCGTTGAGGTCCGGGGTGGCCAGCAGGATCCACCCGTAGGTGCCCTTGGCCATCATCTCGGTGATCGTGCGGCGCTCGTCCTCGGTGATGCCGGGATCGGCGGCGGGCGGCGCCAGCAGGATCGACGTGTCCGGCCGGCCGACCGGGCCGACCGTGATCCAGCGCATCCTGCCCTGCCCGACGTCGCTGCGGACCTCGAAGCCGAGGACGTCGCGGTAGAAGGCGAGCGACGCGTCCGGGTCGTCGTGCGGAAGCGACGTCGTGTGAATGGTGATGTCCATGGGGGCAGGCTAGAGCGACTTCGTGCGGCGCGCTTCTCCATTCCTGATCGACGCGCACGCACCAGGATCCGTCCGCGCCCCCGCTGTCGCGCTCCGCCAACTTCCGTACGGTTCGGGCCGGTTCCGCTCCGGCCGGTGACGCGCGCGGTCCCGGTCCGGTCCCGGCCCGGTCGGGATCACAGGGTCCGCCCCATGCACACGCGCGGCCAGCGGTCCAGGCCGTGCCGGGCCTCCTGTCGCCGGATCTCCCGCAGGCCGGGGCCGAGTTCCTCGTCGGCCAGGATCCGGAAGCCGCAGCGCAGGTAGTAGGGGGCGTTCCAGGGCACAGCCGTGAAGGTGGTCAGGGTGAGCGCGTCGTGGTGGCGGGCGAGAGCGCGGAGCGCGGCGTGCTCCAGCAGGGCCCGGCCCACCCCCTTGCGGGCGGCGGTGGGATGCACCGAGACCTGCTCGACGTGGAGTGCGCCGTCGACGGGTTCGGCGATGAGGTAGGCCAGCGGACGGTCGTCGGGGCCGGCGGCCACCCAGGCCAGGCCGGTGTCGGCGTAGCGGGCGAGCTCCTCCGGGGGAAGCGGATCGTCATCGGCGACGGCGGGCATTCCGATGTCGCGGAAGCATTCGCCGGCGGCCCGTTCGATGTCCTGGCAGACCGGAAGGTCCGCGAGGACCGCTGCTCGTATGCGCATCCGGTCAGTGTCGCCGGGGCGGGGCCCGGTGTGCCAGGGTCCCGCCGCCGCCGGGACCGTCCGGTGCGTACGCGGCCCAGCGCCGGTCCGGGGAGCGTCGGCAGGGGACCGTGCGCGCGTCGTCGGGCCGTCGTCATCAAACTGCGGCCGTTCCGTGCCCCGGGAGTGGCCGTGGCCGGGACGCCCGGGGGCCGGCGGATCCCATACTTGTGGCTCATGAGAGGGATGGACAAGCCGCGCAGCAGCCCACTGGTGCCCGACGCCGTGAGCGACGAGATCCTCCGGCACGACTGGGGGTCCGTCGATTGTGGCTGCGGTCGTCCGGCGGAGCATCTGGAGGAGACCCTGTGGAACGCCGCCGAGGGCCATCCGGCGGCGTTCCACGCCTTGGAGGGCCACGTGTTCGCCGGGTCGCGGCTGCGGGCGCCGGCGCCGGCCGCGTGCGGGGTGCTGATGGCGGTGTGGGCGGCCGGACCGCCTCGGCTGGCGACCCGCGAGGCGCTGCTGTGGACGCTGCTGGCCCTGCTGAACACGGAGGACGACGGCTCCTCGCACGAGGCCGGCCTGTACGGCCAGTGCGCCGCCTTCATCCGTACGGGCCTGCCGGGGCTGCACCGCGAGCGGGCGGCGGCTCCGGGGTCGGTGGCCGCCGCCTACGCCGACGGGATCCTGGCGCTGCTGGACCTCTCCGCCTGATCCCCGGCTCCGGCCCGCCCGCAGGCGCGCAGCACGGCCGGGGTGACGTCCTCCAGGGAGGCCGCGGAGGTGCGGGCCGGCGTGCGGGGCACGTCGAGCTGCGAGGGCACCACGAGGACCGCGCAGCCCGCCGCCTCGGCGGAGGCCGCGCCGTCCGGGGAGTCCTCCACGGCGACGCACTCGCCCGGCGCCAGGCCGAGCCGGGCGGCGGCCGCCCGGTACGGGTCGGGGTGCGGCTTCGTACGGTCGGCGTCGTCGGCGGAGAGGGTGAAGGCGAGCCTCAGCCGGGAGCGCCCTTCCGCGGGGTGCGCAGGCTACGGAGGTGGTCCTGCGCCGCGGTGGCCGCGTCGCGGGCCTCCTTCGCGGCCCGACCGGCGTCGCGGTGGCGGGCCTCGGCCTCGGTGACCGCCGCGTAGGCCCGGTCCCGTACGTCCCTCGCCCGCTCGGCCTCCCGTCCCAACCGGGTGGCCTCGGCGTCGGCGTCGGCCGCCGCGGCCACCGCGGTCCGCCGGGCCCCGTCGGCCTCCCGCAGCTCCTCCTCGCGGGCGACGGCGGTCTCTTCGGCGTCCTCGGCGGCGGCCCGCGCCGCCTCCGGGCGCCCGTCGTGGTCGGCGTCGGAGGCAGCGCCGGCATCGGTCCCGCCACCGCGGTCGGCCCCGGCGGCCGCCGCCCGTACGGCGTCCGGGTCGGCCTCGGGGAACCGCGGCTCGGGCTCGGGGGTCCGTACGAGCCGGCCCGAGGCCCACTCCGCGGCCGCCTGCGGTCCGGCGAGGACCGCGTACAGGATCCGCTCCACCTCGCGCACCACCGGCTCGGAGATCGGCGAGCCCGCCTCCCCGGCCAGCCGGCCGGCCTCCCGGGCGAGGGCTCCGATCACCACGTGCTGCTGGTGGGACAGCGCCCGCAGCCGCTCTCCGTCCAGCGTGTGGTGGGCGGTGCGCAGGGCCTGTCCGAGTTGGAGGAACTGCTCGGCCTCCTCCGGCTGGGAGCGTACGAGCAGGTTGCAGGCCCAGGCGGCCAGGGTGGGCCGGCGCAGGGCCGTGAAGCGGCGCGCGGCCTGCGGTCCGTCCTCCTTCTTCGCCCGGGCCGCGGCCTCGGCACGCGCCGCAGTGAAACCCGATGGGTGCGCCGCGTACAGCGCGTCGATGACCTCGTCCACGTCCACGCGCCCCACTGTCGGCCATCACCGGCCGGCCGCGCGGTACCGCGTCCGCCCCGCGCCGCCGGGCGGGCGCACGGGTGACCCGAGCGGGTGAGGAAGATCGCCGGAACGGGTCAGCGGGGCGCCCCGCGCGGGTGAAGTGTGCGCCGGGGCCGCTTCCCCGACCGGGGGACGGCCCGTTGGAGCGGGCGTGAACCCTCCCATAAACGCCCCGATACTGCCCGCAACCCGCGCTCTGACCGCCCCGTCCGCACCGACCGCCTCAGCCGCCCCGTCCGCCCGGACCGTCCCACCCGGTCCGCCGGAACCCCACGATCCGCGCGCACCGGCCCGGTCGGCCGAAGCGGAGCCGGACGCCGGTCCGGACCCGCTCCCCCGCATACGCTCCGCGCTCCGCGACGGCGTCCTGGCCGTCACCCTGGCCGGCGAGTTCGACCACTACACCTGCGCCCCGTTGCGCGGGCTCCTCGACGAAGGGGCCGTACGCGGCGCACGACGCCTCCTCCTCGACGCGACCCGGGTCTCCTTCTGCGATTCGGCCCTGCTGGACGCGCTGGACCGGTGGGTCCTGAGCGGCCGCTCCTGGGAGCTGGCCGGCGCCTCCCGTTCCGTCCGGCTCCTCTTGTCACTGGAGGAGCGGATCCGGTCGGTGAACGGCGTCCCTCAGGGGGTGGGACCGTGACCTTCGCGGCGCTCACCCTGATCCCGCTGCTGCTGGCCCTCGCACTGGCACGGCAGTTGCCGGCGCCGCCGGAACGCGGGAGGCCGGCCATCAGTCCGTCGGCTCCGTCACGATCCGCCCGTCACGCAACTCCACCACCCGGTCGGCGAGTTCGATCATCGTCGGATCGTGGGTGGCGACCAGTGCCGTGACTCCCTCGCTGCGCACCACGGCGCGCAGCAGCCGCATGATGGAGCGGCCGGTCTCGGCATCGAGTTGGCCGGTGGGCTCGTCCGCGATGATCAGGGCGGGCTCATTGGCCAGCGCGCGGGCCACGGCGACGCGCTGCTGCTGACCTCCGGAGAGTTCGCCGGGCCGTTGCTCGGCGTGGTCGACGAGGCCGACCAGGGCCAGCAACGTGCGGACCCGTTCCTCGCGCTGCTTCGCCGGGACCTTGCGCATCCGCATCGGGATGCCGACGTTCTCGGCGGCGGTCAGCACCGGAATGAGTCCGAAGGACTGGAAGACGAAACCGATCCGGTCGCGGCGCAGGGCGAGCAATCCGTCCTCGTCCAGCCCGGCCAGGTCGGTTCCGTCGAGTTCGACGGTGCCGCCGGTCGGGGTGTCGAGTCCTCCGACCAGGTTGAGCAGGGTGGTCTTTCCGGACCCCGACCGGCCCTTGAGGGCGGTGAGTTCACCGCGTCGGGCCTCGAAGGTGACGCCTCTCAGGGCGTGTACGGCGCGTTCTCCCGTGCCGAAGCTCTTGCGCAGGTCGCGCACCACCATCATGGACGTCGCGGTGGCCGCGTTCTCCTGTTGCTTCATGGTGGACTTCCCTCCGGGCCGGCTCACTTGCGCACCTTCGATTCCGAATATGCTCATCTGTCACGTCCCGCACGCAAGTCCCTTCCACTGTCGGATCGAATCTGACAGCATCGTCCGCTATCCGGTGCCCATGGTCCGGATGGGGGGAAGGAAGGCACATGATCGGCTTTGTCGTGCGCCGGATGCGCGGGCGACTGCCGCTCGCGGCCGCCGCGTTGCTCACCGCGCTCATCACCACGACCACGCTGACGGCGCTGCTCGCCTTCACCCGCAACGTGGACGACGCGGCGACGCGGCAGGCACTGACCGGCCCGGGACACGCCAGGACCTCGGTCCTGCTCTCCGCCGAACACGCCCTGGGCACCCGCGCCGGGGACGACGCGAACGCGCGCGCCTTCGGCGCCGCGCTGTTCGGGCCGCTACCGTTCGGCGTCGAGAGCGTGGCGCGCAGCCGTTCGTACGGGTTGCCCGGCGGCCGCGGCGCGGCCGGTGGGGACGCCGACCTGACCGTCCTCGCCGCGCTCGACCAGCAGCGCCTACGCCTCCTCGCGGGCCGGTGGCCCGAGGCGGTGGCCGGAGGAACCGAAACCGCGGCCGGGCGGACCGAGCGGATACCGGTGGCCGTGCCGCAGACGGCGCTGAGCCGCCTGCGGCTCGACGCGGCGGCCCTGCCCGCCGAGGTCCGCCTGGACGACCGCTACGGCGGCGCCCCGCTGACGGTGCTGGTCACCGGCGTCTACCGGGCCATCGACCGGAGCGCCCCCTACTGGCGGCTCGACCCGCTCGGCGGCCGCGAACTCCAGGTCGCCGGCTTCGCCACCTACGGTCCGATGCTCGTCCACGACTCCGCCTTCACCGCCGGCGCGCTGGTGCAGAACAGTCGCGCGACCCTGCTGACCGCCGACTTCTCGCAGGCGAGCGCCGCACAGATCGAGGGGGTCCGCGAGCGCGCTCCGACCCCCGGCGCGAAACCGTACGGGCTGACCCCGAGCACCGAACTACCGGAGTACCTGCGGGGGCTCGACACCGCCCGGCAGGTCGCCCGGTCCACCCTCGCCGTCGGCGCGCTCCAGTTGGCCGTACTCGCGGCGGCGACGCTCCTCCTCGTCTCCCGGCTGCTGACGGAACGTCAGGAATCGGAGCGGGTCCTGCTCACCGCGCGCGGGGCCTCCCGCCGCCGCCTCGGGATGCTCACGGCCACCGAATCGCTGCTGCTCGCCCTGCCCGCCGCCGCCCTGGCCCCGCTGCTCACCCCGCCGCTGCTGCGCGTCGCCGCCGGTCACGGCCCGCCGGCCGGGACCCCCTTGGAGACCGGGGGCAGCTGGGTGCTGTGGCCGGTCGCGGCCGGGTGCGCGCTGCTGTGCGTCCTGCTGACCGCGCTGCCGGCCGTGCTGCGCGGCGCGGCCGCCGGGCTCCTCGCCCGCGTCGGGGGCCGCCGCGCCCGGGTCTCGGCGGCCGCCCGCTCCGGACTCGACCTGGCGGTGCTCGCGCTCGCCCTCCTCGCCTACCGGCAACTCGACCGGTACGGCGGCTCCGGGGCCGCCGGGGGCGGGACCTCCGGCGGGCTCGGCGTGGATCCGGTCCTGGTCGCCGCCCCCACCCTCGCCCTGTGCGCGGGCACCCTCCTCGTCCTGCGCCTGCTGCCGTTCGCCGCGCTCCTGGGCGGGTGGCTCGCGGCCCGGGGCCGGGGCCTGGGCCGGGCCCTCGTCGGCTGGCAGCTCGCGCGCCGCCCGGCGGCGGCCACCGGGCCCGTCCTGTTGCTGGTCCTCGCCGTGTCCAGCGGGGTCCTCGCGCTCGGCCGGCACACCGCCTGGTCCGACTCGCAGCGCGACCAGGCCTCCTTCAGCACCGCCGGCGGCCTGCGGATCACCGGCAGCGACCTGGCGCCCCTGGGGCAGGGCGGCCGGTACGCGGCCCTGCCCGGCGGCGACCGGGCCACCCCGGTGCTGCGCACCCGGCACGCGCTGCCGGACGCCGGCGTCGGCGAACTCCTCGCGCTGGACTCCGCCGCCGTCGCCCGGGCGGTGCCGCTGCGCTCCGACCTGCGCGACGGACGGCCCATGCGGGCACTGTTCGGGCCGCTCGCGGTGCCCCCCGAAGGCGGCGCCGGCATCGAACTGCCGGGAACGCCCGGGCGGATCGACCTCGACGTGTCCCTGCGGACCCGCGGGAACAGTGGCGACCCCCGGCTGGGCGTGCTGCTCCGGGACCGCTTCGGGCTGACCCACCGGGCGCCGGCGGTGGCCCTGCCCGAGGGCGAGAGCACCGTCTCCGTGGACGTCGCGGCCCTGGCCGGCGCCCCGTTCGGGTCCGTCGCCCCGCCCCTGACGATCGCCGGGTTCACGCTGGCCTACGGCACCGGACCCGGGTACTTCGCCCCCTCGGACGCGAGCGAACCGGTCACCGGGGAGGTGACGCTGCGCCGGGTGTCGGTGACCGACTCCCCCGGCGGCGCCGCGACCCCCGTCACGGCGCCCGCGCCCGCCTGGGACCTGGCGACCCCGATGCCGGTCGACGGCGCTCCGGCGGGCCGGCCGGTGCCGGCCGAGGAGGCGAACGGGGCCCTGATGGGCCTGCGCTACCAGGGCGGTACCGCGACCGGCGCCCTCACCCTCACCCTGACCCCGGCCCGCGGCGCCCCCGCCGAACTGCCCGGCCTCGCCACGGTCGCCTACCTGCGCGGGGTGGGGGCCGAGGCCGGCGATTTGATCCAGGTCCGGCTGGGCATGGACGTCCTCCCCGTCCGGATCACCGGAACCGTCGCCTCGCTGCCCGTCGCGGGCGAACGGGCGATCGCCGTCGACCTCGCCGCCGCCGGCCGGCTGCTCGCCACGATGGACGGGCACGCCCTGCCCGCCCCCGACGAGTGGTGGCTGCCCGCCGCCTCCGCCGACGATCCCGCCCCGGCCCGGGCCGCCGCCGAACTCCGGGCGTCCGCCGGGTCCCAGCAGGTCCTGCTGCGCGAGGACGTCACCGCCGACCTGCTCGACGACCCGCTCAGCGCCGGTCCGCAGACGGCCCTGGCCGCCCTCGCCGTGGCCTGTGCGGTGCTGGCCGCGATCGGGTTCGCCGCCGCCGCGACCGCCGCCGCCCGCCGCCGCGCCAGGGAGTCCGCGATCCTGCTGGCCCTCGGGGCGCCCCGGCGGGCCCTGGCCGGGGCCGCCGCGGCCGAGGGTTGCGTCCTGGTCGGCCTCGGTACGGCCGTGGGGCTCGGCCTGGGCGCGTTCATCGTGCACACGACGGTGCCGCTGATGGTCCTGACCCCGAGTGCGGAGCGGCCCGTCCCGCACGTACGGGTGGACCTGCCGGAGTTGCGGATGCTGGCCCTGGCCGCCGCCATCGCCGTCGTGCCCCTGCTGTCGGCCGTGCTCGGTGGCCGCCGCGATCGAGGAGTGGCCGCCCGGCTGCGCCACGTGGAGGAGATGTGACCAGCCCGCCCGCCGGCTGCCCGGAAGAGCGGCCCGAACCGGCCCCCGCCACGGCCGCGCACCGCCTGCGGGAGACCCCGTGGGTGTGGACCAGGCTGCGGGCCGCTCCCGCCGCCACGCTGCTCACGACCGTCCTGGCGTTCGTGTCCGTACTGCTGGCCACCGCCCTGCCGCGCGCCCTCGACCGGGGCGCCGACCTGGCGCTGCGGGAGTTCCTGCGCGCCGCCGGCCCCGGCCCGACCAGCCTGTACGCGACCGCCACGTCACCTCCGGCGAAAGCCTCGCAGCAGGACCTGGAGGCATCACTGGGTACGCTGCGCGCCCGCACCGGGGGCGCCTTCCGCATCGCCGACTCCGGCCCGGTGTACGGGGCCCGGGGCACGAAGCCCCGCGTCCTCGCCAACAAGGAACTCTCCGTACTCGACGAACTCCCGCCCCAGGTAAGCCTGTTGTTCCTACCCCAAGCCGGTGCGCACGCCCGGCTGGTGGAGGGCCGCTGGCCGGGGGGCGGCGCCGCCGACGGGCCGGTCCCCGTCGCCCTGTCCAAGAGCGCCGCCGACACCCTCAAGGCCCGGATCGGCACCGTCCTGAAGCCCGCGGACACCCTCTCCGCGCCGATCACCGCCGAGATCGTCGGCCTCTACACCGTCGACGACCCCTCGGACGTGTTCTGGACCGACCTCAACTGCGCCACCCGGGCCTGCTACCCCAACAACGGCGGCTGGCTCACCTCCGCCCTGGTGGGCCCCGACGCACTCGACCGGCTCGCCTCCTGGGGCAGCGGCTCCGCCGACTTCTGGCGCCTCCCCGTGGACACGACCCGACTGCGCGCCGATCGGCTGTCCGACGTCGGGCGCGAGGTCTCCGCCTACGTGGCCGGCCCCACCGCCACCGCGCTGTCCCAGGACACCGGCCGCGTCGATCTGCGGGTCACCTCGGAACTCCCGCATCTGTTCGCCGAGTTGCGGGCCCAACAGCAGGCCGCCGCCCCGCTCGCGGCGATCGGCCCGGCCGGGGTGGCCGGCGTGGCGCTGGTGGTGTTCGGGCTGGCCGCCGGGCTCAGCGGCGACCGGCGCCGGGCGGAGCTCCTGCTGTTGCGGGCCCGGGGTGGTTCACGCGCCGGCATCGTCCGCCGCCTGCTCGCCGAGGGCGCCGTCACCGTCCTGCCCGCCGCCTTCCTCGGGGCCGCGACGGCCCTGCTGCTGTTGCCGACCCCGCGGCTGGGCGCCGCCCTGGGCGCGGCCCTGGCCGTCACCCTCGTGGCGCTGGCCGCTTTCCCCGTACGGGCCTTCGTCCTCCTGTCGGCCCCGCGGGGGCCCGCTCCGCGCCGCCGGCTGGTCGCCGAGCTGCTGGTCGTCGCCGCCACGGCCGCGGCCGTCACCGAGGTCCGGCGGCGCGGCGTCACCCCGACCGGGGCGGGCCCGGACCCGCTGCTGATCGGCGCCCCGCTGCTGATCGCCCTGTCCGGGGCGCTGCTGCTGGCCCGGGTCCAGCCCCTGGTGGTGCGGGCGCTGGCCGCGGCCGGGGCGCGGCGGGCCGGCGTGGTCGGCTTCCTCGGTCCGGCCCGGGCCGCCCGCGGCTCCGCGGGCCGTGCCCGGCCCTCCGTACTGCCCCTGATCGCCCTGCTGTTGGCCGTCACCACGGGCGGGTTCGGGGCGGCGGTGCTGACGGGCGTGGACGACGCCCGCACCCGGGTGGCGCGGGCCGAGGCGGGCGGCGACCTCCAGGTGGTCGCCCCTCCGGGGGAGTCGGTGCCCCCCGAGTTCGCCCGGGCCGCGGGCGCGCTGCCCGGCGTCCGGACCTCGCTGGGCGTGTGGATCGACGGGGAGGCCGCCGTCGTCGACGCCGGCGGCGTCGCCACGCCGGTGACCGTGATCGTGGCCGAGCCGGGGGCCTACGCCGAACTCGCCCGTACGGTGGGTCGCGGCGGGTTCGACGCCGCGCTCCTCGGCGGCGCCGTCGGCGGGAGCGCGCCGGTTCCCGCCCTGGTCAGCGGGGATCTACCCGGGCGGCCGCCGGAGGGCGGCCACCGGGTGCGGCTGCGCGACGGTACGGACCTGCGGGTGCGGCCGGTGGCCGTGGTCGACGGTACTCCGGCGCGGCCGGGGGTCGCGTCGGCCACGATCGTGCTGCCGGCCGGTCCCGTCACCGCCCGGGTACCCGGGGTCGCCGACGCCACCCACTGGTTCGCCGTCGGCCGGGCCGACGGGGACCGGGTGCGCGAGCTGATCCGTACGACCGCGCCCGCCTCCGCCGACCGCTACCTCGTCCACACGAGCGCGGAGGTCTTCGCCCGGCTCGACTCCAGCCCCCTCCAGCGGGCCGCCGGGCGCCTGTTCGGGGTCTCCGTGGCCGGCGCGGCCGGCTTCGCCCTGCTGGCCGTCCTGCTCGGGCTGGTCCGGGCCGCTCCCGAACGCGGGGCGCTGCTGGCCCGGTTGCGCACGATGGGGTTGCGTCCCCGACAGGGCGTGGCCCTGGTCCTGACGGAGTCGCTGCCGCAGGTGTTCGCGGCCGCGCTCGGCGGGATACTGACCGCGGCCGTCGCCGTCCGCCTGCTGGGCGGCTCCGTCGACCTGTCGGCGCTGGTCGGCGCGACCGTACCGATCGGGCTGCCGCCGGCCGCCGCGCCGGTCCTCGTCCCCGCCCTGGCCATGGCGGTGCTGGCGGCGCTGGCCGTGCTCGCCGAGGCCGCCGTGTCCGGACGCCGCCAGATCACCACCGAGTTGAGAGCGGGAGACCAACGTTGAACAGCGAAGCGCCCACCTACGAGGAGCTGCGCCGGCAGGCGGTGGCCGCCGCCGAGCCGCGCGCCCGGGACGCCGGTACCGCCATCGTCTGCGACCGTCTCGTACGCGTCTTCAGCTCGGACGGCGTCGAGGTGCAGGCGCTCCAGGGGCTGGAGTTGACGGTGTCCCGGGGTGATCTGGTGGCCTTGGTCGGCGCCTCCGGCAGCGGCAAGTCCACCTTGCTGAACATCCTGGCGGGCCTGGACGTCCCGACGGCCGGGAAGGCGGTCGTCGGCGGCTACGACCTGCTGGAGATGTCGGCCCGCGACCGGTTGCGCTACCGCCGCGAGGCGGTGGGCTTCGTCTGGCAGCAGACCTCCCGCAACCTCCTGCCGTTCCTGACGGCCGCTCAGAACATATCGCTACCGATGCAGTTGAAGGACGGCGGGCGCAAGGCGGCGGCGGGGCGCGCACAGCGGGTGGGGATGTTGCTGGAGGCCCTGGAGATCGGTGGGCTCGGGGACCGGCGCCCGGCCGAGCTGTCCGGCGGGCAGCAGCAGCGCGTCGCGATCGCGGTGGCCATGGCCAACGACCCGGCGGTCCTCCTGGCCGACGAGCCGACCGGCGAACTGGACTCCGAGACCGGCGCCACGGTCTTCGAGGCGTTCCGCTCGGTCAACCGGGAGCTGGGCGCGACCGTGGTGATCGTGACGCACGACCCGATGGTGGCGGGCGAGGTCCGCCGTACCGTGGCCATCCGGGACGGCCGGACCAGCAGCGAGGTCCTGCGCCGCACCGTCACCGACGAGCACGGCGCGGAGTCGATCAGCGAACGCGAGTACGTCATGCTCGACCGCGGCGGACGGGTCCAGCTGCCGCCCAAGTTCCTGGAGGCGCTGGGCATGGAGGACCGGGTGGCGGTGGACCTCGCCGCCGACCACATCGAGGTCCGCCGACACGACGCGCAGGAGGCGCCGGACGCCGGAACCGAAGTCGAAGCCGCATCCGAAGCCACATCCGGCTCCGCGCCGCGGTAGGGCCGGGGCGCGGTAGGGCCGGGGCGCGGTAGGGCCGGGGCGCGGTAGGGCCGGGGCGCGGTAGGGCCGGGGCGCGGTAGGGCCGGGGCGCGACGGTCCCGTTCGGTCGCCACCGCGCCCCCGGACCGCCCCTTCCCGCCGTCGCCCGCCCCCGCCGACCTGCGGCGACGGCGGGTGCGTCACTTCCTCGGTCCGGGTGTCGTTAGGCGCACGGGGTTGACTCGGGGGCGAAGGGATGACGGAATGCGGCAGTTTCCTCTGGATATGCACGACGTGGCGCCGGGGCGAGTGGTCGAGTGGCGGTTGCGGTCCACTGCGGCGCCGGCCGGGGACCGGAGCGACACGGCGGGCAGGAGGGCCTCCTTCAACCAGGACAAGCACTTCACCGTCGCCGAGGCGAGCCGTGCGGCCGACGACCCGGTCGCGTCGTGGGTCGCCGTGACGTTCGAGATCGACGGGGTCCTCGACGAACCCCGACTCGCGCAGGCTCTGTTGGGCTTCGTCCAGCGGCACGAGGTGCTGCGGTGCGAGTTCCGGCGGCTCGCGGGCGAGCTGGCGTGCGAGCCCATCGCGCCCGACGAACTCGCCCTGGAGGCAGAGCACATCGCCTCCTTCGACGACGCGGTCCTGGTGAGGGACTTCCTCGTCGAGCGGTTCAAGCGGAGCATCGACACCCTGTCGTGGCCGCTGTTCACCATGGGCGCCGTACTGCGCCCCGAGTCGGCGACGGTCTACCTCGCCTTCGACCACATCGTGTGCGACGGCATGTCGATGCCGATCGTCGTCAACGAGGTGCTGACCGCCTACGAGGCCCTGCTCGCCGGCACGGAGGCCGTACTGCCGCCCGCGCCCAGCTACCTCGACTTCGCCGAGGAGCAGCGCCGCCGCTACCTGTCCATCGACGCGGGGGACGAACGGCTTGGCTACTGGAAGTCGTTCATCGAGAGCAACGGGGAGTTCTTCCCCCGGTTCCCGCTCGATCTGGGCGTGGAGCCCGACCGCATGTACCCGATCGTCAACGAGGCCTCCTCGTTGCTCGACGCGGCCGAGGCCGAGGTCTTCGAGAAGGTCTGCCTGGAGGCGGGCGCGAAGCCGTTCATGGGGGTGTTGGGCTCCGTCGGCGTATGTCTGCGCGAGGCCGGCGGACCGGGCGTCTACCGGGGGTTCATGCCCGTCAGTGAGCGCGGGCGCGAGGCGTGGAGCGACTCGGTGGGGTGGTTCGTGAACACCATGCCGATCGAGTTCGACGCCTCGCCCGGGTTGGACTTCGCGCAGGTCATGGCCTCGGTCCGGGCCGGGTTCGGCGAGATGATCGGGCACATCGACGTGCCGTTCGTCAGGGCCTGGGAGCTGCTGGCACCGCAGGAGTTCGCAGCCCGGGCATGGCCGTACCCGGTGAACTTCTTCTCGTACATCGACATGCGCAGGTGTCGGGGCGCCGAACGCCACGACGAGTGGCGGCCCACCACGCACGTGTGGTCGGCCCGCGCCAACGGCGCCTGTTCGTGGTTCCAGCGGGACACGGACGGGCTGCACATGAACTCGCTGTACGTGGACACCCCGGCGGCGCGCCGCACGATGGGCGACTTCCAGGAGGCGCTGCGCCGCACGGTGCAGACGGTCGCCCGCTCCGGCGGCTTCGGCCGGCCGGTGGCCCTCACGGCGCCCCGCCGGCCGGAACCGGGCCGCGTCAGGGTCTGAGGCGGCCCGTCGGCGGGCCCGGGGGCGTCGGCGCGGCGCACCGGTTCACCGCGGCGCCCCGTTCACAGGGCGTCGGCGCGGCGCCGCAGCAGGTCCCGTTCGCGTGCGTTGCGCGTCAGGGACGCCGCCCTCAGGAACTCGGCGCGGGCTTCGGGTCCGCGTCCGAGCCGCTCCAGCAGGTCGCCCCGTACGCTCGGCAGCAGGTGGTACGAGCGCAGCGCGGGTTCCTCGGTGAGGGCGTCGACGAGGGGCAGGGCGGCTCCGGGGCCCTCGGCCATGGAGACGGCGACGGCCCGGTTCAGCTCGATCACCGGTGACGGGATCAGCTGGACGAGGCGTCCGTAGAGCGCGGCGATGGCCGTCCAGTCGGTGTCCTCGTACCGGACGGCGGCCGCGTGGCAGCCGGCGATGGCGGCCTGGAGGGAGTACGGGCCGCTGCCCGCCCGGTGCAGGGCGTCCACGCCGCGCCGGATCAGGAGCCGGTTCCAGCGGGCCCGGTTCTGGTCGGCGAGCAGGACCGGTTCGCCGTCGGGATCGGTCCGGGTGGCGATGCGGGAGGCCTGGAACTCCAGCAGGGCGCAGAGCCCGTGCACCTCGGGTTCGCCCGGCATCAGCCCGGTGAGCACCCGGGCCAGGCGCAGGGCGTCCTCGCACAGGGCGGGGCGTACGAGGTCGTCCCCGGCGGTGGCCGAGTAGCCCTCGTTGAAGATGAGGTAGATGACCTCCAGTACCGAGGCGAGGCGTTGCTCGCGGTCGGCGCCGTACGGGACTCGAAGGGCACGGCGGCCTTGGCGAGGGTCCGTTTGGCGCGCACGATGCGCTGGGCGACGGTCGGTTCGGCGGACAGGTGGGCGCGGGCGATCTCCTGCGTGGTCAGGCCGCCTACTAGGCGCAGGGTGAGCGCGATGCGGGCGTCCGTCGCGAGGACCGGGTGGCAGGCGGTGAAGACGAGCCGCAGCAGGTCGTCGTCGATGTCCTGTGGGTCGACGGGTTCCTCCGGGGCCGGCACGTCCTCCAGGGTGCGGCCGACCTCGGCGAGCTTGCGGGCGTAGGTCTCCTTGCGGCGGACGAGGTCGATCGCGCGGTGTTTCGCGGTGGCCATGAGCCAGGCCCCGGGCCGGTCGGGGATGCCGTCGACCGGCCACTGTTCGAGTGCCGTGACCAGGGCGTCCTGCGCGAGTTCCTCGGCGATGCCGACGTCGCGCACGATGCGCGCGACACCCGCGATGATCCGCGCCGACTCGATCCTGAACACCGCTTCGACCGCTCGGGTCGTACTCACTGCCGTCACGGCCACCCATCAGAGCAGCCGTGACGAGGCAGGGCAAACGCGGCGCGGGGCCGCAGGGATCACATCACGTCGACGGGGATCACATCTCGTCGATCTGGCGGACCTCGGCGCTCACGTTCCAGTGCGCGGGGTGGATCTCCAGGAAGCGCCGGGTCCACTCGACGGCCTCGGCCTTGTCCTTGCACTGGCTGAGGGAGTAGCCGCCGACGACCTCCTTGGTCTCGGTGAAGGGGCCGTCGGTGTAGCTGATCTTCCCGTCGGCCCAGCTGACCCGGGTGCCCTCGGAGGTGGGCAGCAGGCCGGCGGTGTCGAGCATGACGCCCGCCTTGGTGATCTCCTCCAGCAGGGCGCCCATGCGCTCCTGGAAGTCGGCGGGGAACTCCTCCGGCGGCAGGGCCTGCTCGTTGATGCGGATCATCGTCAGGAAGCGCGGCATGGTGACTCCTCGGTCGCGGGAGCGGGGACTTTCCCCGCCTCTCACCTGTGCGTCGAACGGGATGCGCCCGGATCGACAGCTCCGGAGGAAATTCTTCGGAGAATTTTCCGGAGCGGCCACCCGACGCGCTGCGGCCCGCCCCCCGGGACCGTGCCCAACGGGCCTACCGGCGAGTAGGATCACGGCCCCTGGCCACTCCGAGAGGACTCCCGATGCCCCGCACCCCCTCCTCACCGATGCTGCTCGCCGGTCTCCTGGCCGGGTCCGCGGTGTTGCACGCGGTCGCGCCGAAGCCGTTCGACGCGATGGTCCCCGCGTCACTGCCCGGTACCCCGCGAGGGTGGACGTACGCGAGTGGCGCGGCGGAGCTGGCGCTCGCCGTGGGCGTCGCGCACCCCCGGACCCGCCGGGTGGCGGCGATGGCCGCGGCGGCGTTCTTCGTGGGCGTGCTCCCCGCGAACGTGAAGATGGCCGTCGACGCCCGCCGGGGCTCCCCCGCCCACCTCGCCGCGGCGATCGGGCGGTTGCCGCTCCAGGTCCCGCTGGTGCTGTGGGCGCGCAAGGTCAGCCGTACGGCGACGGCCGGCTGACCCGCTCCCGCCCGTCCTCCTCCGGGGTCGGCCCCGCACCGCATCCGATCGGGCGGGGACGGCGGAAGAACGGTGCGGAGCCCCCGGTCGCTCGTCGGCGGACCGGGGGCTCCTGCGCGCCCGGAGCGCGGGGCGACCTGGCGTCAGGTACGCCCGTGGCGGATCAGGAACACCAGAAGAACAGGGTGTCGTGGACGCGGTCGCCCCCCTCGGCCGCCCCGGCCGCCTCCCATTCCTCGGCTTCGAAGCGCATCGCCTTGATGAAGTACTCGGCGGTCTCGCGGACTTCCGGCTCCACCAGGTCGAGCACGGCCTCGTGGGCCGCGACGAACGCGGCGGCGTCCGCTGTCGGGAAGGTGCCCATCCACGGGGTGCTGCCCCCGGGGTGGGGCAGGCGCACCGGTGGTCCGGACATGAAGATCTCCGAGATGCCCAGGTGGGACGGGACACCGGCTGCCGAGAACGCCTCGTCGACCGTCGCGAACCACGACTGTCTCGCCCAGTACCCGAGGTCGTGGGTGTCCGAGAAGTGCGCGGCGATCAGCTCGTGCAGGGCGTAGGTCCACTGCGGCCCCACCTGCCCGCTCACCTCTCCGTCGAGGAGTTCCTCCAGCGCCGCCGCCACGGAGACGTCGAGTTCCACGCCCTGGCTCCGCAGCCGCCCGTCCTCGCGCGCGCATTCCTCGCGGATGCGGCCGAGGCGACGCTCCTGCTCGGGCGTGCGCTCGACGGCGGTGAGCAGCCTCATCGCGTTGCGCATGTCGCCGGTACTCATCACCAGGTGACCCACGGGTACTTCCTTCCCCACATGACGGATCTCCATGATCTCCGAGAGCCGTCCCCCGACCGAATCCTCCCCGCGACGCCCGTAGGGCCCGCCGGTCGCTACGGACTGTCCCCCGTCCAGTCCCAGCGCCCGGGGTCGCCCCTGCGGCGGCGGTAGTGGGTACGACCGCCCGCCCCGTAGCGCCCTATCTCGGTGTGCAGCCGGGCCTCCTCGGCGAGCTGCGGAGCGCTCCAGCCGGTGACGTCGAGGAGGAGACCGTCGAGGGGGCCGCCCACGAGTTCGCCGTAGGCGTGACCGGGGCGCGGGCCCGGATCGGGATCGTCGTGGTCGGCGCCGTAGACCCGGCGCCGCAGCATCCTGTCGTCCATGGGGCCCAGCTTCACAGGCCCCACTGACAACGGGGTCCGGGCCCGGGACGGCCGGGACCGCCTACGCTGTCGATCACCGCACCGCGAACTGAGGAGCACCACCCATGGCCCGTCGGGTACACCGGCCGCTGGAGGACCAGGAATTCGACTTCATCGTCGGCATGACACCGGGCCCGGTCCTCGCCTACTTCACCGGCACCTGGCCCAAGGTCGTCGAGGCCTGCCGGACGATGGACGTCCTCGTCGCGGAGTTGGCCGAGGAGTACGGAACGAGGCTGACGGCCGTCCGCACCGACATCACCCGCTGCCCCGGGCCCGTCCGCCGCTTCGGCGTGACCGGCGCCCCGACCGTCGTGCTCGTCGAGTCGGGCGAGGCGGTGGCCTCCCACGCGGGGCCGCTGGACCGCGAGGGGTTCCGCGCCTTCCTGGACGCCCACCTGTAGGACTCCGAGGTCGCTTCGGCGCGGCCCGCGCGCCCGCCGGGGTGGTTGCGGGCGTGGGTCCCTGCGGGTGAACCCGGGCAGTGTGGCCGAAAGTGGCATAGGTGGGATAGGTGCCTCAGGCATGTAATGGAGTCCGTCGCGACGGAACCATCGCTTGCGAGGTGTTGTTCTCATGTCCGAAGCCCTCTCCGAAGCCACGTCAGAAGCCACGCCCGGAGCCGCGTCCGGAGCCGCGTCCGGAACCGCGTCCGGAACCGGCCCCGAAGCCGGCCCCGAGGCCCGGCGCGAAGCCATCGCCTTCCCCCAGGACCGGACCTGCCCCTATCACCCGCCCACCGCCTACGCGCCGCTGCGCGGGGCACGGCCGCTGTCCCGGGTGACCCTGTTCGACGGACGCTCCGTGTGGGTGGTCACCGGCCACGCCGAGGCCCGCGCCCTGCTCTCCGACGGACGGCTGTCCACCGACCGCACCAACGCCGCCTTCCCCACCCCCACCCCGCGGTTCAAGGGCCTGCAGAACCGCCGCACCGCCCTCCTCGGGGTCGACGACCCCGAGCACAACGCGCAGCGCCGGATGCTGATCCCCAGCTTCAGCCTGAAGCGGACCGCGGCCCTGCGCCCCCGCATCCAGGAGACCGTGGACCGGCTGATCGACGCGATGGTGGCCAGGGGGCCGGAGGCCGAACTCGTCTCCGCCTTCGCCCTGCCGGTGCCGTCCACGGTCATCTGCGCCCTGCTGGGGGTGCCGTACGAGGACCACGAGTTCTTCGAGGGACAGTCGCGGCGGCTGCTGCGCGGCCCCGGACCGGCCGACGTCGAGGACGCCCGCGAGCAGCTCGACGCGTATCTGGAGGCGTTGATCCGGCGCAAGCGCGCCGCTCCCGGCGACGGCCTGCTGGACGAGCTGATCGCGACCCGCCTGGAAACCGGCGGGACCGATGTCGAGGAACTGGTCGCCCTGGCGGTGATCCTGCTGGTCGCGGGGCACGAGACGACGGCGAACATGATCTCGCTCGGCACCTTCACCCTGTTTGCGGCACCCGGAACAGCTGGCCGAGCTGCGCGCCGACCCGTCCCTGATGTCGGAGGCGGTGGAGGAGCTGATGCGGTTCCTGTCGATCGCCGACGGCATGCTGCGGGTGGCGACCGAGGAGATCGAAGTGGGCGGCGTGACGATCCGCCCGGACGACGGGGTCGTCTTCGCCACCTCCGTCATCAACCGGGACGGGTCGGTGTTCGAGGAGCCCGACGCCCTCGACTGGAACCGCCCCACCCGGCACCACCTGGCGTTCGGCTTCGGCATCCACCAGTGCCTCGGGCAGAACCTGGCCCGCGCCGAGATGGAGATCGCCCTCGGGACCCTGTTCGAGCGGCTACCCGGGCTGCGGCTGGCGGCCGATCCGGACCGGATCCCGTTCAAGCCCGGGGACACCATCCAGGGCATGGTCGAACTGCCCGTGGCCTGGTGAACGGCGTGCGGATCTCCGTCGACCACGACGTCTGCATCGGCGCCGGGCAGTGCGCGCTGACCGCACCGGAGGTGTTCACCCAGAACGACGACGGCTTCGGGGAGGTGCTGGCCGGCCCCGAGGACGGGCACGGCAGCCCGCTCGTCCGCGAGGCCGCGCGGGCCTGCCCGGTCGCGGCGATCTCCGTCCTCCCGGTGCGGGAGGGATAGGGGGCCGGGCCCAGGGCGGGCGGACGCGCCGACACTGCCTCGATTTCCTGTACAGTTGTCCAGGAAATCGAGGCCGTCGGGGACGCCGGGGGCCGCCGGGACGGAGTGGAGGTGGCCGTGCACACGGTCGCTCAGGTTCTCATCGGCGTCGTCGCCGCACTGCACGCGTACTTCCTGGTCCTGGAGATGTTCCTGTGGCAGCGGCCGCCGGGCCGCGCGCTGTCCGGGTTCGACGCGGACACCGCCCGCCTGACCGCCCCGCTCGCGGCCAACCAGGGGCTCTACAACGGCTTCCTCGCCGCCGGCCTGGTCTGGAGCCTGGTCATCGACTCCCTGGCCACGCAGGTCTTCTTCCTGATCTGCGTGATCGTCGCGGGGCTGTACGGCGCCGCCACCGCCAACCGTCGAATCCTCCTCGCCCAGGCCCTGCCCGGCGCGCTCGCCCTGGGCGCCGCGCTCCTCGCCGCGTGACCCCGCCGGACCCGCGCCCCGAACGGGGCCGCGCCGAGGACCCCCGGACCGCGCGGACCAAGGCGCGGCTGCGCGAGAGCCTGCTCGCCGAGTGCGCGGCCGGCCGCGAGCCGACCGAGGTGAGCGTCTCCGCGGTGGTGCGCCGGGCCGGCGTCGGTCGCGCCACCTTCTACCTGCACTACGAGGACCTGCCCGCGCTCGCGGTGGACGCCTGCGCCGAGGTGGCACACGCGGCGGTCGACGCCCTGCACGCCTGGCAGACCGGCCCGGGCTCGCTCGCCCCGCTCCGCCCGCCGGCCGCGCTGGCGGAGTACCTCGCCGAGGTCGCCGATCGCGCGGCCCTGTACCGGAGCCTGCTCCTGCCGGGCGGCGGCGGCCCGCTCGGCGAGCGCCTGCACCGGGAGCTACGGGCCCGCGCGCGGGCCGAGCGGTCGGCCGTCGGCGCCCCGCACGCGGACCTCGTCGCCTCGGCGGTGGCGGCGGCCTTCACCGGCGTCCTCGCGGACTGGCTGCACGGGCTGGTTCCGGACACCGGACCGCCCGTACTCGCCGACCGGGTCTGGGCCCTGCTGCTGGCCCTCCACCGGGCCCTGCCCCCGACCGGTTGCCTGCGCGCAGAAGTCGGCGACGGAGATGCCGGCTTCCTTCGCGGCGAGTTCGGCGGGGGTGCCGTGCTCGTCG
>NZ_JBEZKS010000019.1:0-123937 GCF_040651775.1 Streptomyces sp. NPDC048383
CCGAGCACCAGCGCGACCATGGCCATGGTGAACTGGATCATGACGAGGACGGTTTCGATGAGTTCGAGTACGTCCCCGACCATCTTGTCGATGTCGGCTCGCGCGCCGGACGCCGCGGCCCGGACCTGCTTCTCGAACTGTTGGCGGTACTCCGGATCCGCGATCCTGGCCGGATCCGCCGTGAACTGCGCCCTGAGTTCCTTGAGCCCTGCGGCTTCCTTCTTCAGGTTGCCGAAGTGCTGGACCGTGTCCTTGTGCGCGTAGTGAACTCCGTACGCGAACATCCCCACGCCCGCGCCGACCTTGAGGGCCTTGTTCGCGAACTCGCGGTAGCAGGACGGCTTCTCCAGGAACGAGAGCTTGTCGCAGCCGGACACCCTGGCGGTGCCCTGGACGATGTGGACCAGCAGATCGGCATCGATCTTCGCTTCAGCTGCGCGAAGCTTCGCCTCGGTCCCGCTCAACTTGGCACTCTGCGCGGCGAGCGCGCTGTCCTGACCCATGCCCAGCGTCAGGAAAACGCTGAGAACGGTCAAAAGGGTGACTGTTTTTAGTTTGAAACGAAGGTACATGTATGTCCCGTGCCGGAGGGCGCGGCGTCCGCACGGATGGTCGAATCCGGCCTGTCGCGCCCTGTGTTCCCCCGGATGGAGCCGCCTCAACGGCGCAACTCCCCCCGATTACTGGCCAGTAGCTTATAACCTCCAATGAAATGATCTTCCGGTTGGCTGGATGGGCCGTAGAGCGTTGCCCCGGGGGTGCATGGCGGCTCGGCGCAAGCCGTGGGACGTCGACGATGAGCTGTGGGCGGTGATCGATCCCTTGTTGCCGAAGGTCGAGCGTCGGTTACGGCTTCCGGGGTGGAAACGGCATCCGCACCGGCCGGCGTTCGGGGCGGCTGTCGGTGGCAGGGCTGATCGCCATGCGGCCGGGCTCCCGGACCCGTCTGTGCCATCGCCTTCGGACACCCCGCGGGCAGGGGCAAGCACCGGAGCATGGGCGAGCGGGACCCCATCGCGCTGGTCGACGGCGTCCATCACCTGGTCCGAACGCCGATCCTGCTGGTCTGGGACCGGCTGAACGCCCACATCTCGCGCAAGATACAGAATCCCTGCGGCAGAGGGCGACGGCGAGCTCCTGGTGACCGAATCCCTTGACTGCGTCGGCTGCGCCCGGTGCCGGTGGGCTGGATGGGGCAAACCTAGACTGAGCTGCGGGGACACGACGAGGGAGTGAGGTCATGGATGTGGGTGGGCGTGTGAGCGGTGTGGTGGAGCCTCGTCTGATCGCCGCTGTTCGGGCGGGGGAAGTTCTTCTGGTGAAGCGGATCCTGGAGGAGGACGGGGATTACGACGAGCGGGCCGCGGCGTTCGGTGTGGCTGTCCGGGCGTGGCGCGGGGACATCGCTCAACTGCTGCTCATATCTGGCGCCGATGCCGGCCAGTGCGCGCCGGACGAGCTGCTGTCCCTGCGTGAGGCGGTTGATTCGGGTTCGCCCGCGCTGGTCGAGGCTCTCCTGGACAACAGCATCCGGGACAGGTATGCCGAGTCCGAGCTGCTGGAGATGCGGGATCTCGCGCGAAACTGGCACGGGGCGGGGGGCGAAGCCGAACTGCGGCGCCGCACGGGCTCCCGGGACGACCTCGTCCGTACCAGGGTCCAGGACGACGAGCACTACACAGTCGGCGAGCTCACTCTCGGCGGAATGACCGTGCGGGACGGTCACGGGGCGATCCTCACATGCCTGGAGGAACTACTCGGCATCCGCACCTCGTGTGAGGAGCTGATGGCACGCGCGTTGGACCACGACCAGGACCACACGACGTGGGGACGGGCCGCCATTCTGCTGTCTCACCGACGTGATCAGGCGACCTGGATGGCTGCCGCGGCCTTGCGAGCTCATACGGACCCGGCTCACCGCTTGTTCGGTGCCGAGCTGATGCGGCTGATCAAGCTTTTCGCCGACAGCCACGAGGACGAGTTCGCGGTCCTCGCCGTGGACGCCCTCACCGACTGGTCGGCCGAGGAGACGGACATCGCCGTCCTCACAAGGGTGCTGCACGGCCTTGATTCGTACTCCGGACCGCGCGCCGAAGCGGCCCTCCTGGCCCACATCGGCCACCCCGATGCCGGTGTCCGGCAGGCGGTGGCCAACGGGCTCGGTACGCGGTTGGAGTCCGGGTCCTTGTCCGACGAGGCTCGTGAGGCACTCCTGTCGCTGATGACTGACGTCGACACGGACGTACGGGTCGCGGCCTGCCGCCAGGCCGGTGAGAGCAGGAACGGCGATCCCGTCCTGACCGACGCCATGGCGGCTCTCCTTCACCACCCGGAGCGCCGGGTCCAGCTCGTTGCCGTGTACGGTCTTGCACTCCACGACGACGAGCGGTGCGTGGAAGCGTCACGACGTCTGGGCCCGCCGCGGCCCGGCTTCCGTGACGAGGAGATGGGCTACCTCGACGCGGCGTGGCGGTACGAGTGGCGCCGCGACGGCATCTGACGTCAACCTGAGCCTCTCAGGTGCTCCAGAGCCGGGAATACCGCACAGGTCCAACGACGCTCCCTGCCAGCTGAGCAGGCGCCGTGGTCCGCGGCCCGCCGGGAGGCATACGCCAACGACCAGGTCCCCGGACACCCTGATCGCGGTCTCCGCCGCCTCAAACCGGTCCAAGTCCGACAAGGACCCGGCCGAGTGGCTGCCCTCCGACGGCGGATATCACCGCACCTACGCCGCGACCTGGGTCGGCACCAAGCTCCGCTGGGACCTGGCCGTCGACGAGAACGAGCGCCAGGCCCTCCTCGGCCTCACCGAGGACTGCTCCACCACCACCGTCGTCTACGAACCGGCGCCATAGGAGCCGATCAACCGCACAGGGCGCCAGCGAAATAGCACAGCCAGGCCCCGGGGCGCGCGTCCCGGGCCCGTGCTGTCAGGGTGCTGCTGCCTCCCTCGCAACGGCAGGCCCGCACGCGACCCGTACGGAGAGATCGATGAGGAGGGCTCCTCGGTCGTGTGGCGGTGGACCGTCACCAACGAAGGGTCCGACTCGGTGAGCAGCGTAGTGCTGACCCACACGATTACTCCGCCCCTGCCCATCGAGCGGGCGACCGGCCCGTCCGAGATCATCGACAGCGTCGTCAAGTCCACGTGGCCGGCGCTGGCTGCCGGCGAGAGCGACAAGGGCGAGATCATCGCCTAGTGCTCTGACCGGGAAGGTTCACCGGGGTCAGTACGCTGAGCGAGGCTGCGGTGGGCGAGGAGGTCGGGCATGACGCGGAGACTATTGATGGACGAGGCCGTGGGATCGCTTGAGGGTGAACTGGGGTCAGGGCAGCTAGTGCTCTGACCGGGATGGTTTACCGCGCTGGGCGGTGAACCAATGAACGAAAGGGCTGGGTGTGGATCCTCAGCTTGAGTGCATCGGCAATTGAGCTGTGGGCGATTCTGTCCACAGCGAGGTTCGGTTCCCACGCCAGTGGTTGGTCGGGCAGAGTCGGAGTCATGAGGCTCTTGATCATGGGTGGTACGGAATTCGTCGGGCGTGCCGTCGCCGGTGATGCGCTGGCACGGGGTTGGGAGGTGACGGTGTTTCACCGGGGTCAGCATCAGGCCCCGGTGGGCGCTCTGGATCTGCGCGGTGACCGCACGGACTCGCGTGGCCTGGCGGCCCTCGCGGATGGGGAATGGGACATAGTCCTGGACACCTGGACGGGCGCCCCCACGGCCGTACGCGACGCGGCTGGGTTGTTGGCTGACCGCGCCGGCCACTACGTCTACGTTTCCAGCCGTTCTGTATACAGATATCCCGCCGCCGGGGCCCTTACCGAGAACGCTCCCGTGGTGGACTCCTCTCCGGACGCAGAGGATGTCCCCTATGGGGAGGCAAAACGCGGCGGCGAACTCGCCGCGATCGCCGCCTTCGGTGACCGCATACTGCTGGCCAGGGCCGGCCTGATTCTGGGCCCGCGTGAGAACGTCGGCCGCCTGCCGTGGTGGCTCAACCGAATAGCCGAAGGCAGCCGCGTACTCGCTCCCGGCCCACGCGAGCTCCCGCTGCAGTACATCGACGCCCGCGACCTCGCGGCCTGGATGCTCGACGCCGCAACGCGCGGTCTCGCCGGTGCCTACAACGTCGTCAGCCCATCGGGCCACACCACGATGGGTGAACTGCTCGACGCCTGCGTCCGCGTCACCGGCTCCGACGCGGAGCTGCGCTGGACCGATCCGGCACCGATCCTCGCCGCGGGTATCGAGGGCTGGACCGAGCTGCCGATCTGGATCGCGCCCGGTGAGGACCACGACACCATGCACCGCGGAGATGTCACCAAGGCGACCGACGCCGGCCTGCGCTGTCGTCCCATCGGGGAGACAGTGGCAGACACCTGGGCCTGGCTCCAGGAGATCGGCGGCACCGCGCCGCAGCGCCCCGACCGATCGCCGGTCGGCCTCGACCCGCGGCGCGAGGCCAAGTTCCTCGCCAGCCTCACGGACTGACGTCAAGGAAGTATTTCTGACCTGCTGTTTTCAGAGCGACTCACGCCAGCTACTGAGCTTCACCAGCGTCGCTGCCCTTCACATCTGACTCGCTTCCGAGGAGGAGGCCGGGATCCTGGCGCTGCACCGGGCGCTGCGTGAGGCGCTGCCGCGGCACCGACCGGAGCTGGACGAGACCGCTGCGCTGGCACGGCCGCTGATGCCGGACCGGATGCAGCCGCCTCGGATCGGTCGCCCCCGGCCAGAGATGTGGCCGGGGGCCGTGCCCGCGGCGGGCTACGACTGGTTGGTGAGCCCCTTGAGCCGGGCCGCGTAGTCGGCTGCGATGCGGGCGGCATCGCCGGGACCTGCGGTCTCCAGGCGCGACTGATCGTCGATCGCGGTTTGCCGGGCGGCCTTCAGCTGCTCGATGCGTTCGTCGTCCGGTATGGACGACCGCCGTTCGGCGGTGATGCGGGTGTTGTAGAAGGCGATGATCTCACGCACGGCGTCACGCGCGAGCTGGTCTTCGTCGCCGTCCAGGGGCTCGAAATCTGCCGTGTTCAGCTCGGACATGGGTCCACCTCTCCGAAATGATCTCGACCGTAAAGGGATCATTCTCCTCCACCTCACTGCTTTCCTTCATGTCTGCTGCAAGTCGCTCCCACAGTCCGCGCTCGCCGATGTCGCCCAGGCGCTGCTCCTGCCCGGCACCGTCGGCACGGCCGTGGGCGCCCTCACCGGCTCGCTGGTCAAGGCGCTGCGCGAACGGCGGCAGACCGTCCAGGCGCTGGCCGGCTGCGCCCGGCTGGGCGACCTGCTGAAGGCCGAACCGGACCTGGACTCCCTGTCCTTCTAACCGCACCTCCTGGCCTAGGAGATCGCCCAGCTGCCCGCGGACAAGAGGACGGTGCCTGTCGTTCTCCTCGATACCTTCGAGGATGTCGGGGACCGCACGCACCGCGATCTGGAACGCCTGATCCAGCGGGTGGTGTGGCTCATGCCGAACGTATTCTTCGTCGTCACCGGCCGCTCACGCCTGCAGTGGGCCGGCCCGGGCCTGCAGGGACAGCTCGACTACACCGGCCCGACCGCCTGCCCCGGCCTGGCATTCCCGGAGGCGTCCCGGCCGCCCGCGCCGCCCGCCCGGCCCCCGGACACGCGCGGCAGGTCCTCGTCGGCGACTTCTCCCCCGAGGACTGCGACGACCACCTCGCCCGACGCCTCCCCCGCGACGGCCGGCCCTTCATCAGCACCGACATCCGCCAGGTGATCACCGACCACTCCCACGGCCTGCCCCTCTACCTCGACACGGCTGTCATGCGCTTCCTCGAAATCCGCCGCACCGGCCACACACCACTGCCGGCCGACTTCGACCACGACTTCCCGGCCCTGATCGCCCGCACCCTGTCCGGCCTCGGACGAGCGCCACGTGCTCCGCTCGGTCGCCCTGCTCGACTCCTTCGACCTGACCCTGGCCGCCGCAGCAGCCGGCTTGCCACACGAGGCGGCGGCGATGCGGCTGATCGAGCGGCCCTTCGTACGCCAGAACCCCCTCGGAATCTGGCCCTACCACCTGCACGGCCTCATCAACCATCCGCACCGCCGACGACCACACCGATGACCGCTGATCGACGCGAGACTGGCAGCAAGCCGCCGGACGGCCCCTCACCGGGCTCGGCGCCCAGTGGCAGGCGCACACCGGCCGGACCGAATCCTCCTCATCGGCTGCCTACGCCAAGGGCTTACCCTGGCCCGAGACTTCCGACTCGCCCTCGACTGGCTGGCCGAGGCCGCGTGGGCCTACACCAGCGACTCCGTGTGGGAGCCCCTCGCCCCACCCACCGCCTCAACACCGACACGCCCCTCGAGACGGCAGCGGACGCCTGGTGGAGAACACTCAACGCAATCTCCCGACGCCAGCACAAACACCGCGACCGCACCATCGCCCGCCTCACCGCCATCATCGACAGCCGACGTCGTCCCGCAGAACTGCAGGTTGTCGCCGTGTACTACCGGGCCAAGGCCGACCGCAACCTCGGCCATACCGACGCCTCCCGGACCGGCATGCAACAGGTAGCCGACGGAGCCGGCCGTCTCGCACGGGCGGCCCGTCGGTGACTGGCCCACCTCGCCGCCTGAGCGGCGACGTCCGCACCGCCCGCGCCATCGCTGACCCTCGTCATCGCCTTTACCGATCCCGGCCGCGCCACCGACGAAATCGAACTCACCGAACAACTCCTGACCGGCCTCCGGCTGGGCTGGCCGCCGCCGTCGCGTTCGAGGGGACGGCTGGTGGGTCCAGGCCGACATGGAGCGCGCCGCGGCCGCCTACGCCGTCTCCCGCACCGAAGCCGAAGAACACGGCATCGCCGAGGAACGAGCCCCATCCCAGGCCCAGCGCCTTGCGCACGACCAGCTTCACCTCGAAGATCGCAGCCCTCGTACGCGACGCCAGCAGCCCATCAGCCCAGGTCGAGCACCGAGGGCACCTGCTCCGCACGGAAATCAACACGAGCGGGATCGTCACCGCCGCAGCTCTTCTGGAACTCGCCCTCACCTTCCACCACGCCGTCTAACACGAGCCGGACGAGGCCCCCGCCGCGATCGACCGGCTGCGCGACTATGTCCGGGGCGGTGACCACGCCTACTACTACGACATCGCCCACTACATGGCCGGCCTGACACTTCCCGCCGCCTCGACCGCCCGGTGGATCAACGGTGAAGAGCGGGCACGCACCGGATGGCACGCCCTGGTCCGGGAGCGGCAGGAACAGTTGCGCAGCGGTAACTGACCAGGACGTACCGCGGCCCCGAACCCTCGCCAGGTCCGGGGCCGCGGAGTGACGGGCTGATGCCCAGCGACGGTCAGCCGGCGTCGGGACGCTGGCCGACCAGCTGCGTGAGCAGCTCGATGATCCGGGCCTGGTTACGGTCGATCTTCTCGTCCAGAGCTTCGACCTTCTGGTCGAGGTTGCCGATCTGGAGGCGTACCGAGGTGAGGTCGGACTTGATGATCCCGAACTCACGGTCGTGCTTCTCCGAGACCTCTTCGAACCGCCGGTTCAGGGCAGCGAGCTCACTGTGGGCGATGGGGTCCGCGGGCACACGGGCACTCCTGCCGGATCACAAAACCGCAGATAAGAAAACCCACGACATCGCGTGCGCTGTACGAGGTCTGCAGCGGTCGGATACCGCACTGGGCGGTCAGTCGGCACCGCGGGAGGCTGGCTGATCCGCCGAGGCATCGTGTTCGGGGGCCTTGCGCCAGCGGGCTTCGCAGAACGAGTAGAGGCCGAACACCAGGAGGCCCAGTGCCGCGGCGATCAACAGCACCGGCCCGACGGGGGTCGCGGCGAACGATCGCAGCGTCTGGTCCAAGCCCCTCGCCTGGTTGGGGTCGAACCGCACCGCGGCGAGCAGGACGAACAGGCCCGTCACGACGGCGACGACGCCGCACGCCATACCACCGACGAGGCCCAGACCCGCGACGATGCGCCGCGTCGTCGGGCTCATCTCGCCCGTACGGAGATTCTTCTCGAATTTTCGCATCAGGCTGCGCACCACGATCACCACGCCCACGATGGCCAGAACAGCGCCGAACGCGCCGACGAGCACCCGGCCGAGGGGCCATTCCAGCACCCTCGCGGTGTACTCCTTCGACGACTCATCGCCCGCGCGGGTCCCGGCGGACCCGCCGACCAGCGCGGTCTGCGCCACGCCGACACAGATCACGGCGTAGAAGACCGCGATGCCCAGGGAGCCCAAGCGCCGGGTCCATGTGTCACCACCTGCCGTCGCCTGCCCGAACACGGCCTCGGACAGCCGCCACAGCGCCATCGCCGCCAAGCCAACCACCAACGCCCACAGCAGCACCCTGCCGAACGGCTGCTCGGCGATGGTCCGCACCGCCCCGGACCGGTCGGCCTCCTTGCCGCCGCTGTCGTCACCGAAACCGATCCGTACCGCGAGGAGTCCGACCAGGACGTAGATCACGCCCCGGGCGCAGAGCCCGACCCGGGCCGTGACCTCCATGGCGCGACTGTCGGCCATACGCTGCCCCTGGGTCTTGACCTGGGCGGCGTTCTTCTCGATCGCCATACCTGGCACCTCCTGTGCGCTGCCCCGATCTCGACACGGTGCGCACGCTGAGCCGACGGGCCCCCGCCCACCGTGCGACGCCCTGGAAGGCGGGCGATGGTTGCGGCTGTCGGTCTATCCCGCGCCGCGGTTGCCGGGAGGGTCCTGGGGGTCCACACCGGTAGTGGCGGAGGCGTCCTTGGTTCCGCTGGGACGCTGGGAGCGGCCTCGGCGGCCGGTGTCATGCATCCCCTGATCGCTGGAGCCCTTGCTCTGGTCCTCGCCTCGGCTGCCCACGCTCTTGGAGGGGGTGCCGTGGGGGTTGCCCGCCTCTTCCTTGGAGACGGTCCTGCCGGGTCCCTTGGCAGGTGCGTACTTCTCGGGGTGGAAGGAGCGGTGGGCGCTGGGGTTGTCCTGCTGTTTGGTCTCGTCCACATCTGGCGACCAGCCGTGCTGCTCGGTGCCCTGGTGTGGGCTCGGCCCTTCACCGTGGGTGGGCTGGGAAGCCCTAGGCTGTTGCTTGGCCATGGCCTGACCTGCTGTTCGTATGCGGAAGGCGTAGGCCGCTTGATCGCGTCGGCCATGCCGCCGATAGCCCCTATTGTCCCACCAGAGGCCCCAAGGCCGCCGTCCCGCGGCCTGAGGGGCGGCAGGGGTCGCCCATGCGCCACCCAGTCGGTCCCACGGTTCCCGATACGCGCGATCCAGAAGGCGACGTTTGCGGTTCGTGCACGCTCCGGGTTCGGGCGCTGGAGGGGGTTGTTGCGCCCGCCCAGCTGTTTGGCGCGCCGATAGCCCACGGCCGTGGCAGCGGCCGTGGTGGGATGGCCTTCGCCGAGGGCCTGGGCAGTTTCCGCGCGGGCGGCGTCGCGCTGCTGGATGAGGTCCTCACGTTCGCGGTCCACCACCGCGCTCTCGCGCTTCGAGGGGAGGAAGTCGACGCGGTTGCGACGGGATGCCCGACGGGCTCCGGCGAGCATGAGGACCAAGCCGAGAAGCGTCAGGGCGCCGATGGCGATGCCGTAGAGGAACAGCGCGCCGGTCGAGCTGGTGACGTGATAGCCGAAGACCGAGAAGTCGTTGGTGAGTTCGTGGGCGCTGCCGAGATTGGCCATGACCCCGGCCACCGCAACAATCAGCGCGGCGAGCAGGATGATCAGGCCCACTATGAGGATCATGGAGCGCTCCCTGCTCCGCACTGCCTCGTGCGAATGAGCGGCCGGCGGCGGAAGCCCGCCAATCCAAGGGCGCGTCTACCCGAAGAAGACGCAGCCACGCGGAACCGAAACTTCCTTCACACCTGAGCAGGGCATCAGACCAGCGATGCGGGACCTGGGGACCCGGCCTCGACGGGGCCGGATGGGGCCCAGGCCGGGATGGGCATCGTGGCGAAGTGTGGACCTGGGCAACTGGGGCATGCGGCGTTTCGCCCTCCTGCGGGCAGAGCTACAACGGATCCGCCGCGCCGCCTGAACGTGCGGCCGAGTGGGGGACACCCGTCCCGGGTGGCGTAGCGACCCGCTACCCAGGCCGACGCAGCGGGCAGTGATGGCGAAGCCATGTTCCCCCGGTGGTGAGGAGTGACCGTCCATGTTGGAGCGCACCCGGAGCAAGAAGCGGACCGAGATCACGTTCGTCCTGCCCGCCGGCCACCCGGCCGGTGAGGTCAGCGTGGTCGGTGACTTCACCGACTGGCGGCCCGGCGCCCACCCCATGGTCGAGCGTCCCGACGGAAGCCGCGCGGTCACGGTCACCTTCCCGGTGGACCAGCGCCACGGATTCCGCTACCTCGCCGACTGAGGCCACTGGCTCGACGAGGAAGGAGCGGTCGGCCGCAACTGCCTCCTGCACACCTGACCCCCGCACGACCTCGGACTCTGACCCAGAAGGAGAACACCTATGACTGACGACATGTGGAGCTACAACCCCGAGTCGCACTACACGCCCGGCACCAGCCTGGTCGGCTTCAAGGTCGAAGCCAGTGACGGGAGTATCGGCAAGGTCGACGAGGACACCGACGAGGTCGGCGCCTCCTACATCGTCGTCGACACCGGCCCGTGGATCTTCGGCAAGGAAGTTCTCATCCCCGCCGGCACCGTCGTCCGCGTCGATGTGCAGGAGAAGACGGTCAACGTCAACCTCACCAAGGACCAGATCAAGGACTCCCCCGAGTACGACAAGGACAAGCACCGCGGCGACGCCGCCTACCGCGACCAGCTCGGCCAGTACTACGGGCGCGACCGCATCTGAGCCCAGCGCGACGGCTGCGGCTCACCACCACGCCGGGGAGCCGCAGCCGTGCAAGGGATCGGCAAGGGAGCCAGACCATGGCGCGCAGAGAGTCCGATTCCGGCAGGCGCGCTGCCCGAGACGAGGGAAGGGCGCACGGGAGCACCGAAGAACGCGCGGACCGCATACGGGCGTACTTGCTCCAGGAACGGCGCGTGGCGCAGACCGGGGCGTGCGGATCCCCGTCCAAGTGCTGCTCATCGCCGTGTTCCAGTCCCTCTTCACCGACCCCGGCGACACTGACTGCCCCTGTACGTCGTGCCGTCACCCGGGAGCCGCCATGGCCGGGGCCCCGGATCGAGCCGGTCCCCCGCCACCGCCTGGTCAGCCCGCCACATCTGCTCGCAGCGACCGTGCTCCTGGTCCTGCGCATCGCCACCTGGCCATCGGCGGAGTTTCCCGGAGTACGTCAGTGGGCCGGGCGGTGGGTGGTCCGCCACATCGAGCGCACCGCGAGGTAAGAGCAGGGCGGTGACGAGGACCAGTGATCGGCGCACCGCTGTGGCAGTACGCCGGGCGAGGCGCCGTCGAACCAGCCGACCACCGGACCTGGGTCACCGCCACGCAACTGGAGCCCATCCCGGGGGTGAACCTCTCACTGGTTGCGACTCACCAGCCCGACTCCGGGCCGCCACCCACTTCCAAAAGCAGCTTCCGTCACCGCTACCCACTGATCATCCACGGCCAGGAGTGACCGCCCGCACACGCCCACACCACCGGACCCAGCGCCGAACCCCCCTGCACCGGGGGCGGGGCGCCCGTCAGACCGGCTGGGCTGCGAAAACGAAGAGGCCCCCGGCACCGCGGACGGCGGCGTACCCATTCGTCGTGAACTGCGGCATCTTCTCGATCCCGGAGGCGAACAGCTTCTCGTCGCGGACGTCAAGCGCGGCTCCGGTGCCGTCCAGGTACGTGCTTTGGTTACCGCCGTCTGCGATCATCTCGCACCCTACGAACTGCGCTGCGTGCTGCTGGCCACCGCGGACGCACACGCGGTCTACGCCAAGATGGGCTTCGAATCCCTCACGACGCCGGCGAAGTGGATGACGCTCGGCGCACAGTGAGGGCCCGGGCCGGTCGAGACGGTTCCGGACCCCTGCGAGCGTTCAGCCAGTAGCGAGACGAAACGTATTGCGTGACTCCGGGGCGTGCGTCATGATGGTGACGTCGCAATACGAGACGGTCCGTTTCGTCTCCAATCGTGCAGTGGGGAGCGGTGCTATGAATGAAAGATTCGTCCAGGTCAACCCGACGGCGCGACTGTGGTCCGAAGTGCGCGGCGCCCCACAGGATTCGGCCCTGCTGCTGATCATGGGGGCCGGGGCGTCCGGGCTGGGCTGGCCGGAAGAACTGATCGACGCGTTGGCCGTGAGCCATCGCATCATCCGCTACGACCACCGGGACACCGGCCGCTCAAGCTGGAGTTTCGAAACTCACCCGTACCGCATCGTCGACCTCGCCTCAGACGCGATCGCCGTCCTCGACGCACACGAAGTCGAGCGGGCGCACGTCGTCGGCCTCTCCATGGGCGGCATGCTCGCCCAGTTGTTGATCGCCGATCACCCCGAACGGCTGCTCAGCGCGACAGTGATGGGCACCTGCGCTCTCAGCAGCACCCCGCTGTCGCACCCGGACGGCTCCCGAACTCCAGTGGACCGACTACCACCCGTCGACGCACGGTTGCTCGAAATGTGGTCCCGTCCTCAAGAGGACCGCGGCCTGGAGGGCGAGTTGGACCACCGCGTGGAGCACTGGCGTTTGCTCAATGGCGATCGGATCCCCTTCGACCCCGAGGAATTCCGGGCCTCGGAGCGCCGCATCATCGAGCACTCCGGACGCTATGAGGCACCCATGACCCACGGGCGCGCGGACCACTCCGGCATGAACCGCACCGAGGAACTCGCGCGCACCGAGGTGCCGACCCTGGTCATATCCGCCCCCGCCGAGCCCGTCTTCCCACCGCCGCACGCCGACCATCTCGCCCAGGTGATCGCCGGGGCACGGCTGGTCGAGATACCGGGCATGGGTCATGCCCTACCTCGAGCCGTCCACGCCCCCTTGGCCACGGCCATTCTCGACCACACCCTGGCCACGGATGCCCCCGTCCGACCGGAGCCGGGGTCGTAACCCGATGGTCGCGCACCGGGGGGCGAACCCAACCGTCGGAGTTCAAGGGATGGGCCACCGCCGTCGGCCTCACCTGGGCTGACCTTGGCGGTAGCTGTCTCGCTCCGGCACCGGCCACAGTCTCGCAGGCTTCGTCGGCGCCAACACTCGGCTGGTCCAGGCCCGGCAGGAACACCTGCGCGCCGGAAACCCCCGACGCACGGACGGCCCCGACCAGAGGTCTCCGGTCGAGGCCGTCGCCATGGACGGGCCGGGCGCTGTGCCCAGAGGGATCAGCAGGCGCCGGGACGCTGCTCCACCAGCTGAGTGAGCAGCCCGATGACCTGGTCCTGGCTGCGGTCGATCTTCTGGACGAGGGCTTCAACGCGGCTCTCGACCCGCCTGTCTCCTGCCGCAGCCCGGCAAGGTGGCGACGAAACGTGGCCAGACCAGACGCGAAGCTCTCTTCGTAGCGCTTCACCGGGGCGCCGGCCAGGTCGCTGGTCAGGGGGTGAGGTCCAGGATCCGTGCCGGCTGACCTTCCCAGCGCTTCGGCAAGGTGGTGGCCACGATCGCGCCCTCAGGCCGGTCCGCAGTGGGCTGTGCCGCGTGCTGACTGTGGGCAGCCGCCCACGTCTCCTGCTGTGCCACCGCGAGCGCGGCGGGCAGGTCCAGGTCGAGGACGGTGATGCCAGGTAGGGCGGCCAAGTGCTCGGCAGTGCCAGGGCGGGCCCGGTCGGCTTCAACGAGGGCGCACGAGGGTGCGTAGAGGAACCAGCCGGTCTCGGCGTGCGCGCGATGGATCAGCCGGGAGGCCAACACGTTGCCCTGCCCGGCCGCCGCCATCGCTGTCTCGTCGAGCACGATGTGCATCGCTTCACTCACGGGCGCTGCACCTGCGCGAGGCGTCGGTCCAGTTCGTCGTCGAGTGCGTCTCGCTCGGACGCGGTCGGGTCGTAGCCGTTCCAGGCCCGCAGTGCCGCCTGGGCCCTCTTCGCGCGTTCGGCGCGTTCGGCGGGCGTCAGCATCGTCTCCGCGAGCCGGGCCAGGTAGGCGCGCAGAGACAGTCCCTCGGCGGCCGCAATCGCGGCCAGGCGAACGTACCCGTACCCGTACCCGTACTCCGATCTGCATGATCGCGGATGCGCCGACTGGAGCCGCCGATCAATTCTGTGCTGTGGATCATGAACGGTTCACGTCTGGTGAGGCGGGGGGCGTGGGTACCTTGGCCGCGGGAGACGGACGCGGTGCCGCGTCGGTCGGCGAGGCTGGGAGTTGCGGTGGAACAGCTGGTACAGGTCCTGCCCGACGAGGACGGTGTCCGCGTGATCGTGTGCGGGGGCGAGTTCGACCAGGACAGCCTCGGCCCCCTGAAGGAGGCTGGCACGGCGGCTGCGAACGATCCGGATGTACCTTCGCGGACTCCTCCATGCTCAACCTGATGCTGCTCCTGCTGCGTACCGGCCGTCTGGTCCTGGCGGGCCCGGTACCAGAGCGGCTGGTCCGACTGTTGGACATCACCGAGGCCCGCGCTCTGTTCACCACGACAAACGGCACCGAAGAGGCCCGCGCGCTGTGACGCCGTCACCGGCCACCCCGCCGACACCGGCGACGTAGTCACCGGGACCCCGGCAACTACGCCTCCTCACCGACGAGGAGGACGGGCACGGCCGGTGGATCGCCGTCATGTCCTACGACTGACCGAATCACCGATCACGCGCTGCGCTGCGGCTTCCGCCGCACAGCCATCTTCCTCGCGGAGCCAGCCGCAGGCCTCACAACCTTCGTCGCGGCCTTCTTGCCCGTGGGGAGGTCGTGGACGGAGGCGTCGACTCTCCTGCCGCGCGGCACGTGCGTCCTCGACTGACTTCTGGAGCGCGGCCATCAGGTCGACGACCTCCCCCGACAGTGCCGGCTCGCCCGCGGCCGCCACCGGGCGGCCGGACTCCTTCGAGGCGATCACCTCCTCGACGGCGGCACGGTAGGCGTCGCGCTGCTCCGACAGCTCGAACCCGCCGGTGGCCAACGCGGCCGCCAGGTCAACTGCGGCCTGAATCTCCGTATCGGTGACGTCCACGGCGGCCGGCGCCGGGACCGCGCCGGGCGGGCGCACCTCGTCCGGCCACCGCATCTGGTGCAGGGCGATCACGTCGCCGGTCGGGGACGGTGGTCGCCGCCAACCTGCTCGGTGTGGTCGTCCGAGTCCCGTACCGAGACAGCCTCCATGACGACGCTCCACGGGGGATCCCCGCACCGATCCATGCCACCGAGATCCCCCCTGCTCTACGTCGAGCCGGGAGCGTGGGTCCCTCCGCTCCGCCGTGGTTCGAACGCGACTGCGGGCCGCCGTCGGGCGGGTGCTCGACGGAGGCGCCAGGGCCCTCGCCCAGGCTGCGGCGGGGCCTTGTAGCGGGCTGTGCGCCCGGTCGCGACGTCCAAGGCGAGGGGCAGGTCGCTGAGACGGCGGGCCACCCGCCCGAACCGCCCATCAGCCCGAGCTGCCATCAGCCGGAGCCGGCGACGCAGGGCGGTTTCCGGGGGCTCGCCCCCGTGCAGCTGCCCCGCAATACCCCTTCGCCGGCTGCGATCTGACAGGTACTTCGCGACGTGGAGCGTCCTGCGGATCACGCCGCACTGCACCCCTCCGAGGGAGGGGGATCTCGCCCGGTCCCGGATCCGCCGCGGAGAGAGAGGGCGGAGCGCCGCAGGAAGCCCGCGCAGGCCGGAACAGGTCAGGGCCCCTTTCGGCCGGCTGGTTTCCCTTCCCCCCACCCCGCGGTGCGCCGAGAGTAGTGATCGCCGCCGGGAGCGAAACGCGAACCCGGTCGGCGCCACCGGAGAACACGACATCGCGGTCGTGGTTCCCGAGTCCGAAACGGCACACCCGGTGCGGACCACCGACCATGACAGCCCGTCAGGCCGGGAGCACGTCCTGGTCGGGATCAGCGCAAGAGAAGGGAGTCGTGATGGCATCACGTTCACGACAGCTCAGCAGACGTCAGATAATCACCGCCTTCGCCGGGGTGGCGGCCGGTTGTGCGTTGTCCAATTGCACGGTGCTCAGTCGGTCCGCGTACGCGGCGGGTCCGGTCGGGTCCGCCGCGGTGCCCGAGGGGGCCGGCCTGCCGGACACCGAACGCGGCAGGGTCGTCTGGGCGTACCGGACGGGCGGCCGAGCCGTTCGCGTCGCTGCCGCCGCGGCCCTGGTGGGGAACGCGGCGGACGTGAAGGCGTTCCTCGACGAGAAGCTGGCCTCGGCCCGGGCCGAGGACAACAGGTTCACCCTCACGCAGTCGCTGGTCATGGCGGGTAAGGCGACTCGCGAAGGCATCGGCACGGCGCTGTCGGGGGGCACGGCGGCGGTCGAGGCCTTCCTCAAGGGCGGGTTCCAGACCGCGGTGCGCGAGGACCTGAAGGTGGCCGTGACCACGGTCATGGCCCGCGGTGGCCGTGCCGTCAAGCGTGACGCGTCCGCCGCGCTGGAGGCCGATTCGGACTTCGCGTTGCGCGCCTTCCTCAGCGGCGGACAGTTCACCGCTCACGAGGAGGACGACCGGGTGCAGGTGACGTCGATCCTCGTGACGGCGTCACCGCAGGTGAGGGTGTACGCGCAGCGGGCACTGGACGACGGGACGCCGAGGGCGATCCGGTGGTTCCTGGAAACGGGCCAGTACATCGCCCGTGCCCGTGACGAGGAGACCGCGACGATCCAGCAGCTGGTCAAGGTCGTGGAGGCGGAGGGGCAGCGCGCCGGTCGGAAGACCGACGAGGCCGTCGAGCTGTCCCAGCAGGCCGTGAAGGCCGCCGAGAAGGCGAAGGAGGCGGCGCTGGAGGCCAAGGCCGAGGCCGAGGCCGCCAATCAGGACGTCCAGCGTTCCGCGAGGGCCGCGAACAAGGCGGCGCAGGCGGCCCGGGGTGCGGCGGCCGCCGCGTCGACCGCGGTGTCGGCGTCGCGGACGGCGCAGGCCGCCGCGCAGCGTTCGGTGGCGGCCGCGCACGCCGCCGCGGCAGCGGCCGCGTCGGCGGGACGGGCGGCGACCCGGGCGTACCAGGCCGCGATCGGGGCTTCCAAGGACGCGGGGATGGCAGACGCGGCCCGAGCGGCGGCGCAGGCCGCCACGGCCATGGTCAGGTTCGTCCGCGCCGTGGCGGAGAAGGCCGATCTCGCGGCCAAGTCCGCCGAAGCGGCGGACGCCGCGGGTGCGGCCGCCGCCGGCTCGGCCCTCAACGCCGCCGCCGCGGCTCGGGCGTCGGCCGACGCGGCCGTGGCTTCCGGCGCCGCGCAGTCCGAGGCCGCCGTAGCACAGCGGGAGGCCGCCGTGGCCGAGGCCGCCGCGGGCAGGGCGACGCGGGCCGCGAGCAAGTCGCGGACCTTGGCCGGGCAGGCGGCGACGGCCGCCCGTGCGGCGCGCGACGCGGCCAACAGTGCCGCCGATCATGCCGAGAAGGCGGCAGCGGCCGCCCTGGAGGCGGCGAACCACGCGGGCCAGGCGGTCGACTACGCCAACCGGTCGACGGCAGCCGCCAACGCGGCCGTCGAGGCGGCGAACAAGGCCGCCGACGCCGTCGACAAGGCACGTGCGGTCGAACAGACGGCCCGTGAGGCCGAAACCGCCCGACTGGCCGAGGAGACCGCCGAGGCGATCGAGCGGGCGCGGCTGGAGGCGAGCGCGGAAACGAATCAGCTCGAACGGTACAACCGGGAGCGGACCCAGGAAGCGCGCCTGTCGCAGGAGCTGCTCGGGCTCATCGGCTCCGCGGAGTCGGCGCTGAAGGCCGGCAGGACCGCGGACGCCGTGGTGGCCGGACGCAAGGCGGCGATCCAGCTCATCGGGCGGGCGGGAACGTGGACCCATCGGGCCGCGGAGTTCGCGCTGGCCGGCTCGGACGAGGACGTCGTCCACTGGATCGACGCCGACCGGCTGATCGCCCTGCGGCAGGACAACGTCGAGAACGTCGCGGCCATGGCCGCGATCTCGACCAAGAACGTGGCCTTGGCGGCCGTGGCCGTGCTCAGGACCGAGGACCCCACGAAAGTGCGGACGTTCCTCGAAAGCGGAGCACTTGAGGCGGCCAAGGAGGACAACCGGGTCGAGGCCACGACGATCCTGGCCGACGACAACACCGGCCCGGCCGAGCGCCGTGCGGCCGTGGCCGCGCTGGAGAAGGGCACCGCCCAGGCCCTGCACGTCTTCCTGCACGTCGAGCGTGCCGCGGCCGTCCGCGAGGACGACCGCGTGAAGGCGACCACCCTCCTGGCGAACGGAGGTCCCTACGTCAAGGCCGCCGCCAAGATCGCGCTTGAGGGCGACTCCCACATGCTGCGCCGCTTCATCGGCACCACGCAGCACGAGTTCGCGCGGATCGACCATGACCACGCCACGCACATCAGCGCGATCCGGGCGATGATCGCGGGCGCTGCCAAGGTGGCCCAGGAGGCGCAGGAAAACGCGGCACGGGCTTCCGAAGCGGCAGCCCTCGCACGTGACGCGGCCGCCAAGGCGGTCGAGTGGGCCGACCGTGCCAAGGGTTACGCCGCGGCCGCCAAGCTGTCCGCCGAGGAGGCGCGCAAGAACGCGGCGTCCGCCGAGGCGTCCGCTGCCTCCGCGGCACGCTCCGCTGAGACCGCGCGTCAGGCGGCCGTGGCGGCGCGCAGGGCGAGCAGCGTGGCGCGGAGCGCGGCGACCCGCGCCGTACGGTCCGCCACCGAGGCCGCTTCCTACGCCGCTGACGCCGCGGCCTCGGCCGCCGCGGCCCGCCAGGCTTCGCTCGCGGCCGGGGCGAGCGCCGGCGCGGCCTCCCAGGCCGCGGCGGAGGCCAAGCACCTCGTCATCGAGGCCGCGATGCGCGAGGCGATCCAGAAGGCCCTGGACAACTCGAAGGTCCCCATCGTCCCCGGCAAGAACGGCCTCCCCGAAGGCGCCGAGAGCTGCCTGACGCCGTTCGGCACGCCCATCGAGTCCAGCAACAACACCAATCCGTGGGAACTGGGCGTGGATTGGCTCACCGGAAAGGGACCCCGGTCGCAGTGCTTCGGTCCGAATGATGAACTCACCCGCGTCTACCGTGAGCACGAGCACACGCAGAAGGCCCTGGCCTTCTTCGCCGACCGTACGCGGAACGGGAACTTCGAACTGGGCCACCCCTATCTGTACGACTACTCGCTCAGCGGCTTCGACGGTGCGGGGAAGTACCTGAAGGACTACGGGACGCTCTCCACAGCCGGCCTCACGGGAAACCTCGCGTACACGTTCCTGGGCTCGCACTCGGTCCGGATGACCCCCACCCGCAAGAACGCGGACGGCTCCGTCGTGTGGCGGTACACCGCGTACAACGAGTCGGACATCGAGTCCGCGACCCACCCCCCGGTCATCGGATACACGGACTGGTGGAGCAACAGCGTGGGCGCGCTCATCGACAAGATCGTCGGTGATTCCGGTCCGATGTCGCCCAAGACCCAGGTCATCGAGTTCGACGTCACGCTGAAGCCGTGACGGACGGCACGACGAGCGGGAGCGGGCTCAAGGCTCCCACGGCGTCCCGATCCTGACGGGCCGCCTTCTCCGAACCTCGCCGAAGTGGCGGCGCCGCCCACACTGCGCGCCGCCGCCCCTCCGGCATCACCCCCTGATCAATACCTACAGCTAGGACTGTCATGAAGTCACGCAACGCATGGAAGCGCATTCTTGGAACCGCTGCCACGGCCGGTGTTCTGGCCTGGGCCGTGACGGCCGGGGGCGGTCAGCCGTCCGACGTCACCGCCGGACCTGTCGCCGAAACGGGGCCGGGATACGCCATCGAGGATTACAACTACCCGAACGCCGACAAGGTCCTGGCCGAGCAGGGCATCGTCCTCAAGCGGGGTGACGGCCACATCGTGCTCGCCGACTGCCGGAGCGAGGAGAACCTCCTCAAGTTCCTGGCCCGTGACCGGGCGGACGTGTGCTTCAAGGTCATCGGCGATGAGGGCTTCCTGACCTTGGAACTCAAGTCGGTGCACGGAGTGCGGACCGACGATTCCGGCAACACCCACCTCGCGATGACCGCCGAGAACGACCGCGTCGAGTACAACATCCCCGCGAAGACCTGGGAAGGCGTCGGCGAGTCCGTGGACGGTCGGGACCACGTCCTGGTCGAGATCCGCGTCACCAAGTAGTCCGCGCCGCCCTACGGCGAGATCGCGATCCGGGCGCCACTCGTGCCCGCCCTCGGTCGCCCGACCGGCGCCCCAGCCATCTGCCACAGTTCTCGGAAAGATCGAAGGAAAACCATGTCCCGCATACGTCCGCGCACGATGTGGTCGGCCACGGCCATGACCATCGCAAGCGCCACCGCGCTCATTCCCGCAGGTACGGCTCTGGCCGCTGCCGGCACTCCCGCCGCCGCCGGCACCTACACCCACACCGCCCGGCTGACCATCGGGGACGAGTCCAACGGCCGAGCCTGCTCGGCGGTCCTCGTCGACGAAAGCTGGGTCCTGAGCGCGGTCAGCTGCTTCGCGAAGACGCCTGGGGCGTCGGTTGCCGCCGGCAAGCCGGAGCTGAAGGCCACCGCGAGGATCGGCACGACCACGCTCGACGTGGTGAGCATCGTTCCTCGCGGTGACCGGGACGTGGTGCTCGCGAGGCTGTCCGCCCCCGTCACCGGGATCACCCCCATCAAGCTCGCCGCCGCGCAGCCCGCCGTGAACGCCGCCGTGTCGGCGGCAGGCTTCGGCCGGACCAAGACGGAGTGGGTGCAGGACAAGGTCCACACCGCCGCGTTCGGTGTCTCTTCCGCCGATGCGGCGACGCTGGCCCTCACGGCCAAGGGCGCCGACGCGATCTGCCAGGGCGATGCCGGGGGGCCGCTCGTCAACGGCAAGGGCGAACTGGCCGGCATCAACAGCCGTTCCTGGCAGGGAGGATGTCTGGGAACCCCCGCCACCGAAACCCGCACCAACGCGATCGCCGCACGGGCGGATGACCTCCGCGGCTGGATGCAGCAGGAAATTCTGCCGCAGACCCCCGGTTGGAAGACCCAGGCCCTGGTGCAATCCGGCAGCGGCCTTTACCAGGCCACCCGCGGCAACGACGGCTCCTGGACCGCTTTCAACGACGTCCAGAGCCGGACCGGCGCGGTCCCCGGCGGGCTTCGCAACTCGGCGGCCGTCGGTATGAACGGCGACACCCACGTCCTGGCCGTGAGCAACGACAGCAAGTTGTTCCACACCATCCGCAAGCAGGACGGCACCTGGGGCACCTTCGGCAACGTCTTCGAGGTCGCCGGCACCCTGGGCAACCTCACCAGCGTCACCGCGACGAACATCGGCTGGGACCTCCACGTCGTCGCCGTCGCCGACGGCAAGGCCCTGCACACCGTTCGCAACGCCACCGGCCACTGGACGCCCTTCAAGGACATCACCAGCGGCAAGGTCGCCAACGTGACCGGCGCCGCCACCGCCGTCGTCCGCGGTGAACTCCAGGTCACCACCCTCAGCGGCGGCAAGGCCTACCACACCATCCGCCAGACCAACGGAAACTGGCTCAACTGGGGCGACGTGGCCGCCGCCGCCGGCGCCACCGGACCCATCACCTCCCTCAGCACGATCGGCGCCGGAGACGAGACCCACATCGTCATCGCCACCGACAACGGCAGCCGCCAGTACCACGCCGTACGCAACTTCAACGGCACCTGGACCCCGCTGACCGAGATCAAGTCCATCCTCGGCACGGTCACCGCCAAGTCCGTGGCCACCGCCAACATCGCCGGTGAGGTCCAAGTGGCCGTTACGACCACCGACGGGAAGCTCCTGCACACCACGCGCCACACCGACCGCACCTGGGCCCCCACCACGACCGTCCCCACCCCGGGCCTGCCGGGCGCCCCCGGTCACCTCGCCCTCACCGGTACCTGGAACGGCTGACCCACCCTCGCGACCCGGCGCCGACCACACCAGTGACACCGGCCCGACGATGAGCCGGACGGCGCCGGTCACCAGGACTCGGATCCAGGTGACCGGCGCCGCCACAGGCACCCGGCACTCAGCCGGCACCGGCATCGGCGCAGGCGCCGGCCACCGGTCCGGCACACGGCACACGGCACACCCGAATTTCGACGCACACCTCACCCCATCCCGTTCTTGAAGGAACCCGCTCATGTCTGCATTCCGTCCGCGCACCGCGCGGATATCGGGCCTGCTCGTCATCGCCACCGCGGTCGCCGCGGGCATCGTTCCCGCCGGTTCCGCCCAAGCCGTCTCCGGCCCGGAGGTGACGGCCGGCCAGCACGCCTCCGTCGTCAAGCTGAACATCGGCGACGAGGCGAACGGCCGCGGATGTACCGGCTCCATCGTCGACGTCTCCTGGGTCCTGACCGCAGCCAGCTGCTTCGCCGCGACGCCCGGTACCGCGGTGCCGGCCGGTGCGCCGGCGCTCAAGACCACCGTGACCCTGGGCGACGGCCGACGCGTCGACGTTTCCGAGCTCGTCCCCCGCACGGACCGGGACGTCGTCCTGGCCCGCCTCGCCACTCCTTCCGGCGGGACCGCGCGCATCAAGCAGGCGGGCACCGCCCCGGCGGCCGGCGCCGACCTGACCGCCGTGGGCTTCGGGCGGACCAAGACCGAGTGGGCACCCGACAAGGCCCACACCGGCGCGTTCACCCTCAACACCTCCAACGCCACCACCCTGACCATCACGGGCAAGGGCACCGACGCCATCTGCAAGGGCGACACCGGCGGTCCGCTGCTGAACGCCGCCGGCGAGCTGGTCGGAGTCAACAGCCGTTCCTGGCAGGGTGGCTGCCTCGGCACCGCCCCCACGGAGTCCCGCACCGGCGCCGTTTCGGTACGCGCCGACGACCTCGGCGGCTGGATCAAGGAGACGGTACGACGTTCCATCGCACCGCGTGACGTGAACGGTGACGGCCGCTCCGACGCGGTCATGGTCTACCACCACGCCAACGGCTCCGTCGGTTTCCACAGCTCCCTGGCCAAGACCGACGGCGGTTTCGGTGAGTACAACGTCGGCTACACCGTTCCCGCCAGTGGCGGCTGGGACCGCAACGCGATGAAGCTGATCACCGGTGACTTCAACGGCGACCGCCGTACCGACATGGGCATGATGTACCGCCAGGCCGACGGCACCATGAAGATGTACACCGGCCTCGCCGACAACGCCGGTCTCATCCAGCCCTTCACCAGCAGCTACACCACCCCGGCCAACGCGAACTGGGACTGGAACGCCATCCAACTCCACTCCGGCGACGTCAACGGTGACGGCCGCTCCGACACGGTCATGGTCTACCACCACGCCAACGGGTCCGTCGGTTTCTACAGCTCCCTGGCCAAGGCCGACGGCGGTTTCGGTGAATTCAACGTCGGCTACACCGCCCCCGCCAGTGGCGGCTGGGACCGCAACGCGATGAAGCTGATCACCGGTGACTTCAACGGCGACCGCCGCACCGACATGGGCATGATGTACCGCCAGGCCGACGGCACCATGAAGATGTACACCGGCCTCGCCGACAACGCCGGTCTCATCCAGCCCTTCACCAGCAGCTACGCCACCCCGGCCAACGCGAACTGGGACTCGAACGCCATCCAGCTCCACTCCGGCGACGTGAACGGTGACGGCCGCTCCGACGCGGTCATGGTCTACCACCACGCCGACGGCTCCGTCGGTTTCCACAGCTCGCTGGCCAAGACCGACGGCGGTTTCGGTGAGTACAACGCCGGTTACACCGTTCCCGCCAGTGGCGGCTGGGACCGCAACGCGATGAAGGTCATCACCGGTGACTTCAACGGCGACCGGCGTACCGACATGGGCATGATGTACCGCCAGGCCGACGGCACCATGAAGATGTACACCGGCCTCGCCGACAACGCCGGTCTCATCCAGCCCTTCACCAGCAGCTACACCACCCCCGCCAACGCGAACTGGGACTGGAACGCCATCCGGCTCCACTGACCCCCTCGCCGGACGCGGTGCAACCCACCCCCGTCCCCCACCTACCGTCTCCCGCCTCGGCGCCCCCTCGGCAGCCGGGGCGGGACGGGTCGTGCTCACGATGAGGGGGCTGCCGACAGTTCCCTGACGGGTGGCTGACGGAGCATCGGTTTTGCCCTCACGGGAAGCGAGCGTGCTCCGCGCGCCGTCCCCGTGTACGTCCGGGCGCGTACGGATCGATCAGGAATCGAGAAGTGCGGGGCACGGAGCCAGCTCTAGCCTGCTCACCATGGACATCACCATTCACACGACCTCCCTGCCGCACGACGACCCGGACGCGTCGCTCGCCTTCTACCGCGACATCCTCGGTTTCGAGGTCCGCAGCGATGTCGAGCAGAGCAGGATGCGCTGGATCACGGTCGGCCCGGCCGGTCAGCCGGGCACGTCGATCCTTCTGACGCCACCCGTCGCCGATCCCGGCATCACCGAAGGCCGAGCGCCGGACGATCACCGAGATGATGGCCTAGGGCACCCACGGCTGGATCCTGCTGGCCACCCCGGACCTCAAGCGCCACGTTCGAGAAGGCGCAGGCCGGCGACACCGAGGTCGTCCAGGAGCCGACCGAGCAGCCGTACAGCGTCCGCGACTGCGCGTAGCTGCTGTCGACCACGGCTGTCCCCGTCCCGCCCGGACGGTTGATCACGTCCGATGAAGGTGACGAGGCGCGCAGGCCCTCAAGCTGAAGCACGGCGCCGTATCCGCAGGGTTTGTGGACGCGGAATCACGACGAGCATCCCCGCTCAGGCGTCTGGCCCCAGCTTCTCGACTCGAGAAACCCCGAAGACAGCGACTTCCGTCCCTGGGGCACCGGCGAGCTCTTCCCCAAGCAGATGTCATCACCCGACGACCACGACCCGAGCGAGCTGTTCACAAGGTGGTGGGCGACGTACACCGCGATCGATGACGACGACGGCATGTCGCCCGACAAACGGCCGGCCGTCATGGCCCCCTCCGGGCAGACCTGGCCGGGCCTCGCACCCCGCCGTGAAGACGCGGCGGACTCCAGCCCTGGCCGCTGAGCACGCAGAACTTTTCGTTCTGAGTCGGCCGCGGTCATGTCTGGGCCTGGTCGCCGCGCCTTCCGGCGCCGACGCCCTCGCCCTCGTCGGCTGGGACGGACCCGCCAACTGGGACAACGACACCGCCACGTTCTCCGCCGTGGTGAGCAACTGGGAACAACGCTTCGGTGCATGCGTCGCCGCCCTTGGATCCGACACACCCCACGTGAGCGTCGCCACACCCCCGACGAGCAGGGAAGACGCCCTGCTCGTCGCCGCCGAACACTTCCCCTTCTGTCCCGACAACATCTGGCAGGGCCCCCGCCCCCAGACCCTGGACGCGTACGCCGACCGACTCATCGACACGCACTGCCGGGAATTCTGGTGGGACTGATCCCGGCCCGTCGAGAAACGATCACCCGATGGGGAGCGATCTTCAAGCCCGCGGACTTGCCTCAGGTCAGCGGCACTCGTGAACAGCCCTGAGGTCCGGACCCTGCTGAAAGCCGCCGTCCATGATGGAAACGACGGCAGGCAGGGTGAGCTGCGCCGTTTGGCTGGATGAGCTTGTCGGCGCTCGGGCGCTTACGCCTCGCCGTGGACTTGGTCCGCCACGTCTTTGCCGAGCACACTGACTTGAGTTCCACCACTCGAGTCGATCCGTCCGCGATGCCCCCTGCGGACTGGTTTGAGGGTTGCTGCGATACCCTCGCCGCCGACCTGCCCGGCGACTCCCTCGCCCGGGTACTGGGCGTCCACATCCAAGTCGCCGTCCAATGGCAGAAGGCATCAGCCGGCAACTGGGCCCCTTTCGCCGCCGATGTCAGCCGCCGTGTCCCGGAGAACCAATGAAGCTACCCATCGCCATCCACCAAGCACGGCTCGGATCGACAGAGTTCAAGGTCATCCGACCAGCCCGGCCCCTGGTCCACGCCGTGCTCATCGACCATGATCGGCACTTGGACACCTACCTCGATCAGGACGCCGCCCAGCGAATCGGTGGGCTATGGAAGCTCGCCGCCTCTTCGCCGCGTTCGCTGGTCCACCTGCCGATGCGGGGGAACCGTGGCCCCTCCCGCGAGTTGCCAGAAGACGGCACACGACAGCTTGATCTCGTGCTGCTGCACCACTCGCTCCAGTTCGCCCCCTCACGCTGGAAGAAAATACGAGGACGGCTCGGCCCAGGGCGTCCGCAGACCGTGACGATGCCTGGTGCAGGACACACCGACGAAGTCGTGATTGATCACGAGGCACGGCATTACCAGGAAAACCGGGATCTGTTCCACCAGCATCTCCACGCCGAGACCCTTTTCATGACCGGCAGCGCGAAGGTGTTCGGGGACACCGCCCGGCACTTCTTCGACGTCGCCCGAAACGGCCCCGGATACGTCCCCGTCCATCCGAGCTACCCGCACTTCTGCACCGAGCTCCACTCCAACGACGGCATTCTCGGCAACGCGCGCGAGATCCACATCGAGTACTGCGACCAGTGGGACGAATGAAACCCAGGCCCAACGCCACATTCAGAACGCCCCTGACCGGGCAGAAGACCAGCAGCCGCAGCCCTCGATACGGGCGGCGTCATCGAAAGCGAACAGCCTCCCGGCTGCAATTACCAGTAAGGGAAAGGCTGCGGCTGTCAGCCCTGGGGACGGGCGTCGTGAACCCACGCGCTGACGCACCGATTCGCCCCGCTCGATCGGCCGCTCCCGCAGGCGTCGCGACGGCCGGGCCCCTCCTACCTCGCCGAGATGTCCAGCCACTCCCCCACCACACCGGCTGTCAGTCCGCCCCCGCACCGGTGCCGCTGAGGACGTCGCGCATCGCCTCACGGATGTCATCGACGGGTTCGCGGGCGGCGGCGCGTACGAGGGCCTCCTGCAACTCCACCGGGACCGCAGCGCGCGGCCAGTCGGCCACGGCGTACGCCGCCATCCGGCGGTTGCGTTCGCAGCGCGTGGCGAGTGCCGTCCGCAACAGCCTTACGCCGTGGCCGGGATGGGCGCCCAGCCGGCTGACGATCAGGTCCAGGATCCGGTCGGCGGCGTACTCCGACCCGAAGAAGATGTCCGGTTCGGGGTTCGCGAGGAGCTCGACGAGTGGAAGGAGTTGTTCGGCGGCCGCGACCACGCCGGCGATCTCGTCGGTCGGGCAATCCTCCGTCAGCAAGTACCAAGCGGTCGAGTCCAGGGGCGCCGCCCCGATGCGGCGCAGCACGGTATCCCGGTAGGGCAGGCCGAGGACGCGGGCGGCCCAGGGCGCTTGGTGAGCGTGCGGATCGTCGTCATCGGCCAAGGCCTCGATCACCGTTCGGCGGGACTCCGGACGGTCGATGATGGCGGTGATCTCCGCTCCGGCTCGCGCCAGTTCGCCCTCGGGTGGCTTGCCGAGGGCGAACCAGTCCCGGATGCCTGTGAGGGCGAGGAGGTCCTGCGGAGTCACGGGGGTGGCCGTCAGGTGGCGCAGGTAGTGCGCAGGGCGGGTGCGGCGTCCTCGTACGCGTCGAGGGAGGCTCCGGGGCCGTCCATGTCGGTGAGTGCGTGGATCAGTCGGGTGGCGCCCTTGAGGATCGGTTCGTCGAGTCGCTCGCGGGCGAGTACTCCGGCGAGGTCCCCGGTGCGGGCGGCGACGAGGCAGAAGTAGCTGTCCAGGACGTCACCGGTGCAGGCGTCCCGGATCAGCCACTCCCTGATGTGTGGGTGCCGTGCGCCGTCAAGGTGCTCGACGGCGGACACGCGCGCCCAGCCCTTGGTCGCGCGGGCCAGCGGGAACACGGCGAGCTGCGGGTCGCTCGGCCGGGACGCGGCGAGGGCGGTGCAGGCAGGCCGGAGACCGCGGCCTCACTGCCGGCGGCCGAGCGGGTCCGGGTGGTGCAGGAGCTGACCCGGGACGGCGAGGTCGCCACCCAGGTGACCTCCCGCCTGCTCCAGCGCCCGAGGGTGGCCCGGGAGGCGATGCGCGACGACGACACCCGCTTCACCGTCAACCGTGCCCAGTTCGACAACTCCGAACAGACACGGGACAAAGTCCGCGAACGGATGCCGGCGGTCCGCAGGATCGAGCACACCATCGAGTACCTCGACCTGGTCGGCTCCTGCCACAGCTACGTCGCCACCCTGGGCCGACTGGTGCCCCGGATGCGTGGCCAGGAGTTCACCGACGACGAGCGTGAAACGGTCCGGCGGGGAATCGCCAAGGTCCGCGGGGCAGCCGACTGATTGGAGGCCGCCCTGGAGACCGGCCGGTTCACCCTGGATGAGCAGCTCGCCCAGCTGTTGAAGGGCGAGTGAGGTGCTGCCCGCCCGCCGCCGGATACGCGGCGCGGCCACCCCGCTCAGCGTGCACTACGGCGACCTGGTCCGCGTCGCCCTCATGGAAGCCAGGCCCGCCGGCCTACAGACCAGGCAACTGGTCGCCGCAACCCGCCTCACCCCGTCCCAGGTCGCCCGGGGCGTCCGTCACCTGCGGGATGTCGGCGCCGCCGAACACCTCACCCCGATCATCTGGCGCCGCCGCGACGGATACCTCTTCTCCGACGAACCGGCCGACTGGATCGAATACGAGAAACAGCAGTTCCGACAGATCCTCGGCCGCCTCACCCGGATGATCACCGGCACGCTCGACCCGCACCTGGCACGCTACCCCGACGACGAATGGGCTCAGCTCGCATCCGCCCAGCTCACCGGCGTCCGCGCCACCCTCGCCCAACTCACCAAATAGCCTCCCAGGCCCGAACCGACCGAAGGGAGGCCGTGATGCCCTTGACCTCCCGTCGGCGCCGCTATCCCTCTGACACCACCGTCGCGGAATGGGCGCTCCTCGAACCGCTGCTGCCCGTTCAGGCATGCCTGACCAAGGCCGGAGGTCGGCCGGAGAAGTGGCACCGCCGCGAGATCATTGATGCGATCCGGTACATCGTCGGCAACGGGACCAAGTGGCGGGCTCTGCCATCTGACTATCCGCCCTGGCAGACCGTCTACTACCACTTCGCGCGCTGGATGCGGGTCGGGATTGTCGGTTTCATCCGTGACCAGCTCCGCCGACAGATCCGCACTGGCCAGGGGCGATGCCCCTGGCCAGTCACGCTGATCGTGGACTCGCAGTCCGTCAAAGGCGCCTACACAGTCTCCAAAGCCACCCGAGGCTACGACGCCGCGAAGAAGATAAACGGACGCAAGAGACACATCGCGGTGGACACCCTCGGCCTGCCCGTGATGATCACGGTGACACCCGCCGACATGACCGACCGCGACGCCGCCCGCGAACTCCTGTGGCGCCTGGGCCACATGCAACCCCAGATCGCCCAGGTCTGGGCCGACTCCGCCTACGCCGGCCAGCTCATCACCTGGGCCGCCGACTTCCTCAAGATGACCCTCAAGACCGTCTCACGGCCCCGCAATGCGAAAGGCTTCGTCGTTTTGCCCCGTCGCTGGAGGGTCGAACGCACATTGGGGTGGATCACGAAAGCGCGGCGCAACGTCCGGGACTATGAGAGGCTGCCTCAGCACTCCGAAGCCCATCTGACTTGGGCACTCATCACGCTCATGACCCGACGCCTCACCCGCAAAAGACCACAGACCAAGTGGTCCAAGAAAGGCTGACGGCTCGAATGCCCGATCCGTCACTCAGGCCTTTGGAGTCTCCTCCAGCCAGGTCAGGTCCGTCATGAGAGCTTGCAACTCGTTGACGAGCCGCGTGGAGTGAAATCCGTCTGCGGCAGCGTGGTGCACCTGTACTGCCAGGGGGAGCAGGACCCGGCCGTCTTTCTCAACATAGCGGCCGAGGGTGAAGATGGGCGCGAGATGGTTCCAGCCGTTGCCGCCGATGTTGAGGTTGAACCCGGTGAAGGACGCCCAGGGCAGGCTCGACACGTCAAAGATGTTGGCCGGCAGCTCTCCCTGCGGGAAGAAGTCGCTGGCGCGACTGTGCTCCGCGAGCAGAGGGGCGGCTACATCGTGGAACGCGCCGAAGTCAGGGTCGTAGGGCGCCCACACGCAGGCGAACGTCTCGCGTTCCGGGTTGAACACCGTGAACGCTGGGTGCACGACAGGCCAGACCGCTGGCCCGCCCGCGGCAGTGAGGCACATCTTGAACTCATCGTGACGGTTGACGATCGTGGCGAGAGCCCAGACCTGCGCGATGTAGGACTTACGCTGCGATCGCCGCAGAGCCACACTGAAGGCGGAGACATCCAACTCGACTGTCATCGAGTACGTACACGGAACGAGCCGACGGTAGTGCTCGAAGTGCTGCCGACGCGGCCACGTGTCGAGGTCGATCGAGATAGGGACATCCATCAAATCATGATGCCATCTGCTGGCATTTGACCCGGAACCGCATTCGAAGACCGCCAGGTTCGGCGAGACAGCAGTTGTCGGCGTACCCCCGAATGTGCTCACGCCGGTACAGGCGAAGGTGCTCAGTTGAGGTCAGTCGTGGACACGAGGAAGGATTCGACCGCGAGGTTGAAGGGTGCCGTGCTCTCGAGGCTAACCATGTGGGCCGCCGAGGCGAACCGTTGGTGCCGGGCATCGGGAACGGCTCGGGCGATGGCCTGAGCGTTTGACGAAATGTCACTGCTGTCGAGTTCTCCGTCGAGAACCAGGGTGGGCACGCCGATGGAGGCCAGCCGGTCCGCCGCACCGACTTCTCTCGGCATCCCCGCCCCCAACCCGCGGGCGTGCCGCATGACGTTGGCGGACGCCGACGCATGCATCCGCTCGCGCAGTGTGCGGCTGACCTGGGACGGTTCACGGTACGGCCCGTCCACCCACATCCGGAGAAAGTGCTCCACGAACCGCTGCGCTCCGCCGTCCGGGTCGCCCATCGCGGCCATCTGCTGTGCGGTGTGGTGCGCGACGTAGGGGTCGGCGAAGGGCCGGCCGCTCACCCCGGGCGAGGCAAGGACCAGGGCCGACACAGACTCAGGATGAGCTATCGCCGTGTCGACCGCGGTCCGCGCCCCGAGGGAAAGCCCTACGAGCGTGGCGCACGGGACATCGAGGTGGGTGAGCAGAGAGTGTAGATCGTCATGGTTGGCGTAGTCCCCGGCCACGGTGGAGGAACGCCCGTGGCCGCGGGCGTCGTAGCGGATGACGCGGTACCCCAGGCTCGCGAGCCACGAGAACTGCTCGTTCCACATGTTCAGGTCGAGCATGCCGCCGTGGAGCAGTACGACGGGGGGTCCTTCGCCGGCCGACTCGCAAAAGAGCTCGCCCGCCTCGACGGGTACGGTGGTGGCTGTGACCGCGTGTGTCCGCGCATGCGTCATCGTCGGTCGTCTCCTCGATCCGTGGGGTGCGGCGGGGCATCCCGTGCAAGGTCCTTGAACTCCTCGCCCAGGCGACGGAGCACGTGCAGAGCCGTCGTGACGTCACCGGTGGTCAGATCGGACAGCCGGCGCCGCAGTTCGGTTTCCTCGGCTTCCTGGATGCCCCTGATGATGGCTTCCCCTTTCAGGGTGAGCCGGATCAGGCGCGAGCGCCGGTGCTCCGGGTTCGGGGCGCTCTCAGCCAGCCCCAGAGCTGTCGCATCGTTCACCAGACGCTGGACCGGCTGCCGGTCCAGGCCCAGCAGGCGGGCCAGTTGAGGAACCGTTCGAGGGCCACCCCTGCACAGTTCGTCCATCACCGCATGCTGACCAGCTGTCATCCCCGTGTGCATCAGCTCCCGCTCCACGGCACGCACGACCGTGCGGTGCAGCGGCCACAGGCTGCGGATCACTTCGTACAGCAGAGGCCCCAACGGGGGCTCACCCCTCGTACGCCCATCGACACTCATGATGTCATCATGACATCTTCTATGTCTATGTGGCCATAGGTTCAAAGCAGCAGAGCCTGAGCACGTTCACTCGTACGCGACTGGGCAGAGTGAGTCGTACGCCGACACTGTTCCCTGCTTGTCATGAATCCGCGCGAAGAACCGGGGGCACCCTGCGGCTTCGACGGCATAGGTTCCGGGGCACACGAACTCGACCTCTTCCTCCACATCATCGAGATGGGCTGCACCGACGTATGCATCATCGCGGTGACCGGTCCCCTCACCGGCCGCGTCCTCATCGGTAACAGCGACGGCTACTGGGGCCCCAACGTCTCCTCCGCCACCGACTTCCTCGACTGGTACGAACGCTGGCTCAACCACATGAGTGCCGGACGCGACAACCGGGCCCTGGAACTCACCTCACCCCAGCTTCGTGCCCATCCCGACCGGCATCGCATGGCTCCGAGGATCTGACGCTCCGTAACAGCTACACGGAATGTGAGCCAGAACCCAAACTCGTGAATAAAGCCACCGGGAGAGCCCGCCCCTGCCCTGGCAGGGCGAACCCCCGCACGCGGAGGGCTGTAACCGGTAACCGGCAACTCACGCCGGCCGCCCGCCCTCACCGCCGGTCGGAATGGTGGGCCGAAAGAATGGACCGGTGAGCACCGCGATGTCGTCCAACGTCTTGTGGACGCCGGCCAGTGGCGGGAGGGGGATCCGGAGGTCCTGGTCGTGCTGGATGCGGGCTACGACGCTCCCCGCATCGCCCACCTCCTGGCAGACCTGCCCGTCGAGGTCCTGGGCCAGCTCCGCTCGGACCGGGTGATGCGCAGGCCCGTTCCGGTGCCGTCGGTCTGCCCGCCGCAGGGCGGCCGCCCGCCCGAACATGGTGGTGAGTTCGTCTTCGGCCGACCCGAGACCTGGGGCGAAGCCACCGCGGCGACCGTCACCAACACCGACCGGTACGGGACCGCGACCGCGCAGGCATGGGACCGGCTGCACCCCCGGTTGACCCGGCGGGCAGCCTGGCTCGACCACGAGGGGCCGTTGCCCATCATCGAGGGCACTGTGATCCGCCTGACGGTCGGGAAGTTGCCCAGCGGCGGGGTGAACAAGCCCGTCTGGCTGTGGTGGTCGGGCACCAGCGCGGGCCCCGCCGACGTCGACCGGTGCTGGCGGGCGTTCGTCCGCCGCTTCGACGTGGAGCACACCTTCCGCCTGCTCAAGCAGACTCTCGACTGGACCAGGCCCAAACTGCGGGACTCCGCTGCGGCAGACCGTTGGACCTGGCTCGTCCTTTGCGCACACGCTCAGCTCCGCCTCGCGCGCCCACTCGCACGCGACCCGACGTCCCTGGGAACGACCCGCGGAACCGAACAGGCTCACCCCCGCCCGGGTCCGCCGGGGGTTTAGGAACCTGCGGGCGAAGACAGGCACGCCAGCCGGTGCACCAAAACCCACCGGGTCGGCTGTAGGGCTCGCCGGTGGCGAGGACGCGTCCGACGTCGTAGCGGGTGGCGGGCTGTCGGTTCTTCGAGCCGGCCGGGCGACCGGGGCCGACCCGCCCACCACAAGGTCGGCACGAAACCCAGACGCACACGAAGCCGCGACGCACCAACTGAGCCGCAAGTGATGTGCCATGGCACGGTCTCCTCTGGCAATGTCACCCCATGATCTTCCACAGAAAGGCCCATGCCGCGTAAGCGGCCAGGGCAAGTCCGCGCGGGGCAGCACCTGCGCGACCAGCTCACCTACCGACCACGCATCCCTGGTCTGTCCGCGGCAGCTCACGCCGAAGTCGCCAGGGTAGAGACCATCCGGAACTACCTGAACGTCGGCGTTACGGCCGACGCCGTCAGGATGTGGCGCGACCTCGTACACGATCCGTACCGCAGACTCTGGATCGAATACGAGGACGGCGGCTGCGGCGTGTGGCAATGCTGTGGCAGCCCCTTCGGGGCCCGGAAGTTGCTAGAAGCCGTGATACTCGGCATGTCCCGACCCCGAGCTCGCGAGCTGCGGTCCCTTGTGGATCAACTCGACGGCCTCTACTGAGCAAGTTCAGGCCGGACGTTAAACGTCAAGCTGAGCCCCGCGAGTACGGCAATCGTCAGCCCGTCACCTCCGGGTGCTCCCCAGGTCCTTCGGCCGGGCGGTGGCGGGGCCGCAGGCCGTTGCGCCTGCGGCCCCGCCCGGTTGTCGGGTCAGGAGGGGTCGCCGTACTGGAGGCCGCGTCCGTTGGTTCCGACGTACACGCGGCCGAATGCGTCGGGGTCGCCGGTGATGACGCCGGTGCCGCCGATGCCGCCCCACTGGTGGGCGTCGTCGTTGACGCGGAGCCAGGTGGCGCCCTTGTCGGTGGAGCGGAAGACGCCGGTGACGTCCTTGACGGTGCCGATCAGGTACAGGGCTTGGTAGGAAGCGCCCGGTGCGGCCTTGCCGAAGCCGATGGCGGAGGCCGACTTCACCGGGGCGAGCCGGGTGAAGGTGCGGCCGCCGTCGGTCGAGTGCAGCAGTCCCTGGCCGCCGCCGGCGATCCACAGGTCCCCCGCGGCTCCGGGGACCGCCTCGAGCCGGCCGTCGGCGGGCAGGTTGGCGGCCCGGGCGCTGAAGGTCGCCCCGCCGTCGGTGCTGGCGTACAGGGTGCCGCCGGCCAGGGAGTAGAACGTCCCGGCCGAGGAGCGGTCGGCGATGACGACGGCGTTGGTGCCCAGGCCGTTGACCTTCGACCAGCTCGCTCCCTTGTCGGTCGAGCGGTACGGGGCCTGGCCGGTCTGCGTCCAGACGATGGCCGAGCCGTCGGCGGAGAGCGCCACCCGGCCGCTGTCGGCGCCGGCCACCGGTTCGGACGCGAAGCCCCTCCAACTGCGGCCGCCGTCGGCGGAGTAGGCACCGTCCTGCGCGCCGCCCCGTCCGACGCGGACCATCATCGAGGGGGTGGACTGTGCGAAGTCGATGGATGTGCTGTTGGCCATCATCGGGTTCGTCAGCCGCCCGGAGGGCACCTCGGTCAGGGAGTCGTGGCGGAATCCGCCCAGGTCGCCCAGGGCCGTGACGACGTGGGCTCCGCCGGGCGGGGCGATCGCGTCCAGCACGGCGGTTTCCTCCAGCCCGCGGGCGCCCACGGTCCAGTGGCTGGTGGCGCCGCTGTCGGAGGCGTTGGTGTCCTTGCTGCGCAGGATGCCGCTGCCGGTGCCGTACAGCACGTGGCCGGAGTCGAAGGGGTCGATGGCCAGGGCGGTCATCCAGTGCCCGGTGCCGGTGCCCACGTACGGCGCGGCGGAGGCGTCCCGCACCGTCTTGTCGGCCAGGGCCTTCCACGTCGTGCCGCCGTCGGTGGTCCGGTAGATCTCGTCCTCCGGCCACCAGCGGTCGAGGGTGGTGACCATCACCGTGGAGGGCTTGCGCGGGTCGACGGCCAGACCGGAGAACCCGTAGGTGCCCTGGGAGGGGGAAACGTTCTTCCACGTTCCGCCGGCCGGCGTGTGCTTCCAGACCGAGCCCCCCGTCACGCCATTCGGGCCGAGGGCGTTGGTGTACGTCAGGTACAGCGAGCCGTCGCCGGAGAGCACTCCGTGCTGCGGCATCTGTCCGGTGGGCTGCCCGGGGACGGCCTGCCACGTGCTGCCGCCGTCGGTGGAGCGGTAGAGGGAGGTGGTCCTGTCGGCGACGCCGACGTAGACGGTCTTGCTGCCGGCCGGGCCGTACGTCACGAAGGAGATGCCCGCGCCGCTGCCCGCCCCGTCCTTGACGGGGAACGAGGGGACCTGGCTCCAGGTCGCGCCGTGGTCGGTGCTGCGCCACAGGCCGTTCTTGCGCGTGCCCAGCAGCAGGGTGCCGTTGTCCGCGGGGTTGACCGCCAGCCGTTCGCCCGCCCCGCGGCCGTCCTCGTTGCCGCCCAGCTTGAAGGGCAGGTCGGTGCGCTGGAAGGTGCGGCCGCGGTCCGTGGAGCGGAGGATCGCGCCGTTGCCCGCCCAGTTGTTGGTGTAGGTGCCGGTGGCGAGGTAGAGCCGGCCGGGGTCGACCGGATCGGTGGCCAGCGCGTCGATGCCCAGCAGGTTCCAGTCCTTCTCGCCGATCCAGTCGGTCAGCGGGATCCACTGCTCGGCCCCGGTGTCCCAGCGGTAGGCGCCGCCCATGTCGGTGCGCGCGTACAGCAGACCCTTCTCCCTGGGGTTGAACACGAGTCCGGTGACGTAGCCGCCACCCACCACCTGGGCGTTGCGCCATGTGTACGGTCCGGATCCGGGCGTCTTGGTCCCGGTCGTCCTGACCAGTTTCCACTGCTGGTTGGTGCCGCCGTGGCCGCGGTACTGGATGACTTCCGCGCCGTCGGCCGTGGAGCTGCCGGAGACGTCCAGGACCTGGCCGCTCCTGCGGGAGGTGAGGACGACGGCGTCGGAGCCGCTCACGTCGTCGATCCGCCATTCCTGCGAGGTGGCGGAGCCGTCGGTCTGCTGCTCGGCGGCGGCCGCCTGGGCGGTCGAGTCGCCGGTTATGCCCAGCACCTTGCCGCTGTTGCGGTTCACCAACTCGTGGTAGCCGTCCCCGGTGGGTCGCAGCTGCCACTGCTGGTTGGCGGTGTTCTGGTCGGTCCACTGCTGGATGCGGGTGCCGTCGGCGGTGGAGAAGGCGTTGACGTCCAGTGCCTTGCCGCTGCGTACGGAGACCAGCCGGTAGTAGGCGCCGGCGTCGACCGTCGCGGCCTGCGAGTCGTCCTGCACGTACAGGAGGTACGGCACGAGGACGGCGGGCACACCGAGCAGCAGTCCGGTCCCGGTCCAGCGGCGGCGGTGGCGTCCGCGGCGCACGCCGTTCGTGGGGTTCTTCATGGGGGGTTGTGCTCCTTGCTTGGTTCTGTGGATCGGGGCAGGTCAGCGCTGCAGGGTGAGGAGACCCGGCCGGTAGGGCAGTCGGTCGTAGGGGCCGCCTGCCGCGGGCGCCTTGCCCTGGTAGAGGAACCGCAGGTTGCAGGGGTCGACGGTCATGGTCTGGTCGGGGTTGTCGCGCACCAGGTCGCCGTGGCTGATGTCGTTGGTCCAGGTGGCTCCGCTGTTCGCCTTGCCGGCGAAGGGGTTGCTCTCTGTGGCGGCCTGGGGGGTCCAGGGGCCGTTCAGGGTGGAGGCCGTGAACGAGCGGAAGTAGCGGGCCTGGTTCGCACCCCTCGCTTCGACGATCATGAGGTACTGGTTCTGGCCCTGGACCTTGTAGACCTGCGGCGCCTCGAACAGGTTGTCGGGCGAGTCGCTCATGACCGTCGTGTACGAGGAGCCGAAGTTGCCCGGGAACTTTCCGATCGGCATGCTCGCCCGGTAGATCTTGCCGTTGTCACCGGCGAAGAACAGGTACATGTTCTCGCCGTCGGCGATCAGTGTCTGGTCGATCGGGCCGGTGGGGGAATCGGTGCGGGGGATGCTCCCGCTGAACAGCGGCTGCGGCGCGGACCAGCCCTCGGGGTTGGCTGGGTCGCTCGACGTGCGGTAGATGAAGGGCCACGCCCCCCACTGGGAGGCCAGCACCCAGATCTTCTTGGGCGCGAAGTAGAACAGCGTGGGAGCCACCGCGGCCTGGCTCATCCCAGTCTGGCGGGCCGACGCCATGTCCGACCAGTTCGTGAAGGGCCCCGCCATCATGGAGCCGTACGAGGATCCCGAAAAGTACGACCCGTAGACCATGTGCTTGCCGTTGTACGTCACGTGGGTGAAGTCCTTCAGCGACGCCCACCCGTTCGCCGGCTGCGCCAGCGCACCCGTCGACGTCCACCGGTAGGTCGACGGAAGAGCACACGTGCCCGTCGGCGTGGGAGTTGTCGGGGTCGGCGTCCCGGATGGGCCGGTCCACTTCTGGTTGCCGCCGGACCAGCAGGAGTGCAGCTGGATCCTGGTGCGGTTGGCGGTGGCCGCGCCGACGGCGTCGAGGCACAGCCCGGACTGGACGCCGGAGATTGTGCCGTCGGTGTTGACGTTCCACTGCTGGCCGGCGCCGCCGTTGCAGTCCTCGATGACCACCGCGGTGCCGTTGCCAGTGCCCTTGTCCTTGGCGGCCAGGCACTTCTTGCCGTAGACCGTCAGCTGCTTGCCGGAGGTGCGGGTCCAGCGCTGGTTGCTCCGTCCGTGGCAGTCCCACAGCTGCGCCTGGGTTCCGTTGGCGGTGGTGGAGCCCTCGATGTCGATGCAGCGACCGGAGGCGACGCCCTTGATGGTGCCGGTGCCGGTCCCGGGGGTGGTGCCGGGGGCTGCGTTGAAGGCGTTCACGACGGCGGTGTAGGCGGTCTTGGGGTTGCCGTTGCTGTCGAACAGCAGGGGGTTCTCCCCCTTGCGCCAGGAGTCGCTGTCCCGGATGCCCCAGACCGTGATGCCGGTACACCGGGCCACGGACAGACAGGCCTTCACCGTGTTGGTGTAGTGGGTCGGCGACGCCTGGGCGATGTCCAGCTCGGTGATCTGGACGTCGACGCCCAGGGCGGCGAAGTTGGCCAGGGTGGTCTGGAAGCTCGCCGGGGGGCCGCCGGCGCCGAAGTGGCTCTGGAACCCGACGCAGTCGATCGGCACGCCGCGGGACGTGAAGTCCTTGACCATGCTGTAGACGCCCTGGGTCTTGGCGTCCGACCAGTTCTCGATGTTGTAGTCGTTGTAGCAGAGCTTCGCGGAGGAGTCCGCCGCCCGGGCGGTGCGGAACGCTTCCTCGATGAAGCCGTTGCCCAGCACGTTCTGGAACACCGAGCTGCGGTGCTGGGTCGACCCGTCGGCGAACGCCTCGTTGACCACGTCCCAGGAGTGGATCTTGCCCTTGTAGCGGGTCATCAGGGTGGTGATGTGGTTGTTCATCACGCCGCGCAGCGTGTGGGCGTCGCTGATGGAGTTGACCCAGGAGGGGAGCTGCGCGTGCCAGACCGCGGTGTGGCCGCGCAGGCGCTGGCCGTGCGCCGCGGCATGGTTGACGATCTGATCGGCCGGGCCGAAGGTGAACGTGCCGCGGGACGGTTCGACGGCGTCCCACTTCATCTCGTTCTCCGGGGTGATCATGTTGAACTCCCGGTCCAGGATGGCGGCGTACCCCGCTTCGCCGAGCCTGCCGGCGGCCACAGCGGTGCCGAAGTACCTGCCCGAGGGCGCCGCCTGCGTGCCCAGGGGTGTTGCGGCTCCGGCAGAGCTGGGGAGGAGCGTCACGACACCCCCCACCAATGCCGCGGCCGCCAGTCCGATCGTCAGTGTCCGCAGGCGCCGACCGTGCCGGTGTAGGCCCTTCATGCTGCTCCTCGGTGGTCTCGGGTCGCCTCGGAGGGTGTGATCGTGGGTGAATCGTCCGATGCGGCCTGATTCGCCGAGGGGTGCGTGCGGTGCAGGACGAGGTGCCGCTCCTGCGTACGGGGCGCGCGGCGTTCACGGGTATGTCGCGTCATGGGGCGCTTCCTTCCGGGGATGTGCCAATGGCTGGGGGGCCTCTCACACCGGCTCGCAAGGTGAGCGGCGGAAAGAACCCCACGAAGTGGAGGCTTCCGAACGCGAGGCCGCGTAACAGAAAAGCCGCGCCACCCCGAAGATCACCCCGTGATGCATCTCGCAGGCAGAAAGTGTTACGCCCGGCCCCTCGGTCTGGTCGTCCCTGGGGAAGGGGAGGCCGCGCTGCTCCGCTGTGCTGTTCGTCAGGGCACCGGCCAGCAGTCGCCGTGCCCGAGCCTTCAGGTCGGTCGGTTCGGCGAGGCGCCCGTCGACGGGTGGCCCGCTGTAGCGGTGTGCACTGCGCAGTGCTGGAGCCGGCTGCGGGTTCGCCGGCTGTCACTGCGCGGCTCGCGGCTCCGTGCGCGATGCTCAGCGACCGGTTTTCAGGACCAGGCCTTACGGACGATGAAGGAGGCCTGGCCGGCGAAGGCCCGGCTGCCGTCGGAACCGTCGAGCCAGATGCCGCCGTCGCGGTGGCGGATGACCGACCCGGGGTAGTTGTGCGAGTGCATTGTCACCGACCCTGCGACCACCCCGGGACGCGGACAGAAGGTGGCGTCCTTCCGGAACAGGTCGCTGCCGTCGTCGGTGCTCAGCCGCAGCCGCAGGTAGTGGTGCCGCAGGTAACGGCCGTCGGACGCGCGGAAGGTGACGCACCCTGTGTCGGCCAGTCCCCGGACCACCGTGAACGTGACGCGCTGCCGTGCCTGCGTGCTGCTGGACGCGGAGACCGGACCCAGCGCTGCGAAATCGCCGGCATACGTCAGGTAGAAGTCGGGTCGGTCCACGGGCTCCAGTGAGTGTGCGCCCAGCGGAACAGTGCCTCCTGCGACGGCGGACGGACTCGCCGACGGCGGTCCGGCCGACGTGGGGGTGCCCGACGGGACCGGCCCGGGATGGCCGACCGTGGGAGCGGCACTGACGCCGGGCGCCCGGGGCTCCGGTTCCGGCCAGGTCGCGTAGGTGGCGGCCCCGGTGATGAGCACCGCGCCGGCGGCGAGGCTCGCCAAGGGATGAGCGGTCGCCGCGTGGAGTTTGCCGGCCACCGCGCCGTGCGGGCTGCCACCCATCGTCGCCGTGCCGGCGGCAACGGGGACCATGGCCGGCCCGGCGGCGATCGCAGCCGAACCCGACAGCAGGCCCTTGGCGGTCAGCGTGGCGATGAGTCCGGCAGGGACGGCCAGGGGCGCGAAGCTGAGGAGCAGCAGCTCTACAGGGACCCGGTTCGTCGTCGTCGCCGTGCAGACCGGACAGTCGCGGGTGTGCCGCGCGATCCGCTTCCGCCACACCGATGTACGCAGACCGTCCCAACCGGCGACGGTCTCCGCCAGCTGCGGGCATCGCGGGTGGGCCGCCAGCGCGGCGACGATCGTCCGGCTCAGCTCCAGCTGCTCGCGCATGCGTTGCAGGCGCACCCCGGCGTGGGCGACAGTCAGGCCCGTCGCGACGGCGATGTCCTCACGGCTCAGCAGTCCGGCGCGCTCCTGCCACCACAGCGAGAGCAGCACCCGGTGGTCCGGGTCGAGCCACCGACGGGCTTCGGCGATCTGACGGCGCTCGTCCGACACATGGAGACGCAAGATCGTCGCGTCCTCGGGTTCGGGGCCGGCGTCCGGTATGTGGAGTGCTTCGTCGATGACCGCGGTCCGGCCGGCAAAGACGCGCTGCCGCTGCCCATGGGTGTGTATCTGGCGGAGTGTGATCGACACCAGCCAGGAGCGGAAGCTGTCGGGGGCGCGCAACGCAGGCAGATCGCGCACCACGCGCAACAACGTCTCCTGGACGACGTCGTCGACGTCGGCATGTCCGCTCAGCGCCCGTCGGACGATGTTGTAGACCAACGGCAGGTAGCCGGCGATCAGTTCTTCGCGTGCCCGGGCATCCCCGGCCTGCGCCGCGACGACCAGCCCGGCATGATCCGCGTCCATGAGCCCCATTCCCACCCTCCTCATCAAGGCGTCAGACCCTAACGTCCGCAAAGGTGTACGACCAAAGCCCGTGCCTCAGGCCAAGGATCGGACCCCTGCCGGTGGCAGGCTCCGTCCCCGTGCCTGTTGGCGCGCGGGCGGGGGCCGTCCGATCCTCGCCGCGCCGTCCCTCGGATGCACAGTGGGCAGGGCTGGAGCCGTTGCTGCCGGTGGGTGGCGAGCCGGGCCGGCCACGGCTGTGGACTCGGCGGCAGCTGATTGACGGCATACGGTGGCGGACCCGGGCAGGGACACGTGTCGGGACGTGCCGGAGCGGTACGGACCGTGGGACCGGGTCTACGACCTGTTCCGCCGGTGGCAGCGTGACGGCACGTGGCAGCGGATCTTCGAGCAGCTCCAGGCCGATGCCGATGCGAACGGCCTGATCACCTGGGACCTCAGTGTCGACTCCACTGCCTGCCGCGCCCATCAGCGTGCCGCCGGGGCGCGTAAAAAGGGGCCCTCCGGAAAGAGCCTTCCGGCGGCTTGTCCATCGAGCCCGACGACCACGGACTCGGACGCTCCCGCGGCGGCCTGACCACAAAGATTCACCTCGCCACCGAGCAGGGACAAAAACCCATGTCCCTGCTGATCACAGCCGGGCACCGGCACGACAGCCCGTACTTCCAGCCCGTCCTGGAGAAGGTTCGAGTTGCCCGCCCCACACCGCTCGACCGGCCACGGCGAGGCCGTCAGCTCTTCAGTAGCCTGTCCGCCTCGTTGACGAGGTCGGCGAGGTACGAGCCCGCCGTCGGTGACTCCTGGGCCAGGGCTGCCGCCTGGCCGGCCCATAGGCTCACGTACTCGGACCGGCCCTGCGCCGCCGCAGCCCGGCGGATCGGCTGCATCAGGGCGTTCTGTACGGGATACGGCGGTACGTGGTCCTCGTGGGGTGCCATGTCGCGGACGAAGCGGTTCGGGATGCCCCGGGCTGTGCGGCCCGAGAACAGGCGGGTGAGGACCGTCGTACGGGCCCCGGGGGTGCCGAGCGTCTCCTTGTGGATCACGCTCGCTCCCGACTCCTGGCAGGCGAGGAAGCCGGTGCCGATCTGGACCGCGTCCGCGCCGAGAGCTAGGGCTGCGCTGACGCCGCGGCCGTCGGCGATCCCGCCGGCGGCGACCACAGGCACCGCGACCGCGTCCACCACCTGCGGGACCAGCGAGAACGTGCCCACCAGGGACTCCCGCACGGGGCGCAGGAAGGCTCCCCGGTGGCCGCCCGCGTCGCTGCCGGAGGCGACGATCGCGTCCACGCCCGAGATCTCCAGCGCGATGGCCTCGTCGACGGTCGTCGCTGTGCCGATCAGCGCGATGCCGAGCCGCCTGGCTTCCTCGACCAGACGTCGGGGCGGCAGCCCCATCACGAGGCTGATGACCGGCGGGGCTGCGGCGAGCAGGGCATCTACTTGTGCGTCGAAGTCCGGCCACGCGGCCACGTCGGCGGCGGTGGGGGCGGGGACGCCGAGCTCCTCGTAGTACGGCCGCAGCCGCGCCACATGAGAGGCCAGGTCCCTGTCGGACGGCTGGAGTTCGGATTCACCATCGAGCGGAACCCACAGGTTCACCGCGAACGGCCGGTCCGTGCCCGTTTTCAGCCGTGCTACCAGATCCCCGATCTCCTCCGGGAGGAGGATGTGGGCCCCGTACGAGCCGAGCCCGCCGCCCTCCGACACCGCCACGGCCAGCTCGACGGAGGAGAGTCCGCCGCCGAACGGTCCTTGGATGAGGGGCAGTTCGATGCCGAGGAGCTCGCCGAGACGTCCCGGCCTCATCCGGTCACCGCCGAGGCGAGTTCGGCCTCGCGACCCAGGGCCTGACGACGCGCGGCCCGTGCAACGCGCTCTCCCAGGCGCCGGGCCGTGCGCAGGTCGGCCGTGCCGGGCGCCTGCTCCGGACCGAGGTCGGAGGGTGATTGCGCCATCGCGCCGACGAAGCCGCCGAGCCGGTTGAGGTCCTCAGGGGTTCCCTCGGAGGAGTAGATCCATCCGGGCACCAGGCCCAGCGGCACCCAGGTCATTCCGTGCTGGGCGGCGAAGACGGTCATCGACAGCAGGGCATTGTCCTTGTTGCCGTTGGCCCCGGCGGAGTTGGTGAAGCCGGCCGCAAGCTTGTCCTGCCAGCCCCGCTCGGCCCAGACCGGCGCGCTCGCCTCGGCGAAGTGCTGGAAGACCGCAGAGGTCGAGCCCATGTAGGTGGGAGAGCCGAAGACGATCGCCTCGGCCGCGCCGAGGGCGGTCCACAGGCTCTCGTCGAGGACCGACACATCTCGCAGATCGGGGCGGACTCCGGGCACGGAGTCCACACCCTCGGCGACAGCGGCGGCCTGACGGGCGGTGTGCCCGTACCCGCTGTGATAGGCGATGACGACGGTGGTCGGGGGTACAGCCATTGGGGCAGCCTCCTGGAGCGCGGCGAGCCGATTGCCTGCCGACCTCCCGAACACTAGACGACCGGTCAACTAAAAATCCACACCAGGAACTCTCGGGATAGTTGACCGCCCGTATAGTGACCGTCATGGGACGCAACAGCACGGCACGCGAACGGCTCCTTGCAGCCACCGGCGAACTCATGCGCAGCCACGGCTACAACAGTCTCGGCGTCGCCGAGATCTGCACCCGTGCCGAGGTGAAGAAGGGCAGCTTCTACCACTTCTTCGAGTCCAAGCAAGCCCTCACCGTCGAGGTCGTCGACGCCTACTGGCAAGGCGAGCGAAGCTGCTGGGCTGGGGAGCTGTCCGCTCCCACTCCCGCCCTCGACCGGCTGCGGCGGCTGCTCGACGCCATAGCGGCTGTCCAGCGACGGATGAAAGAGGACTCCGGCACGATCGACGGCTGCCTCCTGGGAAACCTGGCCCTAGAGCTGAGCACCCGGGAGCCGGACATCCAGGCCCGCCTGACGGAGATCTTCGACGAACAGATCCAACTGGTCACCACCGTTCTCAGGGACGCGGCAGCCGAGGGTGCTATCCCGGCGGACCGGGCTTCGGCGGGAACCGCCCGAGCCCTCGTCGCCCAGCTGGAGGGCATGGTTCTCTTCGCCAAGCTCAAGAACGATCCGGCAGTGCTCGACGACCTCTGGCCGCACACGCTGATGCTGCTCGGTGCCTGACTTACTGATCGCTTCAGAATGAGTTGAGCTGCGGGTCTCGCACGCTGCGATCTTGGTTCGGCAGGGTGGCCGGATGCGTGCTGATCTTGTTCCGGACGACCTGTGGGGGCAAGTGGCCCCGCTGCTGCCGCCCGCTCCCGAACGACGCCGTCGGCATCCCGGGCGACTTCGCGTTCCGGACCGGGCGGCTCTCGCTGGCATCATGTACGTCCTGCGGACCGGCGTCGCCTGGCGCGATGTTCCCGTCGAGACAGTGGGCTGCTCCGGTGTCACGGCCTGGCGCCGGCTGCGGGACTGGACGGAGGCGGGCGTCTGGCCACGTCTGTACGTCGCCCTGCTGACCGAACTACGCCGGGCGGGCTCGTTGGATCCGGACGACTGCGCCGTGGACGGCTCGCATGTCCGGCCCTCAAAGACATCTCAGGGAGCGAAGAAGTCAAGCCGGCTGCCCGTCGGAGGGCGCGAGTAGTGGGCTGAAGTGTTGTTCGTCGTAGTGCTTGCCGCTCTGGAGGCAGTGGTGGAGCTGGCCGAGAAAGCGATTGAGCAGGTTGCGTTGGGCGGCGTTGTGCCAGTCTCCGTGGTCGCGGCGGCGCCGATAGTGGGCGTCGGCTCCCGGTGGGGCCTGGAGGGCGGCGAATGCCCAGAGGAACCCGGCGTTCATGAGCCGGTTGTTCTTGACGAAGCGGCCTCACGCCCGAGGGCGTCCAGGCCTGCCCGCACTGCCGTCCGGACACCGCGCTCGGGCTGCTGGAGTAACCGATGAATCGAGACCGCATGTCCCCCGTGATCGTGATCCACCCGCCCGACGCCACTGGCGGGCGGCGCGTGCACGCCGGCTCGGCCATCCTCGGCCTCGCCCACTCGATGCGGGACCTTCAAGAATTTCTGCGGCGGGCGGGCCTGGGCTGGGAACAGGACCAGACCGGCGCCTCCCCGCTGGCCAAGTGGACGCGACGGCGGACCCGAATCCTGGGAACCGCAATAGGCCTCGCCACGAACTATTCGACCGGGCCCAGAGGCGGCGCGAGGTGATCCCGCTTCCGGCCAGGAGCATGATCGACGCCCGCTGTAGCAGGTGGGTTCGCGGATGCGAGCAGGTCAGGCGTACCGGCTCCAGCCGCCCCGCCCAGTCGACACCGCCTCCCGGGAGCGGGACGATGGAAACAATTGACGTATGCCACCGCGCCCTCCTTCGTCATCCGCGGACGGAAGGACGGCCGTGGACCGCCCGTCCGCTGACGGAGACCGCACGGACGGAACGCGAGGGAGACGAGCATGTCCCCGAGAACAACATCCGCCCCACACCACCGCTCCGGCCGACCCACTCGGGTGCCCCTCGTCCTGGCCGCCGCAGGTGCGTTGGTGGTCGGCCTGGCAACCTCCGCCACCGCACAGGACCCGATCTACAATCCTCCACGCCTGGTGAGCCTCCAGCTCCAAGCACCCAACGTCACTGTCATATTCCGGGACAACTCCGAGCCGGACACCGCCTTCTTCATCGAGCTGACAGAACGGGACAACCCGACCTACGCGAGGATCAACAAAACCCTGCCCGGCACCAACGCGCCAGGTGTGGGCAGGACCGTCACCCGGTCCGTCAACGCCGGCATCAAACCCGGCATCGCCTACTGCGCCACGGTCAAAGCCTTGGTGCACTCGGAGGACCCCCTCCTGTACGACCTGGAGGACGCCGTCACGGACCCGTCCAACAAGGTCTGCGCGAACCCCACCGACGCGGCCAACCCGGCCGGCTCGCCCAGTAACGCCTCACTGGGCACGATCACAGGCGAGGCGGAACCGGCGGCCGGCACCAATCGCAACTTCTGGCTGCCGTACGGGAATGTCGGCGCCGAGGTCAAGGGCGCGGTGATCGAGGTGTCCACTTCCGGAGCCCTGTCGATAAGGAGACCCCCGGAGAACGGCACCTTCAGCGGCTTCCAGTGCGTGCAGTCGGGAGCGGTAGCCGGCAGTACAAGCGGCGGCTTCCGCTGCACCGGTGGCACGCTCAAGGCCGGTGAGAAGAACCAGATTCCGGTGCTGGTAAAGGTGGGGACAGCTGGGCAGGGTGCCATCCACGCCACGATCCGCGCACCCGGCGACACCAATCCTGGAGACAACAACAGCACGCACACCGTGCGCGTCAAGTGACTGCGCCCGGAGCCGCGCCAGGTAGCGCATCTGCGTCCGCGGCAAGGTGAACCTTGCTCGTGACCGCGCCCCGGGACCCGAGCAGGGCTTCCTTTGCTTGGCCCTGCGGATCACGTCCCGCTGCCGCGCCGCGAGTCAAGCGGCCCCGGGTGGCCACGGCGCTCCGATCCGCGGTCCAGGCGGTGCGGACTATGCCTGCCTGAGCGGGGCGAGTCGTGGACCGTGCTTGCCGATCCGGAGGGAATGAATTCTGTGTTGTCCGCTCCAAGGACACTCCCGTGGATGAACCCTTCCCAGCATCTGCTGGTTCGCCGGGGAAACCTCCTCCAGTGCGAAGTGGGCGCCGACCTGCCCGCGCCCGGGAGGGGTGGATCGCGTCGCCGGGATTAGGCCGAGCGAGCAATTGTGCACACGTCTGGTTGGGGCAGGGGACAGCGGCCTCGCAGTGGATGAACAAACAGCTTCGTGGTGCGCGACGGCCTCGGCAGGGACGTCCGTCCCCGCCGAGGCACTCGCCCCTCTCGCACAGGAGGGTCAGGCGGACGGCATCGACCCGGTGACCAGTGTGCCGAGGAGACGGGCCGCCGGTGCGGGGTCGACCAGCCACTTCAGGTGGCTGCCGGGAAGGGTGTGGACGTCGTACGGGTTGTCCGGGGTCAGTTCGTCGCCCTCGCGGATCAGTCGGTCCTGGAGGGCGAGGGGCAGGCTGGTGTCGTCGGCCAGGCGTATGTAGGTCTTGGGGACGCGACCCCAGGTCTCGGCCTGCGCGCGGTCGGCGTGGCCGCCGGCGTCGAGGTTCTCGTCGGGTTGGAAGGTGTTCAGGAAGGTGAGGAACTGCTCGTCGGTGCCGTCGGCGAGGAACGCGGCCTTGAGCGCCGCGAGGGAGTCCGGGTTCGCGGTGCGGAAGTTGACGCGGAGCAGGCCGAGTTCGGCGGGGTGCGCTGCCAGTGCCGAGGCGAAGGCGGCGGGGTCGATCGTGGCCATCTCCGGCTCGGCGTAGTAGGCGCCCACTTCGAGGTTGGTCGGGGCCCAGGCCGAGACGTAGACGAGGCGGTCGATGAGGTCCGGGCGGGCATTGGCCGCCGCCGTGACGGTGATGCCGCCGCGGCTGTGGGCGACGAGGATCACGGGGCCGTTTCGCTTGGCCCGCTCCAAGATGCCTATCAGGTGTGCGGTGTTGTCGGCGAGGGTGACGCCCTTGACCGAGCCGGGCGTGGTGGCCAGCGCGGCGGGGTCCTGGGGTGACTGGTAGGCGGGGGTGAAGGTGGCCTGGAAGCCGTGGCCGGGGAGGTCGACGGCGACCGAGCGGTGTCCGAGGAGGCCGAGTTCGGCCTGGAGCGGGGCGAAGGAGAAGGAGTTCGCGAAGGCTCCATGGACCAGTACGAACGTCGGGTGCATCTGTGTACTCACTTTTCGGGTGTTCACTTCTTGTCGGTCAGGACAGGGGTTGGGCGCAGGACCAGGCACAGGAAGCCGAAGCTGTTTCGGTACCCGTGCAGCCAGTCCGAGCGTCGGGCGTTGGCGGTCTCCAACGCCCGCGCGGCGGCCGGGTCGGTCGGGTGGTCCAGGGCCCATGAGGCCAGTGAGCCCCAGCAGGCCCACTCGTAGGCGTCCAGTTCACCGCGGGAGCTGACGTGGCCCTGGATGGGGGTCCATCCCTCGGCGACGACGCGGTCCACCGTGGTGGCCAGGTCGTCGAGGTGGCCGAACATGTCGGCGGCCGCCGGGGATGGGGCCCGGTCCCAGTACGACTCGCCGATCAGGACGCGGCCGCCGGGGGCCAGATGCCCTCGGGCCGCCGCGAGGGTGGGGCGGAGGCCGCCGAAGGCGTGTGTGGCGCCGACGCTGATTACCAGGTCGTACGGCCGCGGAGAAATGAAGTCGGCGGCCTCCTGGTGGTGCAGGACCAAGCGCTCGTCGACCCCTCGTTCGCTCGCGGCCCGGTGGGCCTGGTCCAAGGCCTCAGTGGAGACGTCGACGCCCTCGGCGTGCAGGGAGGTCCGGGATGCCAGGGCACGCAGCAGCCATTCCGCGGTGCCGCATCCGAGGTCGAGGACCCGCCCTTCGGCCTGCGGCAGGGCGCGTTCGAGCAGCGCGTTGACGGAGTCGTCGTCGAGCGGGGCCTTGATCGGGTGCTGGGTGTGCGCGATGCCGGAGATCCGTTCGCGGTTCACACGGCCACCGGGACGGCCTGCGTTGAATCGAGGAGCAGCTTCGCGGCCACCGCCGCCCCGTCGGTGCGGATCGTGGCGCCCACGGCGCCCGCCCGTGCGCGGGTCTCGGCGGCCAGGGCAACCCTGAGGGCGGGTGACAGGGATTCGAACGTCGGGTTCGGGCCGTCGTGGGCGGCGCCGATGCCCAGGTCGGCGACCCGGCCGGCCCAGTACGGCTGGTCGGCGAACTGGGGTACCACCACCTGGGGCGTGCCCGCCCGGGCGGCTGTCGTGGTGGTGCCCGCGCCGCCGTGGTGCACGACCGCGGCCAGCCGGGGGAAGAGTGCGTGATGGTTGGCCTCGCCGATGGTGAAGCAGTCGTCCTGGTCGTCGGTCAGGGCCAGGTCGGCCCAGCCGCTCCCGAGGAGTACACGGCGACCCTGAGCGCGGACCGCCTCGATGGCCACCTTGGCGACGTCTTCCGGGTCGCGCAGGGGAATGCTGCCGAACCCCACGTACACCGGTGGTGTGCCGGCCTGGAGGAACGCTTCCAGATCGGTTGGAAGCGGGCGCTCGTCCAGCGGCCGGAACCAGGTACCGGTTTGTACCACGTCGAGGCTTGCCGGCTCCGGCCACGGGCTCAGGACCGGGTCCGAAGCGAGCAACGGCCTGTCGGTGAGGACGTAGTCGCGGGCGTTGTCCACCGGGGGCAGGCCGATCGACGCCCGATGAGCGTTGATTCCCGGGCCGAAGAGTTCGTTCAGGTGCTCGGTGTTCAGGTCCCACAGTTTCCGGTTGTCGGTCACCTCGGGCGGGAACGTGCGGCCCGGCCACGTGAGGGGAGGGTGGTGCGGCGACGGCAGGTACGTGGGGAAGTAGGCCACGAAAACGTAAGGAATGCCGAGTTTCTCGGCCACGGTCCGCGCGGCTGCCGCGGCCGGTATCAAGCCGGTCGCCACGATCAGGTCATGGCCCTCGGCCACCGGGGCGAGCGCGTCGTAGGTCGTGGTGACCATTTCGGCCGCGCGCTGGGGCAAGCTCGAAGGGGGCTGTGGCTTGGTACCGGTCACCGCCCCCTTGACCATCGGGCGCAGGGCCGGGCCGATGGGCGTCAGCGGGATGCCGGCTTCGTCCGTCAGTGCCGTGAAGTCGGGCGGGGCGCACATCCGCACCTCTGCGCCCAAGGCACGCAACTGCACCGCCAGGGCGATCATCGGCTCGACGTCCCCGCGCGATCCGCACGTCATCAACAACACACGCATTTTGCATCTCTCGTTTCTTGGGTTCCGCCGTGGTCGGCGGTTTCACTGCGGGCCCCGGTGGCCACAAATCCCTCCGAGGGGCCGGGGGTGGGCTGTGGCCGCTATCGGGCCCAGGGCAGTTCTCGGGTGCCCTCCGTGCCGGGAACGGAGGCGACACCGTCGGCACGCATGGACACGTGGGCCTCGGTGTGCTCCGGGGCGTGGATTTGGCGAACCAGGTCCGGCGGCAGGATCAGGGTCTGGCCGGCCGAGACCTTCTCGGTTCGGCCGTCACAGGTCATCTCCAACGCTCCGGTGGTGACCGTCCAGATCTGTTCACGGCTGATGGAATGCTCGGGTCCGGTCGCGCTGGCGTTCATCGTGACGGTCCAGGTGCTCAGTTCGGCACTGCCGCGACTGGGAGAGGCGAGGCCCGTCATGGTGGCATTCGGAGAGACGGTGACGTCGTCGGCCGAGGGGGCGATCACGCGCGGGGCGACACTCTCGTTCCCCTCCATGCCCGGTGCAGGGACGACCCATTCGACGAGCTGGATGACGACCCCGTTGGGATCGGTCAGCTGGAACAGTCGTTCGCCCCACGGTTCTTCGCGCAGGGGCATGGTGATGGGCGCGCCCGCCGCACGCAGCCGAGTCTCTTGCGCGCCGAGGTCGCTGACCGTGAGCGCGACAATCAGCCCGCCCGCCTCCCGATTCCTCTGCTCGGAGGGCAGGACCTCGGTCCCCGTGCGGAGCAGGACGATGTTGACGGCGGCGTCCTCGCGGGTGAGCGAGCAAAAGCCGTCGTCGGCCATGGCCACCTCGTAACCGAGGTGGGTACGGAAGAAGTCACGGGAGGCATCGACATCGGCGACGGTCAGGGAAAGGGTGGAAGTGGAAACTTTCACGGCAGCTCCTTCGGAACTGTGTAAAGGGGGTGAGTGATCGGGTCGGCTCGCGTACGGCCGTCTGCTTCTGCGGTACGGAGGTGAGTACGGGTACGGGTACGGGTAGGGGGTCAGGATGCGGGCACATCGAGCTGGAACTCGCGGGTGCGCCGGTAGGAGCGGAATCCCAGGGCATGGTTGACCGCGAGCATGTGGACGTTGTCCTCGGCGCAGTCCGTCTCGATCTCGATGACACCGGGGTGCTCGGTGTGCAGTCGGCGCAGCATGGCGGCCTTGACCCACAATCCGAGGCCATGGCCGCGGTGGGCGGGCACGACAGCGGTGTCGTACTGCTGCGCCCGCGGCGACGCGCCTTGCGGGAGCAGGATCTCGGTGTATCCGGCCACGGTGCCGTCATCGTGGACGGCGGCGAGGGTCAACAGGGTATCGCCGCGGTCGGCGACTACCTGGGCCATCGTCCGTACGCGGGCCGCGTCCCAGGTCACGGTGCCGTAGTCCAGATCTCCGACGGGCATGTCGTTCATCGCGTTCTTGGCGGTGGCGAAGGCGGCAGCGAGAGTGTCGGGCACCGTGCCGGTCCAGCCCGTCAGCCAGTAGCCGGGGTGCTCGGCCTCGGCGGCCTGGAGAACGGCGGATGCGTCCAACCGGTCCAGGTGCAGGATCAGATGGTCCAGGGCCAGGGCCTGGCGGAAGTTCTCCTTCTCACAGAAGGCTTCGCCAGGACTGTCCGCGGCCGCTTCGACGATCAAACTGCGCCGGTTCTCGGCGCGGCAGGCCGCCACGACCGCCGACAGCAGGAGAGATCCGGTTCCTTGGCGCCGGTGCGCGGGGTCGACGTGGAGTTCCAGTTCGGCCAGGTGATCCCGCCCCGGGGAGGTGAACATTCGCAGGCCCGCGACTCCGACCGGGCGACCGTCCCTCCCGGTGGCCATCCAGGTCAGCCGGTGGCTGTTCAGCGTGGGCTGGGTGAGCTGGGTGTGGATCTGCTCGGGGCCGGGAGGCGGTACGTCCGGCAGGTCGTGGAGCATCGACGCGGAGATGACTTGGTGCCAGGCGGCGGCGTCGGCGGGCAGGACGTCGTGGAGCGCAGTGAGGTGGATGTGCTCGGGCAAGGCAGTGGCTCCAAGGATCTTGTTAGGGGAACGTGGGTGCGGGTTCCAGACGGTGTGCACGAGGTGGTGCGCCCGCCGCGGCGCGGATGAACCAACCCCACGGTTGGCGGCGCGGGCCTCGAGACGGCGACCGACTTGATGTTGCGTAAGGCGGCAGCAGCTGTCAGAGCGTCCTTGTGGCAGGGCTCCATCGGTCCAGTGCGGTGTAAGCCGGAGCCCACTGGGCGGTGTAGGAGGTTCGGACGGATGCGGGCAGGGAGGAGAGAATCCTCTCCACGGTGGCCTCGGCCGCGCCGTCCAACAGCCAGGGCAGCAACAGCGGTCCGTCCAGGCCGATCAGCTGGGCATGGAGCCGGCAGAAGTGGTCCCATTGCCCGGCCGTTAACGCTCGCGGGACCAGCGGCAGGGCCGCGTCCTCCTCGTGCTTGAGGTGCCCGGCCAGGCCGACGACAAGTGCGTCCGCCAGAACGCCCAACCGCAGCTGGTCGACCTCGAGGTCGGCGAGCGTCGCGTCGACGGCCTGGACCAGTGAGCCGATGGCGGCGTGCTCGGCCTCCATCGCCTCCAAAAGGGCCACATCCTTCGGGCGACCGGTCAGACCGCGGCGCAACACCGGCCACAGCGCGACGTCCTCGGCCATGTGATGTGCGTGAAGGGCCTTTTTGAACAACGTCCATCCCGCCGTCGCCGGCAACTGCCGAGGGTCACGGTCCGCGCGGGTGGTGACGCGGTCCAGGTGCGCCAGATCCCTACGCAGGGCATCGTGCGTCGCGTACACGACGGTGAGATCGATGACACGGTCGTTCATGGCCCGCATCGGCTCCATGACGGATCGATCGGTACACGGACGCCGATGACGCGACAGTTGGACAAGTTGACCTCGGCGGTCAACCGAACCAGTGTGCACAGCTGTTCCCTGAGCTCGTGCTGCTTGTCGCAGAGGACACTTCGGGAGATGCCGCAATTGTCGGTTCGCGTACCCGCGTCCGACCGTGCGAGCACCGCCTCCTTCACGCCTGATTGCATGCCCAAACCTTCGTACGGGCCGCAATCGTGATCAAGGTAAACTTCCGCGCGGTTCGATAACCACTGGGTTATCGGTGGAGGCTGGGGGGCCGATGGAGCTGCGGGACATCGAGATATTCCTGGTCTTGGCGGAGGAGCTGCACTTCGGACGGACCGCACAACGGCTGCGTGTATCCCAGGCGCGCGTCAGCCAGGCCATCAAGAAGCAGGAGCGGCGCATCGGCGCCGAGCTGTTCACCCGCACCAGCCGCACCGTGTACCTGACCGAGGTCGGCCGTCAGTTCCGCGACGACCTGCAGCCCGTCTACGCGGGCCTGCACCATTCCCTGGAGCGGGCCCAGATGGCGGCCCGCGGAATCTCGGCACAGCTGCGCGTCAGCCTGATGCCCTTCAACGTCGTCGATCTGCACCCCTACTGGAAGACGTTCCGCGCGAGGTACCCGCACTGGGCACTCCAGATCCGCCAGGCCACCTACACCGATCCGTTCGGCCAGCTCCGCAGCGGTGCCATGGATGTCATCGTCGCCTGGCTGCCCGTGGAGGAGCCGGACTTCACCGTCGGGCCCGTCCTGGCCACCGACTCAAGGATCCTGGCCGTCGCCTCCGACCACTGGCTCGCGCAACGGGCCTCGGTGCCCCTGGAACTCCTCGCCGACTTCCCCCACGCCACAGCCCACGGTCTACCGGACTACTGGGAGGACAGTTACCTGCCCTTCCACACCCCACGAGGCCGCACGATCGAGCGCGTCGAATCCGCCGCCTCCGACAACGCCGATCAGCTGATCAGCCACGTCGGCATGGGCGAAATCGTCCACACCTTCCCGGGCCACGTCACCAGACACTGGGGCATGCCGAACATCCGCTGGCTCCCCCTCCCGGACATGCCTGCCCTTCACTTCGCCCTGGTCTGGCGGACCGAAGTCGAGAATGACCTGATCCGCGCCCTGGCCGGCACGGTGCGAGATATGGGCGCCTTCCGCTTCTGACATTCTCCCGCGGCGCGAAGTCGAGGTTCGGAACCGAGCCGGATAAGGGCAGACCCGGATGCTCTACAGGCTGAGACACGCTTGCGCCACAGCGAGTGACGCCTCGAACCAGCGACGTCGGGATCGGATCCGGCGCCGGACCATCTGCGACCGTATTCCTTTCCCGGCCGGCACGCTGCGCGTGGCCCGTGGAAAGGTCGCGGCCCGCCGCCGATGACCTACCGATCTCGCGGGTCGCATACGCGGGTTGTCGTACACTTCCGCACGGTTTGATAGCCGCAAAGTTTATCGAAAGGGGTTTGGGGACCGGTGGAGCTGCGGGACATCGAGATATTCCTGGTGCTGACGGAGGAACTGCACTTCGGACGGACCGCAGGGCGGTTGGGTGTCTCGCAGGCGCGTGTCAGCCAGGCCATCAAGAAGCAGGAGCGGCGCATCGGCGCCGAGCTGTTCACCCGGACCAGCCGCACCGTGTACCTGACCGAGGTCGGCCGTCAGCTCCGTGACGACCTGCAGCCCGTTTACACGGGCCTGTATGAATCGCTGGAGCGCGCCCGGCAGGCGGCCCGCGGCGTCACGGCCCAGCTCCGCATCAGCATGATGCCGTTCAACATCATTGATTTCCACCCCTATTGGAAGGAGTTCCGCGCGCGGCTTCCGCACTGCGAGCTCCAGATACGCACGGCGACCTTCAGTGATCCGTTCGGCCAGCTGCGTTCCGGCTCGATGGACGTACTTGTCGTCTGGTTGCCGGTGGAGGAGCCGGACCTCACCGTAGGCCCGACCCTGTGTACCGACTCCAGGGTCCTGGCCGTGGCAGCGGACCATCCGTTCATCGAACGGGACTCCGTGCCGATGGAACTGCTCTCCGAATTTCCGCACTCCACGGCCATCGACCTGCCGGAATACTGGGAAAACGCCTATCTTCCCTTCCACACTCCCCGAGGCCGCCAGATCGAGCGTCTCAAACCCGCCGACAACAACGACGAACTGATCAGCATGGTCGGCATGGGCGAGATCATCAACACCTTCCCCGAACATGTCACCAGGTACTGGGGCATGTCTAATATCCGGTTCCTACCCGTTCCCGAAATAGGAAGCCTCAAATTCGCCCTGGTCTGGCGGACCGAGACGGAGAACGACCTCATCCGCGCCTTGGCCGACACCGTGCGCGATCTCGGCGTCTGTCCCCTCTGACACCACGCCGCAGGCGGAATGCCTCCTCACAGGCGCCTTTCACAGACCGCCGCGCAACCTGTCCTTCGTCGAAACACGCTCCTCCTCCGCGGATCCGGTCAGGGGTAACCCTCTTGAGCCCAAGTCGGCCTGAAGGGCGTCCACCCGCTGCCGAGCGGCACGTTCACGCTCCTCCAGCAATCCCATCACCGACGGCATCCGGCACCTCCACCGAAGGGACGACACGACATCTCGTCCCTGCCACCGGAAGCCCCACCCCATGCCTGACCAGCAGAAACGCCTTCATTACTCTCGGAAAGACAACCGCCTTTGACTCCGCGCTGCGGGGTTGGAGCTGTTCCCATCGCATGGCGATACCTTTGTCTGTATGATCCTTCCGCTTCGGGACCGGAAGGTCCTCCACGGGGAGGGGCAGGGCGTCATGCGTGCAACAGGGCTGTCCGGGCCGTCGTACATAGGTCCGTTCCGGGTGGTGACAGAACTTGGGCACGGCGGCATGGGACGTGTTTTGCTCGCAGTGGCCCCCGACGGCCCTCTCGTCGCCGTTAAGCAGGTGCATCCCGAACTGGCCGAGGACGCCGGGTTCCGGGCCCGTTTCCGGCGCGAGGTGGCGGCCTCACGCACAGTCTCCGGTGCTTACACCGCCGCCGTGATGGACGCCGATACGGAGGCCCAAGAACCCTGGCTGGCCTCGGTTTTCATACCTGGTCCCACGCTGAGCCAGGCGCTCGACGCCGCAGGCCCGTTGCCTGAGGAAGCGGTAAGGCTCCTGGCGGCGGGCCTCGCACAGGCGCTGATCGACGTGCATCGGGCCGGCCTGGTCCACCGCGACCTGAAGCCGTCCAACGTGCTGCTCGCCGAGGACGGGGTACGCGTCATCGACTTCGGCATCGCGCGGGCCGCCGAGGGGCACACGAAGCTCACCCGCACCGGTGCCATGGTGGGATCGCCGCCGTTCATGGCGCCGGAACAGGTACAGGGTCTTCCGCTGACCGGCGCCGCCGACGTGTTCTCGCTTGGTTCGACCCTCGTGATGGCGTGCACCGGCATGCCGCCGTTCGCGGGTACGTCGGTGCCGGGTGTGCTTTACAACGTCGCGCACGGCGCACCGGACCTTAGCGCGGTGCCGCATGCGCTGCGATCGTTCATCGAGTCGTGTCTGGCCAAGGAACCGGCGGAACGTCCGTCGCCGCTGGAGCTCCTCACAGCGATTGGCACGGTGACGTCGACGTCCCGGCCGTGGCCCGAAGCGGTACACCGGCTTGCTGCAGAACAGCGCGCGGATGTTGACCAACTGGCCGCCGGACCCGCCGTCTCCGCTGTTTCCACCGCCTCCGCGTCCGCCAGACTTCCTTCCCCGCCCGTCGTGTCCCCGCTGCCATTCCCTCCCGCACCGCCCGCCGTCGCAGCCCGTGGGAAGCGCGCCTGGTGGCTGGCCGGGGCGGCCGCGGTAGTGGTGGTGGCCATGGTGACGGCCTTGAACTTCCTGCCCCCGGACGGCAACGGTGGAGGAAGGGACGGCGGCCGGACGAGCGCGTCCCCGGGCAAGTCGGACGCCGAGGCGCCGAGCGGGAGTGAAACCGTCCCGACCCCCGGGACGACACCTCTGTCGAAGGCCCCCGACAAGTACACGCAGCGGGTGCCGTCGTGCAAGGAGGCCAAGGGCAAGGTCGAGGTACCGGCGGGCTACGGAGATCCGACCGGCAACCTCGAGGCCGCGGGTGAAATGCCACAGGAATCGAACCAGTGCTTCTGGAGCAATCGGTACGGAGACAGGGTCATCGTCTCTTGGAACCGTCACCTCTCGGACGGCGGCAAGACCGGAGCGGAGCTGGCGAAGGAAAAGTACGAGAGCGGCTACGCCTCCGCCCACGGGTCGTACGAGCGTGTTGACGTCGGCGTCGGTGAGGAGGCGCACTGGCAGCGGAGCATGGCTAATCTGTACGCCCGGGACATCAACATGAGGCTCAACGTCATCGTGGAGAGCACGCGCTACTCCAGTGACGAGGCCAGGGACATCGCCCAGGCTGCAGGGAAGTCGGCCCTGAAGCTGGCGGAGTCCGCACGATGAGGCCGCTGGGGACGGCCGGTCCGGCCACCGCTGGGCCCTACCGTCTCCTCGCCGAGCTGGGCAGGGGTGGGATGGGACGGGTGCTGCTCGGCTCCGCACCGGACGGACGGCTCGTCGCCGTCAAGCAGGTACACACACGGTTCGCCGCGGACGCCGGGTTCAGGGCCCGCTTCCGGCGCGAGGTCACCGCCTCGCGCCGGGTGTCCGGCGCGTACACGGCAGCCGTGATGGATGCCGACGCGGATGCCCCAACACCGTGGCTCGCCTCGGTCTTCATCAACGGGCCCTCGCTGGGCGCGGCCGTGGAGAAGGCGGGCCTGCTTCCCGAAGAGTCCGTACGCCGCCTCGCCGCCGGACTGGCCACCGCATTGACCGAGATCCACCGGACGGGACTGATCCACCGCGACCTCAAGCCCGAGAACGTCCTGCTCGCCGAGGACGGCGTACGTGTCATCGACTTCGGCATCGCGCGCGTCGCCGAGGGCATGGAGGCGACCGAGCTGACGCAGACCGGCTGGGTGATCGGCTCGCCCGCGTTCATGTCACCGGAACAGGCCGAAGGCCGCGAACTGACTCCGGCCAGCGACGTGTTCTCGCTCGGCGCGGTCCTGGCGATGGCCGCGACGGGCGACAGCCCCTTCACGGGTACGTCGATGGCGGGGACCCTCTACAACGTCGTGCACCTCGAGCCCGACCTGTCCGCCCTGACGCCGGGGCTGCGCATGGTCGTCGGGCCGTGCCTGGCCAAGGACCCGGCGGCCCGTCCCACCCCGCAGCAGCTCCTCACACTTCTCGGACCGGTCGCGGCCGCCGACCGATCTTGGCCTCTCGCCGTGCACCAGACGATCGCCGCCCAGCGGGCCGACATCGACCGGCTGCTGGGCGACACAGATCGAACGCTTGTGCCCGCCCTCGCCTCGCCCCTTCCTGCCGACGGGGGAACGACCGCGCCGAGACGGACGCCCGCCCCCACGGCGCCCCTGCCCCCGCCCGGTCGGCGCACCGGAAAGATCATCGCTCTGGTCGGGGGCGGTGTGCTCGCCGTCGTCGGCATCGGAACCGGCGTGTACGCGCTGAAGAGCGACGGCGAACCAGTCGCGCTGCGTTATGCGAAGGCGCCGATCTGCTCCGAGGTCGCCGCGCAACTACCGCTGCCTGCCCGCTCGGAGGAGCTTGACTACTACGGCGAGGGCAGCGGCGCCTCGACCAGCTGCGCTTGGGGAAAGATATCCAGCGACGCCACGAAGGTCAGGATCGCCGGCTTGGTCGACGAGGTCCACGCGTTCGTCGGCTGGGAACTGAAGCGCGGCGACAACGAAGCCGAGCAACAGCGCAAGGATTTCCGAGAGAAAGCCGCCAAGGAAACCCGGGCGACAGATCTCGGCTTCGGCGACGAGGCGTACTGGAGCGCCCCGTACGTGACTTATCCCCATCCCGGAGAACACTGCAGCCTGAACGTCCGCGACGGCAACCTCGTGGTCCGCGTGGCTCTGGGCGGGGAGGAACACCCCGCGTCGACATGCAAGTCGGAGGCCAAGGAGATCGCCCGCGCCGCCATCGCGGCCATGCCCCGCTAAGGTCTGCGCCGGGCTCAGGTGCGGCCCAACGCCGGGATGGCGGCCGGGGTGGCCGCGAAGCGCGGGCCGTCAGGGTTCTCGAAGTCGACAATTTCGGCAACGGCCAGAACTGGGTCCGCCGCACGCCGGTTTACTGATCGTTTCAGAATGAGGTTCGGAGTCGGCGTAAGCAGATGATGCTGCAGGCGAGTCGGAGGAAGCCGAGGTGGAGGTCGGCTCGTATCTCGTAGCGGATCCGGAGTCGTTTGAACTGGTGGAGCCAGGCGAAGGTTCACTCGACGACCCAACGAGTCCTGCCCAGGCCGGAGCCGTGGACCGGGCCACGTCGGGCGATCTTGGGCGTGATCCCACGGGCCCGGATCAAGCGCCGGTACTTGTCGAAGTCGTAGCCGCGGTCGGCGAAGAGTCGATGGGGCCGGTGGCGTGGCCGTCCGCGAACCCCGCGAATGTGGGGTATCGCGTCCAGGAGAGGCATGAGCTGCGTGACGCCGTGCCTGTTTCCGCTGGTCAGGGAGACGACGAGTGGGATTCCGTGACGATCGACGATGAGGTGGTGCTTGCTGCCGGGGCGAGCACGGTCGACCGGCGAAGGTCCGGTGTGAGCCCCCCTTTGAGGGCCCTGACGTGCGAGGCGGCGATAGCCGCATCGTCCATGTCGAGCAGCCCTACGGCCCGCAGCTCGGCCACAGCTCGCGCATCCACGCGGTGTCCAGCGGGTCCGGGTGGGCACGCGTGATCTCTGCGGTGGCGAAAACCAAGGCGGCCCGGACCACGGGGTCCTGCTCCTTCGCGAACCAGGTGGTGAAGTCGTTGCGGATCCTACGGTCGGGATCGGCCGCGGTGGCGAGAGCGTAGGAGGCGCCGACGCGCACCGCGGGGTCGGAGTCGTCGAGGAGATGCGCCAGCACACGGGAGCCGGCGGTAATCGCGGCTCGGGCGCCGGCCACCGACCAACCCGCCGGGTAGCCGGTTATCTCCACGCCGTAGTAGTCGTAGCCGCCGAGGAACTCCTGCCCGGGGCCGGAGCGGTGCAGGAGCAATTCATCGCGAGAGGCGACACCGAAGTAGCGGGCGCGGGCCGGGCCGACGAGACCGTAGAGGGCCTCGGCGCGGTGCGAATGGTGCGGGTCGCCGGCGATCCGGATCAGGGACGGCACGACGAGAGCGACAGCGGCCCGGCTGTCGTCGGCACACAGGCCAAGCAGCACATCCAGGGCATCACGTGCGCACCCCTCTCCACTGCGCAACAGGCGCACGGCCTCCCGGACCCTCTTCCCGCCAGGGAAGCTCCCCCAAGGAAGGCCGTCGAAGAAGGCTTCGTCGCAAGTAGTGCTCAGATCCAGCCCTACGAGTCAGCCGCCGTGGAGGCCCCACCCGTCGAGGCCACCGTAGATGTGGGCTTCGAGGCATTGCGGGGCGTCAAGGCCAACGGCCTCACCCCGGTACACGGCGATGAGGGAGTCCTCGCCCCGCCACCAGTTGTCGGTCACTCCCCCGCACTTCGGGTACAGGCTCGAAGCCACCGAGGTCTAGGGCCTCGACCGCCTTGCCCTTGATCCTTGTGACGGTTCTGGCCCAGCGGCGGGCGTGGTCGGCGAGCGCCAGGGATTCCACCCAGCCGTCCGTGTCGGCGTGCAGGGGTGTCCACTTGGTAGGCGTCGATGCCGAACGCCCCGTCGGGGCCGATCTTGAATCCGTGGGCCATGGAGACCCGACACTGGCCCGCCTCGAAGGACCAGCCCTGCCCGGCCATCCGCTCGGGGCAGCCGGCGTCCAGGGTGCGGGGGCCGCCGTCGTAGAGCGGGGCCGGCGGCAAGGCGAGGCCGCCCCAGCGGTCCTGGAAGGCGGTGGCCCGGTCGGCTTCCGCAGCGGGGATCCCGTGCTTGATCATCGCGTCGCGGCGTCGCCGGATGTCCTGCCGCGGGACTACTTGCACCGCAGCGATGTGCGGGACCGCAAGGGCAGAGTCCTTCGGCCCGCTGCTCCGCCAACACGGCTGGCCGCGGTGCACGCTATGCAGGAGCCCGCCTTCTACAGCGCACTATTCAGCGCTGACCGACTCGCCGATGGATTCATTCCATGGCCGGGCCGCACCCCCTTCGAAGTGGCCGGTTGCAAGACCCGCCGTTGGAGGCCCTCGAGTACACCGACGTGGCCAAGCGCCTGCTCGACGGTTGGTCGAAGGAGGACCCGCTGCTGGCAGTGAACTTCAACGCCTTGGCTCGAGAAGCGGGCCATGCGCGGTTCAATGGCCACTGGATGCCCGCCCTGCGCCCGCTGATGGAGCAAGCGGCGGCCTCCCTCGGTGTGAAACCCCGTTGGGGGCGGGGTGCCACGGCGGTGCCGCGCGCGGACGGCGCCGGGGAGGTGGCATGGACCGAGGGGGTGACGGGCACATGTCGCTGAATTTCCTCGTGGAGCGGGTCCGGACAGCCTGCGTTCTCGTGGTCGCCCTGCTGACCGGAATGCGGGCGAGCGAGTTGATGGAGATACCCCTCGACGCCTGCGTTCCGCCGCAGGAGCTGGGACCCGGCCGCATGCGCTACCGGCTACGGACCAAGCTGATCAAGGGACAAGGGCCCGACGGCGTCTGGGACGAGTGGGTCACCGTCCTCCAGGCTCACAGCGCCGTCCAACTAGCGGTCGCGCTGCACGAGCCCCGAGACACGTCCCCGCACGCGTTCGGCCGATTCACTTTCAGCAGACGATCCACGAGCCTGCGCGCCTGGGTCAACGGCCCCGAAGGCCAACGTCTAGGGCTTGCTCCGATCCCGGACGACCCGATAAACCCCCAGGTCACCCGCCGCACCCTGGCGATGGAACTCGCCCATCGCCCAGGCGGACTCCTGGCCGCGAAGATCCATCCCAAGCACGTGACCGTGGTGACCACCGAGGGCTACGCGGACCGGCCTGGAGGCGCCCAAGCCGAGTTCCTCGCCGACGTCGCCGCGGAGGAACAGGTCCGCAACAAGGACCTGACCCTGGCGGCCTTCCGCGACTTACAAAACGGGATCATGCCCACGGGGACCGGCGCTCGGGACCTGATCGAGTTCTTCGCCTCCGTCGACGAGAAGCTGCGGGAGATGGAAGCAGCCGCGCCAGGCGTCAAACCCGGTGACCAGGAAGTCATCAACCTGGTTTCCAGACGTGCGAAGACCCTCCATCTGGGGAACGCCAACTACTGCTGGTTCGCCGACCCGTCCAAGGCACTGTGCTTGATCCTCGCCGGGACACCTGGCGCGGACAAACCGCTTGCCGGCATGTGTGACTCCGTCCGCTGCCCACAAGCCACCCACCACCAGAGCCACCGTCCCGTCTGGGCCGACAGCGCCGAGAACAAGAAGATCTTCATCGGCAACATCAGCCGCGGCCAGCCGACGGAGAAGGCCCGCCTGCAAGCCGACCTGGACCGCGACCTGCGCGTCCTGGCCGAGATCGACGCCGCAAACGGAAGGGCGCTCTGACATGGGACGCATCAGCGAAGAGACCCGCAGCCAGAAAGAAGAAGCGATCCGCTCCGCGATCGACTACTCCGGGGCGAACTCCCTCCCAGCGGCAAATGCGACCTCAGCGCCTTGGCCGCCGAGGCCGGAGTGACCCGCACCGCGTTCCACCCGAAGAAGAACCGCGACGGCACCACCCGCCCAGGCCCCTACCAACACCTGGCTGAAGAGTTCGAACGACGCCTGAATCTCCTCCAGGACGCCGGGACCAGCGTCGACCCCAGAGCCGCGCAGATCCAACGGCTCAAGGCAGCGAACAGCGCGCTCGAGGACCGCCTTGCGAAACAGAACACCGAGATTGCCGAGCTCAAGGAGTTCAGGCAGCTGGCACTGTCCCGGATCGCCGCCCAGCACCTCGAGATCGAACGCCTACGGTCTGAGTCAGCTGCTGGCGGGAAGATCGCCACCCTGGTCAAGCGGAGGCCGGCCACGGGCACGAGCGGATCCTGCAGCTGATCAGCACTCCGTCACGGGAGCAGTCCCCGCCGAGCGTCAACAGTGTTCTGGGGTGGTGTCGTTCCTGGAACTCCAGCCGTGGCGGGCGCGGGCGTGGGGATGCCGTCGTCGGACGGCATCCCGCTATTGAGCAGGCAAAACGCTGCGACCGGGGGCCACCGCATGATCTTCTTGTCTTTACACATCGAGGATCATTTGTGGGGGCAACCGTGCCTCGGTTGACCCCACCGGCAAGATCACCATCTGCGGCTGGAGCATTCATGACCGACCTGCGGCAAGCCCACGATGCCACTCGCGAGATCGCGGCAGCGGCCCTGGGGCACGACCCCGGCCCCATGACCACCGCCGAGAGCAGCTCCCACCACGTCTACGTCAGCTCGGACGTCGTCGTGAAGATCATCGACGCCGATGGCCACGCGCGGCTGAACCGGGAGATCGCACTCGCGCCCCACCTGCCCGCCGGCCTCGCGGCCCCTCTGCTCGGCAGTGGGCTCCACCGGCTGGGGACCTATGACGTCCGCTACGCCTGCTACACCCGCGTGCCAGGGACGGCTCCCGGCATGGGCATGCCCGGCATAGACGGTGTGACCGCGCGCGCGTTGGCGGAGGACGCGGTCCAGCGGCTCGACCGACTGCACAGCTGGATACCCGCAGCCCCCATCGACCAGATGCTGAGAGAACCACTCGACCACGGCGGGTTCACGAGCCAGGCTGCGCTCTTCTCCGAGGTGGAGAACCTCGCTGCCCTGGACCGGCACAAGACCATCCCTCGCCGTCTCATCGACGGCCTGGCAGCGATCGCAGAGCGCGCGCCGCAACAAGCGCAAGCAGTCGTCCCGGTTCACGCGGACTGCCACTGGGACAACTGGCTCGTCCATGATCGGCGCGTGACGGCCCTTCTGGACTTCGAGTGGGCCCGCTTCGGCGAGCCTGCCGACGACTGGTTCTTCCTGGCCCGGTTCAGCGGTCCGCACACGCAGACCGTTCTCGACGTCATCTCCCAGGAGACGATGACCCCCCTGGAAACCCTCCGAGCAGAATGCGAGGTTCGCGAGGCGACCTACCTCGCCTCCGACCTCTGCATCGCGCTCAAACACCCCGATACCTCTTCGCGGATGGCCGCGGAGAGGCTCCACGCACTCGAGGAGCTCGTCGTTGAGCGCTACTGGTGGTGCCACACACAGTGATGCCACCAAGCCTCGTGCTGCGGCAGGTACTTGGCCAATACCGGTGGCGCTCATCCAGAGCTCAGTGACTCTTATCACCTGATACGCTCCCGGCACGCCTTCTAAGCGACATCACGCGCCGAGTGAGCGCGACACGGGCTGAGGCTTCTCCCGTCGCCCAAAGAGACGTGACTTGCGAGGGACACGGACTTTGCGGAAAGAAACTAGGAATCATGGGGGCTGGTTCCTGTGGGGTACGACTTCGGCCTCCTGCACACGTGCAGCCTGCGTGCCGCCGCGACCGCCGCGCGCATCCGCTCGGCGTTCCCGCACGTCCTGGACACACACTGAGGACGGATCGGAGAACTCGTCGCGCTCACCCAGCTCCTCCAGGTCGTCTCGCGCGTCATGGCGACATCTCCGAGGCGATCACGGCCCGCGCGGAGCAGATCATCGGCCAGCCCGTTTCCCCGGAGCGTGAGGGAGTCCCGAAGTGTCTGCCCTGAGTGAGAGGCGTGACGCTGTCGCGGAGGCTGCAATCCAATCGACGCGGCTCGGCCTGTTCCGGAGAATCAACGCATGAGCCTCAATGTGGATACCTACGTATACGAAGCCAACGGCGAGTGGATCCTTCTGGAAGACCCCGACGACGACTACAGCAAAACCATGGCCGGATTCGAGAAATCGCGCAGCAAGCTGTGGGGCTCTGAAGCGGTTCGGGCACTGGGGGCTCGCTTTCTTCCCCAGCTCGACGGCGGCAACCTCCAGGTCGAGCCAGGGGAGATCGACGACTTCCTGGCCGAGTGCGAAGCCATACGCCCGCACCTCGATCACCTTGGTGAAGTCAGCGGCTATGGCACGGAGTACGTCACCCGACGCTTCGACAACATCGTTGCCGCTTCCGTACGAGCCAAAGCCGAGGGCGGCGGTGTCATCGTCTGGTGAGCTTGATCTTCACGCCTTGAGCGTCGCGGAGCCGGCATCCACCAGGATCTACCGGGTCTGCCGATCGCCTTGAGGGTCTCAGGACGCTTGACGGTCTTGCCAACCTCGTAGCGGGGTGCGGGACGGCGGTTCTTGCTTCCGGGCGGCCATCCGGGACTGGCGCCACGAGGTTGGGGAACACGGGCGGGGCAGAGGAGGTGAACCCGGGCCGGGATGAGGCGCTCGGGCTTGGTCGGCTTCTCCCAGGGGCGGAGGTCGGCGGCGAGCGGCCACCGGCTGCAAGTGGCAGGCCCTGCCATGAGACTTTCCTCTCTGGCGGACGGCTTACCACTTTATGGCCCGCTGGGCCGCACCGAAGTGATCCGCCAGATCCGCGACCAGCTCCGCAAGCGCGTCCGCCGGGACATGGGCCTACCACTCGAGGACGCGCCGCAGGAACCGGACTTCGGATTCGGCATGACCTGAGCAAGGCCGCCCTGATTCTCACAACTGGCAGTGCGGTGGCTGACCGATCCTGTTCTCGCAAGACTGTTGCCACCTGAGGTTCACCGGGTCCCGGCCCGGCAGCCGGCCGGGGGTGCGCCCCCCCGGCAGGCGATCCTGCTCGCCCTCTCGCTGCGCTCCATGGCAAGCAGCGTGGGCCTACCACTCGGCCACCAAACGCACCCGCCGTCGGGGCGCGCGAGCGTGAACATTCATAGCGTGGCTGAGACCGGATCGGGCTGAGCGAATTCGTGAAGTCCGGGAATCGAAGTCTGCTTTCGCTGGGGCGCGCCTTCTGTGGCTGAGGTCGAATCAGGCTTAGCGGATCGGTTCCGGTGGAAGGGGTGTACTGGGTGGCGCCAGGCTTCAAGTGGGTGAGGGGCCGGTCCACTGGCACCAGCAAGGGCTCTGCGCGAAGACATTGGGTAGGGACGTCGGCAGAGCGCGCCACGACGTGGCCCCTCTGGACGCCGGCCACAGCGAGCGGACTGTTTTCGTGGCCGGCGCTGAGCCGGTCGCAGTGGGAACGGGCCCGAGGCCACCGGTCACCGGCGCCTGCTTTCTTAGAGGGAGTGCGCAGCATTTTTGCTGGTCAAGCGAATGCTTGCGTGGATATGCGTCAGCCCTGCACTGACATATCTCTTGACGATAGGTCAGTAGGTCCCGACGTATCCATGCTCGTTCGTTGCAGTCCTGCCACCAAACCGCGTGTCAGCGAAGCCTGGGGTGACGGTGTTTTGTCGCAGTACTACGACAAAACACCCCGTCAGGACTCGGAGCCGGCAGCAACCCGGGGACAGAGCCGGCAGACCCATCCGCTACGACGCAGGGTAGATGGGCGGCGGCGGGTGACGTGTCCCGCGGTGCAGCGAATGAGGTGAGGAGCGTGTACGCCGAGCCAGAGGGGTTCGAGGAGAGCGGCACCATCGGCTGCCAAGCGTTCCAGAAAGGCGTCCGCAGCAGCGGCGGGGTCCTTGCGTGCGCAGGTTCGGCACATGCCCTGGCCCTGTTGGATGTTGGACGGGCGCGGTGTGCACAGGTGGCCCGCGGGGCAGCGGACCCGGTGCGGGATGCTGTTGCCAAGCCAGGCGGGTTCGAGAAGTTGGGCGCCGGTGGCGGCGAGTCGGGTGCGGAATGCGGCTTCCGCGCGTAAGGAGTGTGCGGGGCGGCGGGGCTGATACACGGTTCTTCCCGGACGATGCAGGGCTGGCGAGCGGATGCGGAACACCCGTCATTTCACCTGAATCAGCACGCCGAGCGCTACGGCTGCTCGGCGGCACCCGGATCGGACAGCCACGGGCTCGTCACGCAGGTCCCTCCCGCCCCACTCCACAGGGGGCGCGGCGCGCATCGCTGCCAGGCGCAGCTCTCGACGGGCAGTGTCGGCATCGTCCGGCAGGACCGTCCGGGCGGCGGCTCCGTCAATGAGGTCGAGGAGCGGCGTGGTCTCGCCGGGAGTGATCAGCCATCTGTGGATGTATGCGCCGAGCACATGGGGCGCCCGCTCGCAGTGCTCCGTCCGGACGAGTTCCCGGATCGTCCCGATGCCGTCCATGGGCGTCTCCCAGACGGGGCTTGGTCCATGCCTGCCTGGTCGTCCTCCCCACCGACAAGGCCCTCGCAGCCACCGGTGAGGAAATCGGTTGGTGAGCTGTGTCCGCATTGTGGCGTCGTGGGAGTTCACGTGGTGAGTGAACCGGTGACTGGAGGGCCGTTGCCTGAACGCGGGATATGCGCCAGTACGGCGCTGACGTTTCTCCGACTTCCGTTGTAGTACCGGCACGGTGTTCGTCGCAGCTCTGCAACGTCCACTTTTTGCTCAAGGCGAACCAGGACGATGAGGGGCCATCGATGAGTGCAGGCAACACCCTTGCAGTTCCCATTCCCCCACCGCGGCCGGTCAAGCGGCGCCGCCCCCTCCCGTCACCCGCCCCTTCGGAACGCATCATCGCGGGGCACAAGTTGGAGGTTCCCCCCGGGCACGGAGCGCACGTTTACCCGTTGGCGACGGCGACAGGCTTCATCGGTAGGACGTACAGCATGGACTCCCTTGCCTTCATGCGTTGGGCATCCCAGCGGTACGCGGACCCCGGTCTTCGTTTTGTCCTCAATGTTCTCGTCGCCTGCATCGGCCTTCAGGAAGTCGGCGGCGTGATCGAAAAGACCCAGCAGGAGATCGGTAAGGAGCTCGGCGGATACAGCCGTTCGCACATCTCCTGGGCCTTGTGTGTTCTCGTCGAGGATGGCGCTCTTCGTCGGGTCCGTCGCGGTGTGTATCAGCTCGCGCCGTCGGCGGCCCTGCGCGGAGGCATGAGGACTTTGGAGCGGGGGACGGACAGGGCGGCCGGCAAGGTGAAGGGCGAACGCGTCGACCAGTTGGACCTGCTCAAGCAGATCCTGGAGGACCCGGACGCCCCCGCCGCGTTCAAATCCATGGCTCAGGCCGATGCACAGCTGCCCCAAGGACCGCGGCCTGGCACGAAGGGGAAGGCAAAGGAATGACGACCTCGGCCACTCCCCCGCCGCCGTACCCGAGCACGCTGTACAACCCCTATGCGGGCCTCACGTTCGTGCCCAGGCTTCCGCCCACCGCGTACGCCCTGCCTCTGTTCATGCTCGCCCAACAGCAGCCTGGCGGCCACGTCCGAGCCACCCACGACGAACTCGCCACCGACCCGCCCTGAACCGCGGCGTCATCAGCCGCGCCATGCCCTACCTCGTCGCCGCCCGCCTCATCCTCGTCATCGGCCGAGGCCGCTTCAAGATCCACCCCATGCTCGCCCTGCACCCCACCCCACAGGAACGCAAGACAGCACTGGCCGCACTCGCACCCGAAGACCGACTCGACGTCGGCCACTTCGAGGACGAGTACGAACTCCGCCTGACGCACTACCTGGAAGAGAAGGCCCGCAAGAAGATCGAGCAGGCCAAGGCTCCGACGACACGAGCCTGCGCACCGTGGAGCAGGGGCTTCATCGATGGATGAAGCCCGAGACTCGCGCCGTGCTACTACTGATCTTTCCGTAAGTTCGGTGGGTGTGTTGGGTGGATGGTCAAACCGGTATGGGCGAGGAACGACCATGGCAGTCGCGGGTTGGTGTTGATGCGGTGGATGCCTTGCTCGGTGGCGTCGGCGACGTCGGCGAGGTGGTCTCCGGCGAGGTTGGCCAGTTCACGCTTCTTGAGCGAGGACCACAACAGCTCCACCGGGTGCAGCTCGGGAGCGTAGGCGGGTAATCGCTCCAGGGTCAGCCAGTCCTGCTCGGCAACCCACGCCCGCATCGCCCGGCTCCAATGGGCGGACAGGCCGTCCGGGACCAGGACCACCTGCTCGCCGCGGTAGAACACCTTCATGTGCTCCAGGACCTCGATGAGGGCGGCGGTGTCGTAGCTGCCGGGCTTGAGGTGGAAGCACAGGCGGGCCCCGCGATCGGGGTCGGTGGAGTGGTAACCCAAGACCCCGGCGATCGACGCACGCTTCCAGTTCAGGCGGTGCCGCAGTAGCGGAGTCCGCCCTCGGGGCCAGTAGGTACGGCGGATCTGAGGGAGCAGGGAGACGCCTGATTCGTCGAGGAAGACGATCCAGGCACGTATGTTCACGGCCCCCTTTTGATCCGCGGCCACTCGTGCGCGATCCAGCGGGCGATCTCCGACTCATCCCATCCACCGCCCGCCGCTCGGGCCGCTCGGGCCGCTCGGGCCGCTCGGGCCGCTCGGGCCGCTCGGGCCGCTCGGGCCGCTCGGGCCGCTGCAGACTCCATCCGAGCCGGCCGGTCAGCAACCGCCACACCGACGCCCTCGACAACGCCACCCCCGTTGCCCTGGCCGCCCGGGCCGCCGAGGCCTAGGCTGCGGAAGAACGCCTGTTCCCTGTCGACCATCGGCTGCTCACCATGACCGGGGGACACTACCTGTGACTCACAAACCAGGACGAAGGGTCGGCCGACGACCCGCTCCCTCTGCAGCACGTACGGCTCGACCGTGCCGCTCACCTCACCCTTGATCATGTCGACGAACGCGAGCAGACCGGTGTCCGTCAGTCGCACTCCATCGCCGCGTGGGACCATGCGGAAGAACATCTGCAATTCGGCATACGTGCTGCCCCGCAGCGCAACCACTTCGGCAAGCTACTCCCCCGCAGCCAGCGGGGTCAGCAACGCTTGCTGGATGCCCTTGTGTGAGACAGCCACCGCCTTGGCCACCACGAGTGGGTCACTGGAGGTGACGGCCAGATCGCGCAGGCTCTGTACCTCCGCAACTAGGACTTGTCCGGCCGATCACCGTCGTGGGCTGTCGGGCATGATGCCCGGGTGAGCATCATCGTGAAGTTCTTCGTGGCGCCGGACGACACGTCAGCGGATCTGGCCCTCCAGACTGGGCCGGGACGGGCATTCGAGTCGCTCTCCCTAGGCAACTTCGATCCCGAGGAGGCCGTGATCGAGTGGGAATGCCTTCTGGCCGGCAGCAGCTTCGAGGAACTCGTCGAAGCCGGTGAGCCTCGCATCGTCGCCGGCCAGGACAACGACGGATGCGTCGTCCTCGCGATCTCGCCTCGCCTGTCCACTGCACTCGCGGACGCCACGCACTCCAGGCTGCGTGACGTCGCTGCCTCGTGGGCCCAACTGCGTGCGGAGGATGGTGAGGTCATCGACACGGAGATCGCCCACGCGATCGTAGGTGATCTGGCTGCTCTCGTCAGCAGCGCCCGGCGTCAAAACCAGAGCGTTTACTGCTGGGTCGCGTAGGAGTTCATGTTCGGAGCCAGATCGCGACGGCCGCCGCGGTGGCGGTGCCGAGGCCACAGCGGCGTAGAGCCCTCCGTGACCACGGCGGTGTTCACCTACCAGCGACAGCTCAACAATCGATCTCACCGGCCCGTCACTGCACAGAACCGCGTCGGTCGGCTCGAGCAGCGCATCCGAACGAGCGGTGAGACGGGAGTGGAACTCGCCCCGGAATCCTGACAGTTCCTCCAGCGACTCCTGCCGGGCATCACGATGCGGCAGACTCATCCTCACGGCCTTTGTGCTGGACATGTGTGTTCCTTGGTCTGAGTACATGATCCAGACGAAGGCCGCTTCCGTGTACGGCGGTTACCGAACCGACTGATCAAGTACGACGTACCGTTCGACGTCGGACGTTAAAGATCAGGCTAGTACGGCGCCTGCCGGCTGCAACCGCGCTGGATCCCACTGCTTCACGCCCCTGCACACGCCCTCCCGACTGGCCGAGATGGGGCGGACAGTGTCGGCTTCCGACTCCAAGCCAAGCGGAGGGGTGATGTGTGTTGCCGAGCGGTGTGGTGAAGTGGTTCGACTGTGACCGGGGGGTCGGTCTCATCAGTCAGCAAGGCGCTGGGCCTGACGTTCAGGCAGAAGCCTCAGCGGTCCATGGAAGCGATAACCGTCTGCGCCAGGGGGAGAAAGTGCTGTTCGACATCACCCTGGACAGTGCGGGGCTGCGGGCCGACAACATTCACCGTCTCAGGGCAGGGAGGGACGGCGCGGTCCCAGCCGGCTCAGCGGAGCCGTCTGACGGCCAAGCCCTCGGTGTGGCCCCTCCCGACCAAGCGCAGCGCGCCGCACTCGCCCAACCTCGACATCGAGTGGGCCCGGTAGGGGCTGACGGCGTGCGAGCCCGGCCGGTTGCGGCCCGGCCGACTTACCGAGCGTTAGACCACACCCCACACGAATAGCGCTGACCGAGGGACGGGGGGCAGGTCGGCGGCAGGGTGGAGGGGCGATCCCCGCTCTGCGGGTGATCGTCTGTCCGCCGGACTCGCCGAGCGCGGCGCCGGGTGCGCTGCGACAGTGAGATTCTCGGCCGCGTCCTCGGCCCGGACGACCTTCGGTCGGCCCAGCGCACCGCTACCCACCACCTCGCCGGGGCCCGGGCCCGACTGGGCCGCCCCCTGCTGGCCCGGCAACCAAGAAACGTGCGGTGTGATCCGGGCCCCTCACTCACCATCAGCAACCGGGGTGGCCGGTGGCCCTCAAGCAGGTCCTCCCGCCCGGACGGTCGGTCGCACGTCCAGCCCTCAGCTTTCGACGGTACGGACGGGCACTGACAAGCGGGCCCCGGCGGCTGGTCCCGCGCCCGTCGCCCCTGGCCGCGCGATGGGCGATGGCCGTGGCCTCGGCCGGCGTTTGACCCTGGCTAGAGGACGCGGGCGGCCTCGATGCCCTCGGCCGTCAGGAACAGGGTGCGGGCCGAGGTGACGTCCAGGAGCCGGGCGAGCTGGGCGGGCAGGGGGCCGGCCAGGACCAGGCGGTCGGTAGCCCGCAGGCGCAGCATCAGGTTCAGCATCGAGGAGTCGGCAAAAGCGACCTGGGTGACGTCCAGGACGATCCGTCGTACGCCGGGGTCGTCCGTGGCCGCCGTGCAGGCCGCCTTCAGGGGGCCGAGGATGTCCTGATCGAACTCGCCCGTGCACGCGATGACGCGCACGCCGTCCTCATCAGGCAGTACGTCCACCTGCTGCTCCATCAGCATCTCCCCAGTCTCGCCCACCGGGCTCCGCACGGCACCCGTCCCCCGCGGCCAACGTACCCGCGCCCCAACGGCGGCGGGCTCGAACAACCCATGATCCAAAACACAGGAACTGCCCGGACCTCCTCAACCGGCAGCCGCAGAGCGTCCCGCCCCGAACCCGGCCACGTCCTGGTGAACGTCACCGGTCGGGCTGTCCCCGGCCGGCCAAGGTCGTGACCATGTCGGGGCCGCGCACGTTGTCGTCGTGTCGCGGGTCTCCCCTCCCCCCACCCCGCGGACTCCCGGCGGTGGCCGGACACCCACCGCCGGGACCTGTCCGCGAGGCCCGGCACACGGCAGCAACCCCCAGGCCCGGAGAGCATGCAGGACCTGGACCGGCTGCTCACCGACAGCTCCGCCGCCTACTTCGCCCTTCGGCGTCACTGGACGGGCACTGACACACAGACCACTACAGGGAGGTGCCGGGCCGTCGGCGGCGGGGCTTCGACACACACGGAGGTTGGCCGCTCTCTCGGCGCCTGAGCAGTTCGGGTTTCGCCGCGGCGGCGTGCCTCGAAACCGGTTATCGGATCGGTGGTCTCATGCGTCCCAGAGGTTTTCCAGTGCGATCGCGGTCTGCGCGCCGGCCCGGGCCCGGGCCTCGATCTGCTGACACAGGGCATCCAGGGCAGCCGGATCCTCGGCGACATCGGCCTCCACGACCGCCCAGCCGGGCAGGCCGTCCAGGCCCGGCAGGCGGACCACCCGGTGATCGGTACGACCGGTGATCAGGACCGCCAGCAAAGTAAGATACTCGCGCTGCAGGTCCGCATCGAAGCCCGCGTCCTGCCTGCCGTCCTGGCCGTCGGGGCCCGCCAAGAGGGCGGAATGCCCCTCCGCCAGCAGGACGCACGTGGCATCGGCAGCCCGGACCACTGCCTCGAACCCTCTCGCACCGATCCGGTCCCGTAACCCTGCCAGATAGGTGTCGAGCAGATCCGGGCCCTCGCGGCCGCGCTCTTCGCCTGCGTCCATGACTACCTCCGTGCCCAACCGCCCATGACCCTACGCGTCACTACAACGACCAGACCGGGTATCGGCCAGCGGCGGCAGATACCAGTGGTTGCCTGACGAGCGCGAGCTGTGCGACCGGGCGCGCACCTCGGTGCCGGCCGTTGATGCGACGGCTGTTCTGCGCGGGGCCGCAGTGGTAACCGTGGCCGCGGCACGGCATTGTCCCGGCGTGGATATGGACGACGAAGATTTCCTCGGCGTACTCCTGGACGCCGTGACCGAGACCCGCCTGAGGCTGCTGACCAGCGACGAAGCCAGAGCGGTCACGATGCGGCTCGGCGCCCCCGAGGAGGAGGTGCGCTCCGAAGAGGTCCGCGTCGCCGCAGGCGAGATGCGTTTCCGCCTCAGCTCACGCCTCGCCCTGCCCGCCGACACCGCCGGGACCTCACCCGTCTGACCGCAGAACCCACGACCGTGCGCGCCGCGGCCCCGGCCAGAGGGCGCGGGCGGCCTCGATGCCGTCGGCAGCCAGGAACAGGGTGCGGGCCGAGGTGACGGCCAAGAGCCGGGCAAGCTGCGTGCTGGTGGGCCCGCACGATCGTCGAGTCGACGCAGACGGCGGATACCGAACCGAGTGTTCAAGTACGACGCACCGTTCGAGCAGCAGCTTCTACCGGCGGCGGAACACCGCAGCTGAGTAGAGGACGCCGGCCTCCCGCCGCAACGCGCCTCAGTCCCCGCGATCCGGGCAACCTCCGCGAGCGGCACACCGCCGCGGAGTCGGTGGCCCGCCCGTATACGACAGCGATCCGTGGTGGGTGCGTCAGGAGTATCAGCCTGTATCCGTGGCCGGACAGCTGCGAGTACTGGGCAAGGAGAAGAGGGCGCCCGGTGCGGGGACGATGTGGCGGACTGTGGTGCCGCCCGAGCAGCGGGCATTGATCGGCAGCCTCATCGACAGTGCCGAGGAGCAGCTCGTCCAACTGCGCGGCATGTGGAGCGGGCCGACGGCCGAGGTCGCCCGGCAGTTGCTGCGCGGCCTCGGTCACAGTGCCGGCCTGGTCCAGTCTGCCTGCAAAGCGGACCGCGGTAGGGGTCTGTACGGTGAACGAAACGGCTCCGCCCAGTGACCCCGATGCCCCCTCCCCAGACACCGGTAGGAGCAGTCCGACCATGGCATACGACCCGAATCTGGCCGACCGCATCCGGCAGGCGCTGTCCGGCAGTGCTGACTCCCGGGAGGTGAAAATGTTCGGCGGCCTCTCCTTCATGATCAATGGGAAGCTGGCAGCCACTGCCCATGCTCACGGCCAGTTGATGGTCCGCTGCGACCCGGACCGAGCTACAGAACTGCTGGCACGGCAAGGCGCCCACTGGCCCGAGATGCGAGGCAAACCGATGAGTCGAGGATGGGTAGTTGTTGATGCCTCTGCCCTCGCACCCGAGAGAGCCTTCCGCTCCTGGATCCAGGAAGCACTCAACTACAACAAGAACGCGCCTTCAAAATGACCGGCCCCCCGCCCCGCGCGGGGGCCCGCACTCCGCCTACCACCAGGCATGGACCAGCCACGACCGACAACTCAGGTGTCCCATGACGGGGTTGGCTGCGGGGCTCCTCTGCGGATTCCATGCCGCTGTTCGGCCAAAGATCCCTTGCCGCGTGCAGCAGGTCATCCTGCGGTCGCGGCCGGGTCACCACCGAACCGGGGCGCATCCTCCACGGCCGCGTCCGGGCGCAGGCGCACCTACCAGACGAGATGCCGGTGAACGCCGCGCCGGTCGACAGACACCGCATGCAGCCAGCGGGTCAAGTGGACCTTGCCCTGAGTGTGGTCAATAAGTCGCGAAGGCGGACAGCAGTGTGTCTGCCCGGACCTCCAGTTCGGTCGTCATGGGTCCGTTCACGCTCACGGAGACCTCCTCGCCGCCTACCGAGCGGGCAAGCCGAACCTCGACCCCGTGCGTGTCGCCGATCAAGGGGTACACGTACCAACCGCCGGCCTGCTCCTCGTCGGTCTTCACAATCGCCCGTGCCACGGTCTCCCAGTCGGTGGCCTCGAAGTCATAGCCCACGTAGTGCGACAGCAACTCCAGGAACGGCCTCAAGCTGCGTTCCAAGATCCATCCATCAACTTCGGCCATAACTTCTCCTCAGCGCTCGGCACAGGGCAGGGCCAGTAGCTCGATGCCGTCGATCTGCAAGGCGTCGAAGGCGATGAAGAACGCCGGGCTCGTCGCGGCGAGCGCGGTGGCGGTGCGGCCACGGGCGGCGGCCCGGCGCTGACGGGCTTCGAAGGACAACCGGTCGACTGCGGTGTCCCAACGGCGAGCTCGCCATCGAGGACAAAGCCGTCCGGCAACTGGGCAGCAGCCGTCACCAGTTCGGGGAATCGGTCCTGGCCAGGGAGCTGCGCCAGGTCTGCAGCAGCAGCCGGCCGCCGGGGCTGACCTGCACGAACCGTCCGCTCGGGCGCGGCAGCCATGGGGGCGATGGGGCGGCCCGAGGAGGGGTCCTGCGAGACCTGGTCCAGGTCTTCGACGGGCTCGTGGTCGTCGGCGGCGTGCGTTCGTAGGCGGGAGTGGGCATGTGGTCGGCGGCGCACGGTGTCCTCGGACCCTCCGGCCTGCGGGCAGGGTCGGCGGTCGTCCGTCCGTCCGTCCGTACGCAAATCTGCGCACGGACCGGAGCCACCGTGAAGGGAAACCCCTTGACCGCGGTCTGACGATCGCCGTCGACGACCGGTGTCCGTTTTCGCCTTGGCTGGGCCCACTTGTAGTGGGGGGCAGTGCAGGTTCAGCGGTTGGTGGTGATCCACCGTACGAGGGCTGCGTTGGTGGTGTCGTCGAGTGCGGACAGGGTGTGGATGGCTTCCAGGTCGCCGGGGAGTGGTGGGATGCCGGCGGTGGTCAGTGCCGCTTGGAGGTCCAAGCGGCGCCGGTCCAAGGGCGGCAGGCGCCAGGCGAGGCGGGGATCGGACGCAGGCCAGTGGGCGCGAGGATGCTCGTCGCCACGGTGAGGCAGTTGCCAGTCCGTGTCACCTGGGCGGCTGTGCGGCGGGGCGTCGCAGGCCGTGGGCGCGACGGTGTCTGCGCCCGGGAAGCGGTAAGCGTCGAGGTCCAGCTGAGGGACCGTGACTCCGGACGGGGAATACTGCCAGAACTCCACAAAGAACCTCCCGGGGGGCGCACGGATGTGCCGCTGCTGCTTCCAATGAGCTCGGGGCGCCGCCTGTAGTTGGCCGCCCACACGTGCCGCAGACGTGGAGTGCAGGCTGACAGGTTCGGCAGGTCAGGCGCCCGGGGCGATCGGGGCTGGGGCGCGTCGCGGCGGGTTGCCGCGGCACGCCGTTCCTGTGCCGGCTGGCAGGTCACTGTCGCCGACGGTGTGGCTGCCGGCCTGGGTCAGCCGCGGTGGTTGTCGTGGTGTCCGTGGTGGCCGCGGCGGCCCCAGGTCTCGGTGTCGATGACGTTGCCGCGGTCGTCGCGGAGGGTGGCGGTGTCGCGCTCGTCCCAGATCTGGTGTCGGCGGTCCTGGTAAACGTCACGGTCGGTGTCGCGGCCCTGGCCGGTGTGGACCTTGACGCTGGAGCGGCCGTCCAGACGGAGGTGGTCGAAGCGGTAGCGGTTGCCCTCGCGGTCGGAGAGGGTGAAGCCGCGCAGGTTGACGGCGTGGCGGCCGGTGTTCTTCACCTCGACCCATTCGCGGTTGAGGGCGCGGTTGTCGTGGCCGCGGCTGTCGTCCTGGATGTCGCCGATGACGATCGAGGAGTGCTGGCCGCGGTGGCCGCGCCGGTCGTCGTCGTGGGCGGCGGCCGGGATGGCGGCCGCGCCGATCAGTCCGCCGGCGGCCAGGACCGAGGCGAGGAGACGGCGAGTGGCGGGAGAAGCAGACATGCAGATGACTCCTTACAACAGGTAGCCCCGCCCGGCCTCGTGCAAACCGGGCGGGGGTTCCCGGCGTCCTTGCCGAGGAGCCACACTCTGGCCCGCGGCCGCCATCAACCGCCACAACTCAGAACTCACGTTGCCCAATGCGGACATGTCCGTAACTCTCCCTTGCAGGATGCAAGCGTCAAGATCCGGTTGACGCGGACGAGGCGGGGGCGGGGGCCACCCGTCCAATGTCGGAGCAAGGATGTTTAGGCCACATAAGCAGTTCATTCGCGCCAGGCCGTGTGCTGTGCGCCGAATGAGTGCAGGGCTCTGTAACAGGCGCTCCTGCCGCTTCTTCGCACTCAGTCACGCACCGCCGCTCTGATTCGTCCACCGAGTGATTCTGACGCCCATCTGGTGGTGCACGAAGGGGACCGGGCCGTCAGGGGCTTACGGCTCGGTCCGCGATTGATGGTGGGTGTAGCTCCGTCTCGGGGGCAGCTGATCTGGGGTGTTGCGACGAACGTTGACCAGCCCGGGTGTTGTGGTGGCGGTGCTCGATCGGGATATTCGCTGGTCGCCGCTCGTTGATGGTGGTCATACTGCCGCGATGGATCCAGTGACTCTCGAGACCGACCGTCTGCTGCTGCGGGCCTTCACACCTGCCGACGTGGATGCGGTGTACGAAGCCTGCCAGGACGAAGACATCCAGCTCTACACCCCGGTGCCGGTGCCGTACCGTCGTGCGGACGCGGAGAAGCTCGTCGGCGAGGAGCTGCCCGCCCAGTGGTCCGAGGACAAGGACTACACCCTCGGCGCGTTCCGCAAGGACACCGGCGCCCTGGTCGGCTCGTACTGCCTGACCCTCATCAGCCGCGGCGTCTGGGAGCTCGGTTACTGGGCGGTCAAAGATCAGCGCGGACGCGGGTACTCGGTTGAGGCCGCTGGGGCCCTGTGCGACTGGGGCTGGGCCACGCTCGACGTGCACCGCATCGAGTGGTGGGCCATGGCCGGGAACACCCGTTCGCGTGCCGTCGCCGAGAAGCTCGGCTTCACCGTCGAAGGGATACTGCGCAATCGCAGCATCGCCAACGATGGCAAGCCACACGACTGGTGGGTGGGCGGACTTCTGAGGCCCTGATGCTCGGGCCGATGCTTCGCCGGCTGCGTTTGCCCTTCTGCAGGGAAGTTCCCAGCCCGGACAATTCCAGCTGAAGAGCCACACCCATTGATCATGGACGGGCAGCCGTGACGGTGCCGAGCGGCAGCGGGAGGCCGGTGCCGGCCCGAAGCACGACCTGGTCTTCACCGACCGCCCGCTCGTCACACTGGTCCACCTACGCACCGGACTCCCGCACGCCGCGCTCGCCGAGCTGTACGGCAGCGCCCGCTCCAAGATCTCCCGCGCCTTCGGGGAGATCCGCCCGCTGCTGGCCATGCGTGGCTTCGCAGTGCCCGACCCCTCCGGCGTGCGACTTCGGACCCTGGCGGACGTGTTCGCCTACGCCGAGGCCGCGGGGGTCCGGTTGCGGATCGACGGCGCCGAGACCCAGGTTCGCCGCCCGAAGGCAGGCAGGCCCGGACGGCGGGCCTTCGTCTCCGGCAAGAAGAAGCAGAACACCATCAAGACCACCACCATCAGCGACGACCAGGGCCGTCTGCTGTGGTCGGACGCGGACCGCCCAGGCCGCATGCACGACCAGACCGCGATGCGCACCGAGGGTATCGCCGAGCAGTCCCGGCTCCACGAAGGTGACGGCCGAAGTCGACGAGGGGTACCGGGGGCTGGCCAACGAGTTCCCTGACCAAATCAGCGCCCCTCCGAAGAAGTCGAAGGGCGACGCGCCGCTCGGCGAGCAGTATGCCTGGCGGGAGATGCGCCGACGGCAGTCCTCGCAGCGGATCTGCGTCGAGCACGCCAACGCCGAATTGCGGCAGTGGTGCCCGCTCCAGCTCTACACCGGCCCCTCCGCCGGGAAGTGGAGGATGGAGAACTGTCCCGAGATGCCCGGGTGGGCTCCCACGTCGTGCGGGAGGACCTGCACGGTGATGTGCGGCTGGCGGCGAGGTGGTTCAGGTGCTCAAGCTGTTCGCGCGTGATCTCGGGGTTGCCGACAATGCGGCGCAGTGCCGATTCGTCCAGCACGATCCATAAGCGCAAAGGGCGTGCCGGGTGGTGGGCGCGGTGCTGTCGGCGCAGCCGTACTTCAAGGCGCGTGGCGATCTGTTCAGGGGTGGCCAGCGGGATCGTTTCCTCGATGACGGCTCGGGCGTAGGCGGGGGTTTGCAGCAGGCCGGGGATGACCAGGGGCTCGTAGGAGCGGATCGAGGAGGCTTCCGCCTCCAGGCCGACGTAGACGGCATACGGGATGTCGCCGCAGGCGACCCACCAGCCCTGCCGGTTCGATTCCGTGGCCATCCGCATCAACGAGTCGACGACCTGCGGGTCGGTGACGCCGTATAGGCCGCACAGGTCCCGCACATCACGGGGCTTGATGGCGCGGCGGTCGTTCTCCAGGTGACTGATCTTGGGCTGCGAAATCAACAGTTGCTCGGCCACCTGCGTATTCGTCAGGCCACGGGCCAGGCACAGCCGGCGCAGCTCCGCGCCCAGCCGACGTCTTCTGACAGTGGGGTTTGCGTTCGCCGCCGCGGGCGGTCCACCTCCGGCTCGGGACCATCTACCAGCCGTGGACAAACCACGGCCGGGCCCGGGCGAACGCACCCTGCGGTACCGAACCCTGCTGGCGAGTGTCACGTGGCGCAAACCGGTCTGCGTGCACAGCGTGAGCAGAATTCACCCAGACGCCGCGCCCTTCCGCCTACCTGCCACAACAGAGCAGCAGTTCAACGCTAGCCGGACAGAGAAACTGCAGGTACTTCCGGTGGCATCCGCCTCATCACGCGCGGCCTGCGGCCTCCGCCCGCGGAATCCGGCCATGCGCTGCGCACGGTGAGGCCGAAGTGGGTGACGCACGCCCGGCGCGCCCCACCGATCGGCATGAAGGATGGGAGGATCCTTGGCGGCGCGCATCCCGGAACACTTCGAGGCCGACCCAGCAAGCCCCGCGAACTTCGGCAGATCGCGGGGCCGGCGAGGTCAGGCGGCGGGCACCCCTCAGGCGGTGCGCAGCCGGGGCTTGGGAGCGCTGCTGCGGGTATCGCGCAGGTAGAGCAGGGCCACGCAGGCGATGATCCACGCGGCCAGCACGGCGAGGCCGGACCATAGGCCATCATCGTGGAAGTAGGACATCCCCTGGAGAGCGCGCACCCCCGCGCCGACGGGCAGCACGCCGGACAGCGGATGCAGCCAGTCGGGCAGGTAGAAGGGGGGCATGACGCCGCCGCTGGTGGCGTTGCCGAAGATCAGCAGGATCACCGAGGCGATGGCGGCGCCCGCGGATCCGGTCCATTTCACGATCGCCATGGTCGCGCCTCCCGCTGCCATGGCCATCAGGGCGGTGACCGCGGCCGTGCCGGCGAAGGAGCCGGGGAGGGCGCCGAAACCGGTGTCGCCGGCGAGGAGGGCGACGATGATGCCGCCGAGGGCGCCGAAGAGGGTCAGGCTGGCGATGCGCTGGCGAAAGCGCAGAACGGGCGCGGCCTGGTAGGTCATCATGCCGAAGAGGTAGCCGGCCAGGACCAGGCCGAAGGCCGCGTAGAAGACCGACAGGCCGCGGGTGTCGCCGGCGGACACCGGCAGGATGTCCTCGCCGGCCGGGGGCGGGCCGTCCTGCGCTGCGGCTTGGGTGAAGGCGGCGGTCAGGGTGCCGGTCACGGAGGGGCCGTTGGCGCCGGCGTAGAGCAGCTTGCCGCTGCCCTGGCCGTGGTCGGGGAGGTGGGCGGCGTAGACCTCGCGGTGCTCGACCGCCTCGCGGGCCGCAGCTTCGTCGCCGTAGGGCCGGACCTCGAAGCCGCCGGGCAGGGCCCGCTCCAGGGCGGCTTCCAGGCGGTGCGCCTCGGTGGCGGTGCCGACGGCCGCGATGGGGAGGTCGTGCGGGCGGGGAGCGTGGAAGGCGGCGAGGTAGACGCTCACGAAGATCGTCCCGATGGCGAGCACCACGGCGACGGGCAGCAGGACGCCCTTCAGGCCGGAGCGAGGATGCGGTTCGGGGGCGGGGTCGGGTATGTCCCTGGGGTTGGCCGGTAGGGCGTCAGCGAGGTGGAGGGAGGTGGGGGGTGGCATGAAGGGAACCGTCCACGAGTTGTAAGGTGCCTGATAACCGAAGCAGTAAAACATAAGTTGCCTTACAAGTGGGGTCCATGTGAGCGAGCAGCCCGTCCACACCGGCTATCTGGCCTGGCACTTCGCCCAAGCCATGGCCAGCCGCCTGGAGAGAGAACTGCGCACTCTCGACCTGAACCTCGCGCAGTACAACGCCCTCCAGCGGGCCGATCGCCAGCCGGGGATCTCCAGCGCCGACGCCGCCCGTCACGCCGGCGTCACCGCCCAGTCCATGGGCTCTGCCGTGGCCAGCCTCACCGACCGCGGGCTGCTCACCCGCTCGCCCCACCCCACCAACCGCCGCATCCTGTGCCTGCACAGCACTCCCGACGGCTCCCGCCTCCTGGGGCGGGCACGAGATGTGGTCCGCCGGGTCAATGAGGAGGCACTGGCGGTTTTGGAGCCCCAGGAACGGGCCTCGGTGCATCACCTCCTCCACCGTCTGGTCGCCCATCTCAACCCTGGCGCCCTGCCCCCCACCGCCGGTCCCACGGCAACGCCCGACCCGTGAGACCAGCCGCCGTACCCACCGGCGGCGTCCGCGCGGGGGGACCGAGGGCCGCCCCGGGCGCACGCGCGGGGGCGGCCCGGTTCTCGTCATACTTCAGCGCTACGCAGCAGAGCAGCTCTGCAGGGTGACGCCGACCACGGCCGCTCATCCCTAACGTCGGTTGAGACGCCCTCCCGACACCTCAGACCATGGACGCCACTCCCGGCCTGCCACCGCCGTACCCAGTGACGGCCGGCCTCACTCGATACAGGTGAACGTGAACGACGAGGCACCCGCAGACCGGCTCCGAGAAGTGAGCGCCCTCCGAATGGGTGCGCGCTCCTTGTTGCAGGACCTGCTGAGGCTCGGTCCGACCCGCTGCCGCCCCTGCGTCGGCCCCGTCGGCTCGACCGGCGCCCCCACAGATGCGTTGGTGTCGTTCAGGAGTGACCCCAGCGCCTGGCGCCCTCACGGTCGCGTTCCCCGACGGCGGTTGGCCGATGCCCGGGGCCAGCGCCGCTTGGGACTCAAGGCCCCTGGATGTTGGCTCACCGGACGTCAGCTGATCACCGTCGAGGTGAAGCCGGCGGCCGCGCTCTTTTTCGAGGTCTCGCAGGACCGGGTAACGGGTAGCGATCCGTCGGCTTCAGGCCCCATTAGGTGTCGATTCGCGAAGGAGGCTTGCCCACGACCCCTGACCTGCGGTTATGGAAGATCATCGACTTTGGGGGACCCACCTCCGGTCACCCTTCCGGTCCCCCGCCTAGAGCACCTCTCCAAGGAACTGTGGAGCCCCCTCCGGTGCAACCCCCGAACGGCGCGCCGCCGGCGAGGCTTGCCCGGACCCGTCGGCGCATCGGTGAGTCGACCGGCGAACTCACCGGTTTCCTAGTCACCACTACAGAACCGGTGGGTTTCATTACCGCAGGTCAGGGCTCGTTGAGGACCTGAATCTCACCGATCGCCAGACTCATGCTGCTCTCGCGGGTGGTTGTCCTCTGACAGGCGGTCTTGACCGTTTGCCAAGTGGTCTTGGTCGAGGCCGGGCTTTTGCCACTTGATCTGGAACTACGCCCTGCTGCTCCCTGGCCCGCCCGGGGTCTGCGGCGGAGGAATCTCGGCTGCGGTGGTGGGCGTGGTGGGACTAGCGTGGCGGTTTTGCGGAGCGCGGGAGGGATTTGCGGTGCTGGTCATGCCTGGGCGGCGGACGTCGACGATGGAACTGCTGGCTGTCGAGGCGGCGGGCCGAGGGATGCCGGTCAGGGCCGCGGAGGAGTCCGGCCTGGCAGGCCCCGCGCACTGGTACGGCGGGCCGGTCGCGGGCGCGCGGCTGGCAGGTCAGCTCGGCTTCGCGTTGCTCGAGCCGGCGGACGGCTGGCTCGCCGAGCTGCCGGAGGAGTTCACCGGCCGCCGGGTCCGGGCGGGGACCATCGCGGACGCATGGGCGCTCGACCAGCCGACGTTCGTCAAGCCGCCGCGTGACAAGTCGTTCCCGGCCGATGTCTACAGCGACGGCTCCCGGCTGTCCTCCGCCCTGGACCCGGCGACCCCTGTGCTGATGTCCGACGTGGTGACCTTCGCGGCCGAGTACCGGCTGTTCCTACTGGACGGCCGGATCGCTGCGGCGAGCCGGTACGCGGTGTTCGGCCGGCTCGATCCCCGCCCGCTCGGTACGGACCGTGCGGACCGGGCCACCGCGGCGGAGATCTCGGAGTTCGCCGACCGGCTGGCCGCCGCAGCCGGGCACACGCTGCCGAATGCCGTCGTCGTGGACATCGGGAAACTGCTCGACCCGTACCGCCCGGGCCACCGCTGGGCCGTGGTGGAGGCCAACATGGCGTGGTTCTCGCACGCCTACGCCGCCGAACCGGCGCGGGTGCTTGACGTGGTCCTGCGGGCGGCGGGCCCGCGCGAGCACATGCGGCCGCAAGATCTGGCGTTCGTACGGCACTGATCCGCACCGCGTGCGCGAACGGGGGGCTCAGGCGCTCTCCGACAGGGACGTACCCCCGCTCCTTCCTGATGAGCTTGGGGGATGCGGCCCTCCGGGGAGCGGTGCGGGGGCCTGTGGGTCACTGGGTCGTGCTCGGGATGCCCAAAACGTCGTACAGGTGCCGGCCGTGAGCCCATTGCTTCAGTTCTGGACGGCCCATGAGGATGAGGTCGTGGTGCGCGGCGAAGTCGATCGCGGGCTGGGTGACGCCGTTGAGTCCGATCATGATTGGGACATCGGCTCCATGGTGGAGGCGGGCCGTTCCGTTGAACTTCTGCAGGTGGCCCGAGCCGACCGGCGCCTTGTGCTGCTTGCATTGCAAGATCAGGAGCCGGTCGTCGTGGTCGCGGGCGCTGACGTCCACACCGAGGTCGCCACCGCCTCCCACCCGCCGTGAGCCGCAAAACCCGTCACGGGCCAGAAGGTCGGCGCACGCCTGCTCGAAGCCCGTCGCGCTCATCGCGGCGAGCTGCTTCATCTTGAAGGTCAGCACATCAGGGTCCACCGCATCGTCGGGCGCCGCGGAGACGTACTCCTCGTCCTCGTGGCCGATGTAGGCGTAGGTGCCGGCGCCGAACAGGAAGGCCAGCAGTTTGGCGAGGAGGATGAGCGTAGTCAGTGCACCGGCGGTGATGAATCCGGTCCACCAGGGGTGATCGGCGATCAGGCCCCACAAGTCCACGGTGATCCACCGGCTGACGTCTTGCGTGAGCCACTCCCACAGCATTTTGCCGGTGGCCAGCGCGAGAACGGCGTACAACAGGAACTTCAGCAGCGGGTCGAGGGAGCCGTCTTCGTCGAACACCGCACCTCCGGATGCGTTGGCGATGGCAGGTGCGTCGGTCAGGCAGCCCGCCTGAAACGGCCGCGGCGGGCGCGTGCGGACAGTCCGAGGAGCTCGTGCAGCGCGGTGCCGGTCTCCGCCCAACGCCGGAGGTCGTCCCGGTCGACCCAGTGGACGCCGTGCTGGTCACCCCAGGCCATGGCGTCACGGGTGAAGGTGCCGTTGGTGACGACGACGGCGTAGTCGGCTCGATGCGCCGGGCCGGCCGTCCCCTTCACGGCGTACATCACCGACGACGTCACCTTGGCGCCCACGCGTGTGTGCTTGGCCTGCAGGACGATACGGCCGCGGTGGATGTGGTCACCGATCACGTCAGCGGACTGATCACCGCCACCACCTACCCGGCGCGCCGGCCAGCTGTCACGCACCAACAGATCCCGCAGCGCGTACTCGAACTGGCGGTCGTCCATGGCATCGAACTCCGCCAGAGTGATCCGCAGCGCAGCCAGCCGCTCAGCGTCCCGCCGTCGACCGGCCGCGGCACGTGCGACCCTCCATGCGCCGGCGGTTCCCGCCAGCAGGACGAGAGCCAAAAGGAACGGCCAAGTCTCTTTGAGTGCCCCGACCGTCGCGGCGGCAGTCCGCACGGCCAGAACCAGGACGGCCAGTGCCACGACAGCGGCCGAGAGGGCCTCGGCCGGACCGCGCGGGCGACGAAGGCGCAGCCGCTTGCGTCCCATCAGCGGTCGGCCGGAGCGGAGATGGCCGGCTGCGGCTGCGCGGGCGGCGTCGTATGGCTGGTCGCCTCTCCGAACCCGACCACCTGCCCCCATAACCACACGCCGGCCGCAAGGCCGGCGATCATCCAGCCGCTCATCCGTTTCGCGCTTCCCGGCCTCGGATTACGGCGGATGTGTCCGCGTACCCGGTGGAACCCGTCCGGCACCTTAGACATGGCGTCCCCTCCCCTCGGCGAGCCGCAAACACAGCCCGTCCCTCACATGGTGTAGCAGCGCGCACTGACAGAAGCTGATGGATCATCACGAAATCGGGTCGAGCCGGGACACCATCCAGCCAGACCCGGCACACCGTCCAGCGGCCCCATCGCCCTGGACGTCTTGGCCGCCGACCTGGGCAGACATGATTGCGGGCACCTGCGCGAACTCCGCTGCCCAACCGACCCAAGATCCTGCGTGCCTCACCCCGCGGGCGCCCTCACCTGCTGAGAACGCTCGCGACCGACTCAGGCATGCCGCGACGGTGAATGGCGAAAAGCAGCAGAGCGCACGCCGTGCTGTTGTGCGCCGGTGGCGCCCCCCTGGGCTGCTGTTCCTCACGGGCGATCACCCGTGGCGCCCATACCGTGTCCGATACCGCGGGGAGCCGGTGACGTGCGACATCTCCCCCCACCGAAAGACAAACTGCCCTCGGCGACCTGGCGAAACGATCGTTCACTCCGACCGGTGCCCTACCGTGAATCGGATGAAGCGTCTCATCGCGGCGTTAACCTCCGCGACCGCCCTGCTCCTGGCGACTCCACCCCCAGCGGCGGCCGCCGTGAACCCGGCGCCCTGCATCGCGAAGTCCGGCTCGGAGGCGACGGAGACTCGGGAGGACTCGTCCGTCGACGACGGGGAGATTCGGTACACGGCGTCCTCGAAGTACGGCGACGCGATCCAGTACGCCGTCAAGGCCTGGCAGTACTCGCGCTCGAAGATCAAGGTCCTGCCGGACTCGGCGACGACCGTGAACGATCTTCACTTCTCGGACTACAGCGAGAACCGGAACACATCGGCGAACTGGACGCGAAACGCGGCGATCGGCGCGACGGACCACATCAGATTCAACACGGCCCGGATGGGCCAGTGGAGCAGGACGACACAGCGGTGGATCGCCGTGCACGAGCTGGGGCACGCCCTCGGCTTATGTCACAAGAGCAACGGTGGAGCCAGCTACGTGAAGTCGGTCATGTGGACCGATCCGATCGAAGCCGGCTTCGCTGATCCTCAGGACGTCGACAAGGCCAACTACCGGAAGTTGTGGGGCTGATGCGCGCAAGGGTATGGGTGATCGGCGGGCTCGCCGCTGCCGTGACGATCGGCGCGGGAAGCTGGTACGTGGTCTCGGCGCAGGGCGACGGTGAGGTACACGCGGTGTGTGACCTCGACACGTCGACCGATGCGAAGCTGGCGGCGGCCGCGTACGGCATCGCGATCGTGGAGCCGTTGGCGGCCGGGGAGTTCAGGGCCGGGGATGGGGGCAGTGCCACCCTTGTCTCGCACGTGAAGGTAGTCGAGGCGGTGAAGGGCTCGTACCCGGCGGCGCTGCGCCTCACGCAGGCCTTGGAGGACGGTGCCAGGCCCGGGGCTCACAAGGTTCGTGACGGGGCCCGGAACGTGCTGCTGGAGCCCGGCAGGCAGTACGTGAGCGTGATCCTGGCGGGGGACACGATGGCGAACCCCGGCACCGAGGCGTGGTCGTCGTACACGCAGCCGGTGAAGCGCGGAAGGGACGGCGAGGTGTCGTACTGGAAGCAGGCCACGGCGGCCAGCCCGGACAGTGCCCAGCGGTCCCCGTGCGTGGACACCTACGTGTCGCAATAGCCGCCAGCCCCTCCTCCCTGTCAGGAGGATCGCCACCGGTGTCCGGCCCCGGGCCGCCGCGCCACTCGCCTGCCCCGCCGCGATCTTCCAACACGGGGATTGGGCCGGGGTGCGCACTCGGCAGTTCTCACCGCAGGCCCTTCAAGGCCACGGCAGATGCGCTCAACACGCCGGCCTGCGCCAGGCGTAGGCCAGCTCGAACAGCGACCGGTACGGTTCGCGCACCGCCAGCCCGAGGGGCCCCCGCCGGACCAGACCCCACGCCGCCAGCGCGGAGAACACCTCCGGCCCCGCGGTGAGCAGTCGCTCGTCGCCGGCGCCCACGGTGGCCAGTAGCCGCAGCGCGTGCCGGTCCCGGCCCCCGGATCGCGGCCGCTCGCGGTCGAGGCGCCCGAGCACCTCCTCGGTCACCGCGTCGGCAACGGCTCCGGGCGCATCGGCGGGGGCTCCGGGCGCATCGGCGGGGGTGCCGGCGAGGAACTCGCGGGCGGCAAGGGCGGCCGGCAACGGGTACCCGCCCGCGAGGCGCACCGCCAACGCCACCGCTTCCTCGACCTCCAGACCGGCCGCCCTGACGAGGTCCTCGATGCCCTCGGCCGGCCACGGCTTCAGCGGTACGACGGAGGGCGAGTGCCGGTGAACGAGGGCTACCAGACCGCCCGTTGCGCCCGCTCGGCCGGTCCGGCCGCCAACCCGATCGGCGGCAACGGCTACTACCAGGTGCTCGTCGAGATCTACTGCAGCGTGCCGCCGCCCCCGGGCTCCGGCCAGATCACCGGGGTCCACTCCGGCAAGTGCGTCGACGTCAAGGGCGGCAGCCTCAAGGACGGCGCCCCCATCCAGCTGTACCAGTGCAACGGCACCGATGCCCAGGCCTGGCGGCTGGAGAGCGACGGCACCGTGCGCGCCCTCGGCCGCTGCATGGACGTCCAGTACGCCAAAACGGAGAACGGTTCCCACATCGGGCTCAACACCTGCCACCAGGGTCTGAACCAGAAGTGGGAACTCCTGCCGGACGGCCTGCTGCGCAGCGTCCACTCGGGCAAGTGCCTGGACGCCCTCGGCTGGGCCACCGGCAACGGCACCCGCCTCGGCATCTGGGACTGCGCCCCGCAGCACACCAACCAGCAGTGGCGCGGCGCCCCCCTGGGCACCTGATCCCCACGCACCACCACCCGTCCCGCCTCCGTACGGCCCCCGGTACCCGGCCCCGTACGGAGGCGGGACGCGACAACGGCCTATCGAGCCCCGCGCGCTGCCCCCCATGGCCCGCGGACGTCGAAGAGGATCAGGTGGCTCCAGGACCGAAAACGAGTCCGGTACTTTGCCGCAGCGTGCGCTTACCGTGACCCTGACCAGGGATGATGACCCGTTGTGCTCACCAACATCATCTCTGCCGTCGGTCTGGCCACCCTTCTCTGGGCGCTCGTCCACACCACCCGCCTCGTCGTCCGCAACCGTAGGGCTCGGCACTTCGACGCCTCCGCCTACGGCCTCGTCCCCCGCGAGCAGCTCGACGGCCGGCGCTCCGGCCCGCCCCGGGACGAGCCCGCGCTGCGCCTCGCCGTCGACGCCGCCCTCAACGGCGAGTGGGAACCCGCGGCCGGACTCCTCGCGGACACCGCTGAACACCAGGACTGGGCGGAGCGCTGGCGGCTCGTCGAGGTGTTCGCGGATGTGGCCGTGGAGGATGAGCGCTGGCTGCGCGTCTGGCGTGCCAAGCGGCCGCAGGACGCCGACGCCGTCGTCGTACACGCCCACGCCCTGCTGCTCCGTGCCTGGGCGGCGCGCGGCGAGAAGGACATCAAGCAGACCTCCGCTGCGCAGGTCGCCATGTTCGGCGAGCTGCTGCCGACCGCCATGTACGCCGCCCACGAGGCGGCCAGGCTGGCACCCGGCGACCCCTCACCGTGGGTCACGATGATCGCCGCCGCGCGCGGCCTGGGCCTCTCCCACGACGAGTTCCGTCAGCTGTGGAGCGAGCTCACGAGCCGTGCGCCGCAGCACTACGACGCGCATTGGCAGGCCCTCCAGTACTGGTGCGCGAAGTGGTACGGCTCCCACCAGCTGATGTTCAAGTTCGCCAAGCAGGCGGCGACGTCGGCTCCGGCCGGGAGCCTGACGTCGGGCATCTACCTGCATGCCGTGCACGAGGCAGCCCTCCAGGACGGCGAGGCGGCCTACCGCACCTGGGCCACCAAGCCCATGCTCGCTCGTATTCGGGCCGACCTGGCGCAGGCCGACCCGGAGGACCGGCGGCTTCCCGCGATACGACACCTGTACGCCGCCGTGCTCGTGAAGACGGGCCGGTACGCGGAGGCTCTGACGCAGTTCCGGCTCATCGGCGGGTGGTGCGGAGCGGCACCCTGGACCGACGCACAGGATGCCGTGGCAGCGTTCGACCACGCCCGCGGCCTGGCGGCCCTCCACTCGGGCCGCCCCCAGTAGTGCCTCGGCGACAGCGGTACCACGGTGTGGTGCTCATGCGTCCGGCAGACAGAGCCGGACCTCGGGGAAGGTGAGGCCTTGCTCGTTGGTCACCGCGCCACCGCTGCTGCGGGCGACGGGTTCGGGGCGGCGTGCCAGGGCAGGAGGGCGCGAGCGACGGCGGCGAGAAGGGCAGCGGCCGGCGGGCTGACGGCGGAGGTGCCGGAAGCACTGTCCTGCGTGCCGCACTCCGGGAGACGGCACGTATTCTCCCGGGATGCGCATAGGAAGATCGTTCGCTCTACTCGGGGCAACAGCCCTGCTGGTCGGTGCCTGCACAGCGCCCGACGCCGTGGAAGTCGCACGTCAGCCGCAACCCGGCATCGCCGAGCTCAGCACCGGCGAGCTCCAGAGCCGGTGGTGGAGCTGGGCGGCCTCCAGCCCGGAGGACTCCAATCCGGTGACCGACCCCGACGGCAGCTTCTGCGCACAGAACCAGCCCACCGACGCCTGGTTCCTCGCGGGCACCTTCGGCGGCAGGGCCGAGCGGCGCTGCTCGATCCCGGCGGAACGCCCGGTGGTCTTCCCGTTGCTCAACTTCACCGGGACGAAGGCCGAGTGCTCGGCTCGGCTGGCCGAGGCGAAGGGCACCGTCAGGCTCGGCACGGCCGAGGTCGCCGTGGAACGGATCGAGCCCACCCCCATCCGGATCACCGGGGTCGAGGGCAACCCCGTGACCGGGCAGGCGGGTTCGCTAGCCACTCACGGCTGCGGACTGTGGCCGGCTGGGGCCGGTCCCCGCGGGGACGGCCTCCCTGACCATCGAGGGCTCTGCGGGATCGTTCTCCCTCTCCGTGATCTACAACCTCCAGGTCGCGTAAGCGGCGGGGGCCCGCGAACACCACTCCCGGCGATCGGCTCCGGCCGGCGGGCGGCCCTCGCGGACGAATGGCCCGTGAGCGGCCCGTGAGCGGCCCCGCCGCGACGGCTACGGGCACGGAGTCACCCCGGAGTTCGGCGAGCAGCAAGAAGGCCCCGGTCTCCATGAAGGAGACCGGGGCCTTGATCGAGCGCTGGGCAGGCCTTGCACCTGCATTCCCCCACGGGAAGTGGGATGTCTTTCCTTGGACCACCAACGCCGGACCCGACAACCCTTGTTCAGGGTAGCGAGCTCAAGATCCAGTCTACCGCAGGGCGGACCGGGGCCGGCACCCGCTCCGCCGACGAAGTGGCCCCTCCCAACACCGAACCCGACCGGGAATCCCACAACGGCCCGCTCTCATGAGGGCAGGCGTGGGAGCCGGGGACTCCAACGGGTCAGTGAGGAGCGAGCACGGAGTCGTCGAGGATGCCCGCCCCCGGCAGCTGATGACGCGCGGCGATCAGAGCCGCGTGGATGTCCCCGGTGCCGGTGGCCACGCACAGGGCCCGTTCGACGGCCTCGATCTCCCGGCGCACGGGCGAGCCCTCCTCCGCGGCATCGAGCACGGCCAGCGCCCAGTAGCGGTCGACGAGTCCGGGAAGTACGGCCGGGTGAGCCATCAACATGAGCAGTAACCTTTCGCCGGCGGTTCATCAGGTCGCCACCGCCTACCCGGCCGATCACCGTTGAACCCCCAGCGCCCGGACGCCCGGTCACCCGACAACGTCCCCACCCGGTTTCCATCACCGGCGGCGCTCCCGGCAGCACCGATGACCTCACGGTGGTTGCCGCGATCCTGCATGCCTGGCGTGACGGCGCGTCCATCGCCGAACCGCGAAGTGAGTGGACGTTGCTCGCGGATACCCCGTTGGACGCGGCACCTCCTGGAAGGGTGGTGTCGACCGCTTGGCGGCTGACCCTGGAACGCTCGCCGTTGATCGTCGCGGGTTCTCGGCACCGACCTCCTCCTGCGGCTACCCCCCCCCCGGGAAGAGGAGTCATCCTCCGGAATGCCCGCACACGGTGCCCGGCCTCTGCCAAGGGGCCGGTCGACGGTTCTCACGTCCCCGGTCGCACCTGAGGTACCCGCTGAGGGCGAGCGTCACGGCAGCGGTTCGGCCGGGCTTCGCAGCGTCGGGTGGTCCGGTGGGCGGCGTCTCGACCGAGTGTGTGCGGGTGGTCCCCGGTCAGCGGCGGCCGGCTGCCAGGGTGACGAGGAACTGGCCGCCGCCCGGCTCGATGGCGGCGGTCACCGGCATGCCCGGTACCAGTCGGGAGAACCGGTCCACCAGCCAATCCGCCGCCTCCTGGGCGTCCTTCCTGGTCGGGCAACGGCCCACCATCTCACGACCCCCCTTTCGCTCCAGCCTGTCGGCAACGGCGATCAGCGGCGCGGGTTCGACCACGTACAGGCGCTCCGGCCAAGCGATGACCGCCTTGACCGCGCCCTTGCGGGTATTGCACCCGCGGTGCGCGAGCCGCTCGGCGACCTTGGCCTTCCGGTCCGTGGTCCGGCTGTCGACACTGGGCCCCCGCGGGTCGTTCACCGACTCGTCGGGATCGACCGGTTCGTCGCACACCCAGCACCGCCAGCCGTCGCGCTCGGCCACATCATCAAGGAGACTCATCCGAGCAACCTAGCTTGCCCCGGCCGCCACCCACGCACCAGGGCACCCATCAAAGCGGACCAAGCCCAACAAAAAGCCCGGCTCATCGGGCAGTTTCTGTGTGCGCCCTCAGGTCAGCGCAGGCCGTCCGTGTCGTCGGTCTCTTCGCCGACTAGGAGTGGCTGATGGTCGTCCTCCGGGGGCTCGCCATAGATGACCGCGGAGACCGCCGTGTCGTATGCCTCGTTGAGGCCGTTCCCGCTTGTGCCGAGTATGTTTTCCCAGTCAATTCCCATACCTACGATCCTATCTGCACCGCCCGACAGTCTCCACGATGCGGGACACTGCGGCTGCACGGCCTGGAGCTACATCTGATCGACGGATCCATGGGCCCGTGGCCAGCCGAAGGTCAACCAGGACAATGTGCTTCTCGACGCCGCTGTCACGCCGTCCGCGCCGGCACCATCGACCTGCGCGCCGTGCACGGTTCACCGGTGGGGCGCATTGATGGCGTCCATCCCGTACGTGCGGGAATCAGCGGTCCATCACCGCCTTCCGAAACCGCCGGACCCCGTCTGTCCCGTACGTGCGGGAATCAGCGGAACATCCTGGCGGACGAACAAAGCCGTCGCGGCCACCGCGCTCGAGGCCGCAGAGTCCCAGCACACCGCCGTTGCCGGGGAGAAGGTCGCCGCCGCGGTGGTGGCGAAACTGGCGAAGGCGGTGATGGCCATCGATGAGGAGATCGCCGAAACCGATGCCCTGATCGAGGGCCGGTTTTACGACCACCCACACGCGAGGTCATCCTGAGCATGCCCGGAGTCGACCCCGTCCTGGGCGCGGAGTTCATCGCGCACACCGGTAGCGACATGAGCATTCTCGGCACACCCGACCGTCTCGCCGGTGTCGCCGGCCTGGCCCCCGTCCCCAAGGATTCCGGCCGCATCAGCGGCAACATGCGCCGACCACGACGCTACTGCCGACGCCTCATGCGCGTCATCTACATGTCCGCTATGGTCGCCGCCGGATGCTGTCCCGTCCCGAAGACGTTCTACGAGCGCAAACGAACCGAAGGAAAGAGCCACAAGCAGGCGGTCATCGCTCTCGCGCGCCGTCGCTTGAACGTCCTATGGGCCTTCATACGCGACGGCCGCACCTTCGAGACAGCCGCACCATCAAGCTCCCTCTCGCTGGGCTGAAACGCTCACTGCAAGTCACCAGCCGGGCTTGACAACTCCATTGGGAATCGTTTGGTAGCCCATGACCATGGGTTTCAGGGCGAGGCTGTCGTGGAAGAACGGTGCACGAACCGCTCATGCAAAGCCTTCAGTTCACCAGCCCACAATCGGGCATCCCCACGTTCTCCACCCATGGCCTGACCAACGACCGACCTGCCCAACCGTCACGGCAAGCACCTTTGCAGTACTAGCCCTTGACGGGGCTCAGGGTGCGGCAGAGTCGCAGGAAGAGTTCGACGTTGGGGATCTGACACAGCTGCGCGTAGTCCGGGCCCTTGCGATGGGGGTCTGCACGGATTCCGCGCTCGGGGTTGAAGAACACCGCGCCGTCTCGGACCTTGATCACGGTGATGTCCGACCAGGGCGTCTCCGCCCGCCCGCGGCGGGTCTGACCGGTGATCCCGGCCCGGCCGGCCTCGTACGGTCCGAAGTTCACGCTCTCGCCGCGTTCGAGGCGGGCAAGGACTTCCGGCAGTTGTGTCTGCGCCACGGCATTCTGGATGTGGGGCCCCCAGTCGAGGGGATAAGGAAACGGGGCGCCGTGCGTCAATTCGGTGATACCCGCCGTCTCCCTTTCCTTCCGCAGCAGGGGAAAGCCGCCAATACCTATGGCCAGAGCAGCTCCCGCGGGATCAATGAGCACGTACTTGGCGTCGGCCTGACCGCCATTGATGGTTCGGAGGTACTGCACGACCCGCATGCTCTTCCAGTCATAGGCAACCTGTATACCGGTCGGCGCGGTCACGACCACCCCGCCCGCGTAGATGTACAGACGCCACTCCCGCCACCTGCGCGCCGTCCACCCCTGCTTCGTAGCGAACGTCTGCCGCCACTGACCCAGACCATGATTCGTCGCGAGCTCGGCTGCGACAGCGGACGGCTGCTCCGTGAAGAACTCTTCCACTCCCATACTTCTCTCCCTCATCTCCCATCCACCAACGGCGTGTCAGACCCTGTGGCGGGCCGTGTTGTAGAGCTTGGCGGTCAGCGCGGCGACCTCGTCCTGCGAGGCGCCCTGGCCACCGGTCATTGGCTGCGCCAACTGGAGCACGTTGGCCCCGGCGACGGTGGAGTAATCGGACCAGGCGCAGACCGGGATCTGGTAGTCCCGGTCAACGCTCTTCGCGCTTCCGTCGCCCTTGGCCCGGGTGACCTTCACATCCTGGCATTTCATCAGCGCGCCTTCGAAGCCGGCGGGCTTCACCACTCTGGCCTTTCCGACGAGCCGCATCTCGACCCCCTGCCTCTTCCCGTCGCCCTTTGGGCCCTTCTTGTCGACGTTGGCGAAGTAGTGGTCGAGCGCCATGGCGGGGTCGGCGATTTCGCCGTAGAGGCCATCGAAGATGAGCCGCCTGCCGCCCACGGTCGCCGGGTCCTCGGGGTCGGTGCTGGGTGCGTTGTAGATGCCGGACATGGCTCGGGCGTTGTTCACTCCGAGAACCTGGGCCCCCTTCTTCTGCTCGGCATTCAGCTCGCCGGGGGCGCTGCCCGGACTCGACTTCTCGTAGGCGTCCACCGACTCCGGGGCGATGAGCTTGTAGCCCTTGGTACTGCCCGAGATTCCACTGGTGCCCACGCCCGCACCGGGACCGTGACCGTCGCCCTCGCCCTCGCCCTGGCCGCCGAGCGCGAAGTAGGCGCCGCCCGCGATCACGGCCAGGGCGACGACCATTCCGATGATGATCAGGCCCGTCTTCTTCTCTGGAGTCGGCGGCGGGGGCCCGAACCCACCCGGGGCGCCGTCGTACGGGGGCTGCCGGCCGTAGGGGTCGGGTTGCTGGGGCAGGCTCCAGCTCTGCCCGCCGTACTGCTGCCCGGAGGGGCCGGGCTGGCCGTACGGTCCGGGCTGGGGCTGCGGCGATTGCTGACCGTACGGTCCGGGCTGGTCGTGGCTCATACGTGCTGTCCCCTGTCCTCACTCGCCCACAGTCGACCTGCGACTTCCGGAGCTGCTGCGTTCGTCGAAATGGTGTGAAAGCTGTCCCAGGACCCTTCGGCGTGCGTCATGCTGATCAAGGTGTCCCCCTCCGCTCGCCAGTACGGTGATCTTCGACCCGGACGGTCAGCCCGCCGCGGCGAAGGCGGCTTCGAGGCGCGGGACGTAGTCGGCGAAGGCTGGGGCCCAGCAGCCGTAGTTGTGGCCGCCGTTGCAGCTCGGGGCCAGGGACGCGCCGTTGCCGTAGTTGACGAGGCGGCTGGGAATACCCAGCTGGTCCAGGCGGGCCTTGACGGTGTTGGAGGCCGCAGCGGTGTTGACGTCGATGAGGTCGTTGTTGCCGGTGTAGAGCGTGATGCCGGTGTTGGAGAGTTTGGCGAGGTTGACCGGCGCGGCCGGATCGACCGCCTTCCAGACGCGGTCGGCGTCGAAGACCGGGTACGGGGAGCCGAAGATCGCGTCGCTGTCCACATAGGGTCCGTGGCCGGGGCAGTCGCCAGAGTTGGATCCGGAGCCGGACGAGGTGCTCGCCGCGCACCAAGCGCCCGCGAGGTTGAGCTCGGTTGCCAGGACGGCCCCGCGGACCTCCCACATGCCGAAGTCGATGCCCCCCGACAGGGCGGCCGTGTGGCCGAACAGGTCGGGTCGGGCCTGGGCGTAGTGCAGGGAGCCGTAGCCGCCCATGGACAGTCCGACGACGGCGCGGTGGGCGCGGTCGGCGCGCGTACGGAGATTGGCGTCGATGAACGGGACGACCTGGGTGAGGTGGAAGGTCTCCCAGTTCGCCTTCCCCTCGGCGGTGTTCTGCATCAGCCAGTCCGCGTACCAGCCCTTCATTCCCCCGTCCGGCACCACGGTGATCATCGACTCCGAGTGCAGCGCCGGCGCGGCGGCGACATCGTTCACGTTGCCGCCGCCGCCGTGCAGGAAGTACGTGACCGGCCACTGGCGGCCGGGGTCGGCCTCGTATGCGGTGGGCAGCAGGATGCGGATCCTGTGCTTCCCGGAGAGCTGCGGGGTGGTGACGGTGAGGGTGAAGTCAGTGGGGCTGTTCACCTGCGTGTCCTCGGGGACCAGCGTCAGACCGTAGCCGTTGTTGAAGGCGGGGACTTCGGCGGGAACCGAGGGGCTGGAGACGGTGACCGCCGGCGTGGTGCTCGGTGCTGCGGCGTGAGCGGCGCCGATGCCTGTCAGGGCGGTGAGCACGAGGGCCGCGCTCAGTGGGGTGAGGCGCCGGGATGTCATGGGAAGACCCTTCGTCGAGGAGGCTCGCGGCGCGGTGAGCCGCCGCGAGCCGGACATCCCGATGTTGCTCTCCCGAACCGCCCGGTCAACAGGCCAAGCCACCGGCCATTGGTGACCGGCGTCCGGGAAGCCCCGGTCCGTGCCGGTCCCGAGGCTCCCGCATCCACGTTCCCGTCGTCACGAAGTGCTGGTCGAAGGGGGTGGGAACGTGGCCGGTGCGAAGTCCCGGTGCCGGCGGCGGAACGTGCGTCCGAGGTGGTGCTGCAGCCGGACGTGGCGGAACTGGTACACGGCTCCGGTCTGGCGCAGCGCCCCCCGGTGGTAGGCATCGTCCAGGAACGCGGCGGGGTCCCAGGGGAGTCGGCCGACCAGGGGCAGCCAGACACGTGCCAGCACGATCCAATGCCCCCAAGCCGTGAAGGCGAGTACATAGGAGGCCGCGCCGCCCAGGCCACCGACCGCGCCGATGAACAGGCTGTCCTGGACTCCCCAGTTGAGTGGTCCCACGGTGCCCTGAAGCAGATGGACGATCAGGTACCCGCCGAAGGCGATGGCCAGGGTGAACGCCGGAGCCAGGATGAGGAACTGCCGGCCTGCCGTCGTCCGGTTCGAGGACAGCAAACTGAGCGGCGTGGCCGCCGCGGTGACGTCCACGGGTACTTCGAGTGCCGCCATGAGCCCGAAGACGAGACCGGCGGCCGAGCCGAAGGTCAGCCCGAGGACCAGCATGTTGATCAGGGTGCCTTCGACTGTGCGCGGGTCGGTGACGGATGTCCCCGCGGCCAGCGCGCGTCCGAGGGTGAGAGCGCAGGCGCATCCGATGCCCATGAAGGTTCCGCCGATCAGACCCTGTGCGAACCGAGCGGTGAAGGTGCGCAGGGGCCGGCGGCCCAAGCTCCCGTGCGCGGCGCGCAATGTCAGCCGGATGCGGGCCGGTTCGAACGCCGCTCCGCCGCCGGACCTGTCCGCCATCGCGTAGACGACTCCGAAGGCGAGGCCTGCGGCGGGTCCCATGAGACTTCCTTGCAGAAGGAGTTCGCCGATGGAGAGCGGGGTGAGCAGTAGTCCGCCCAGCCATTGGGCCAGGGTGATGTTCACGGCGGTGGCCAGGACGAAGACCATCGTGCGCGTCGAACGGGACAGCGAATCGCCGAGTTGCCACCACGCGAGGTCTTGGCGCTCGCGGTCGAGGCGGACCAGGTGGTGGGCGAGGTAGCCGAGCCAGCGTTCGGCCCGAGCCGGGTCCGCGTACGGCGCCCTGGGCTGTCGACCGGCAGCGTCCCGTTCCGGGGCGCGGCGTCGGTAGACCGCAGGCACGAAACCCGCCAGCAGGTGTTCGTCCAGGCTCTTTACGGACGGGAACCGGGTGGCGTCCAGGAGTTCGGCGGGGTCCCGGTCGGGCGCCTCGCTGTACAGCGTGCGGGCGAGGATGACCATGAGTGGGGTGGTCAGCACCGCGGCGAGGTTCGTGTGTGCCGGGCTCTGGCGCGTGCGCAGTTCCGTGAGGACCGCGTCCCATGTCGAGCGGGGCACATCAGTGCGGTTGGCGGCGCTCGCGTCGGACGGGACGGCGCGGGAGGTGCGGGGCAGGTAATCGGCGAGGTCCTCCAGGGTGAGGTCGGTGAGCTCGATGCCCCCCGCCCAGACGAGCGGCGCGTGCGCCGCCCGGACCGCTTCGGCGTACTCGTCGCGCCGACTGGTGAGGACGAGGGGTGAGGACGTCGCGTTGAGCGCGTCCAGGGCCTCGCGCCGCAAGCCTTCGGCTATCTCGTCGAATCCGTCCAGGACCGGCAGGATGAGGTCGGCGTCGACCAGCGCGGCGGCCAGAGTCGCCCCGCCGGAGCTGCGGCGGTCCAGGTGCGGGTGGTCGCGCAGCAGTCGGCCGATCAGCCAGTCCCGCAGTGCGGTCGTCGACGGGTCCCAGGAGCCGATGCTGAAGAGGACCGGCACACGGCGGTGCGGGGCCGGGGTTTCCAGGAGGTCCAGGACGAGCCTGATCGTGAGGATGGACTTGCCCGAGCCGGCCCGGCCGAGGATCACCAGTCGGCCGGAAGGGATCCGGAGGTAGACCTCGGCCATGCTCCGCAGGTCGCCGTCCAGATCCACCTCTCGCGCAGTCTCACCCGGCCCGAGGCGCTGGATGTTCTCCGCCAGGTCTGTCAGAACGGCGGGCGCCGGCTCCCACCGGACGGGCAGGGGGAACGGGTCGTGGACGCGGCGTTGCGCCTCCTCGCGGCGCCAGCGGCGCCGGACCTCCGTCGCCAATTCTTGCGCGGCGTCGGCGAGCGCGTCATGGACGGGCGGCCACGCGGGTGGGACGGGCGCGGGTGCCGGAAGTCCGGGGCCGTGGGCACCTGCGTCGTGGGCACCGGCGTCGTGGGCACCGGCGTCGTGGCTTGCCGTGGAGGAGCCGGTGAGAGAAGCCGCCAGGCGCAGGCGGTTTCCTTCTTCCAGGCCGAGCGCGTCCGCCAGCAGATTCACCGTTCCCATCCGGTGGTTCGTGGATCCGCCGCTCTCCAGGCGGCGAATGGTGCGCACGCTGACCCCGGACCGTTCGGCCACCTCCTCCTGCGTCAGGTTCGCTTCATCGCGCAGCTTGCGTAACAGCGTGCCGAGCTCCTCTGCCATCCAGCATCTCCCCTGATCCACCAGTACGAACGGCGGCGAGCCTACCCGTGGCCGCCGGTCACGGATGGCCGGGTGCCTGACCTGTACGGACACCACGGCCGGGGTCACTGTCGGAGTCGGTGCCGCCCCCTGCTGGCGGAAGGTAAGGAGCCGACGTGGCCAACCGCTTCTGGTGCGGAGAGTGCAACTACAAGACGCCCTGGGCCGCCAGGCCCGAGGGGCTGCGCCGTCAGATCGAGCACTACGCCCGCAAGCACCCGGGCACTTCCCCGGCCGGCCACATCGAGACCCGAAGGCGCGCCCCGGGCAGGCGCAATGGATGCCTGCTACTGGCGGCCGGCGCCCTCGTCCTGCTCACCCTGGTGGCGGCGTGGCGCCATTGACCGCCTGTGCGAACCGGCAAAGGAGCTGTAGCACGCCGACTTGCACCGGACGTTGCGAGGCGGCGGACCTGACAGTGCCCGGGCGTCAGCCCCAAAGTCTCTGTCCCCGTCGTCGGCCGCGAGCGTTTCGAAGGCCGCCGTGGACTTCGGCGGCTGCCGCCGGGTGCCGTTGCGAGAGAGCGCGGCCGACGTCTCCGCTTCCGGGAGGCCGCGCGGAGAGCGTGATGAGCATCAGATACCCGTCATTGCAGAAAGGTTCGCTCATGTCACACCCACCCGCCACCCCCCGCCGCGACGGCCCTTCCGGTCCTGCTGCACGGCGACGTCCCGGCACCGCTACGGCAGCCGGCGGACTCGGTATCGCGTACGGGCTGGTGGTGGGGTGTGCTGGAGTGGCCGGAATGGTCTGGGGACTGAGTTCATTCGGGGAGGTGGGGTGGTTGGTCTTCCTCAGCGCGTTCGTCATACCTTTCGGCGTGGCCCTGGTGCGCAACGGGGCCAAGCTGCTGTCGGGTGACCCCGAGGCAGGTCCTCGGCTGAGCCAGTTGCTCGTGGTGCCGGCGGGCCTGTCCGGTGTGGCCATCGGGAGCATCGTGGCTCAAGCCGACTTGGCCACCGGCGGGGCGCAGAACCAGCTGGCGGGCTTCATCACGGCCTTCCTGGTCTCGGCCGCAGCGATCGCGCTGACCGAGGCGCGTTCCACGAAGGCATACCTCGGCTAGGCCGTTTCCTTCGGATCATCTCGCTGACCGGATGAAGATGGCTGCGAGGCGGAGTCCGGCGAGGTAGATGGTGGCGGTCTTGTCGTAGCGGGTGGCCAGGCCGCGCCATTGCTTCAGCTTGTTGGTGCAGTGCTCGAGTTGGCGGGGTTTGCCACCTCAAGCGCTCAGTGCCCTGCTCACGTTCGGTTGGTGGTTGCGGTGGTGCGAAAGCGTGCCCGATAGGCGGTCGGGGTGATGCCCAGGGTGTAGTGGAAGATGCGGCGCATGGTTTCCGAGGAGCCGAGGCCAGACTCCTGAGCAACCGTCTCGACGGAGTCATTGCCCGCTTCGAGGAGGGCTTGGGCGGCCTCCAGCCGTATGGATTCCAGATACTGTCCGGGCGTCATCCCGATCTCGCCGCGGAAGAGTCTGCCGAGATGACGGACGCTGACGCCAACGTCACCGGCCAGGGACTTCAGGCTGTGCGGGGCAGCCGGGTCAGCTCCGACTCTGTCCATCACCCGCCGGACCACCGGGTGCTTCGCCTCACGCGGGGCCTGACGGGCACTGAACTGGGACTGCCCTCCGGGACGGGCCATGAAGACGACCAACTCACGTGCGGTGTCCCGTGCGACGTCTGCACCGTGATCGTCCTCGACCAAGGACAAGGCGAGGTCGATGCCCGCAGTGACACCAGCGGAGGTGATGACGTTGCCGTCCTTGACGAAGATCGGGTCCGTCTCGACGCTCACTTGGGGATATGCGGACGCGAGCTCTGCGGCGAGCTGCCAGTGTGTGGCGGCGCGCCGCCCGTTCAGTGTGCCCGTCTGCGCCAGGACGAAGGCTCCGGCACACACTGAGGTAATCCGGCGTGCGCGGCAGGCGAGTTCCGCGACCAGGGCGAGCAGCCCCTGTTCGGTGACAGCCTGTCGCCAGTCCCGTCGACCGGGGACGACGAGCGTATCCAACCGCGCGGGCAGACTCAGCAACGCACCGTCGACGCCGACCCGCACGCCCGACGAGGTGCGCACGTCGGTGCCGGTCGGGGAGACGATTCGTACGTCGTAGCGGGCACCAAAGGCGTTGGCCGTGGTGAAGACTTCGACGGGGCCGGTGACGTCCAGCAGCTGCACGCCGTCGAACGCGACCACTACGACCACCTGGTCCATCGGCTTGCGGGTGGCTACTCGGCCCACGGGGAGTCCAGGATCGTGCGTACGAAGTCCCCGCGCTCGAAGCCGGGCACGTAGTGCGCGAGCACGTCGGCCTTGACGTTGCCGAACGTGGTCTCCGGCTTGGGCCGGATGCCGTCGGTGAAGGACTGCAGGATCCGCTCCTTGAAGTTTGGGCGGGGATGCAGAGTGACGACCGCGGCGCGGTCCGCCTCATCCACGTCGTGGTAGCCGATGCCGAGGACGTCGTACTCAACGCCCGCCGTCAGCAGCGCCACCTCCGGTTCCATGAACTCGGGGATGCCCGGGGTGGTGTGCAGAGCGATGGCGGTCCACACCCGGCGGATGCTGTCCTGCGGCACCTGGTGCGTCTGCAGGAATCGGCGGGCGGCGTCGGCGCTGTCCACTTCGAAGCGCCGCCCGCTGCGGCGGAACGGCTCGCCGAGGCCGAGGTCGTGGAACATTGCCGCGATGTAGAGGAGTTCGGGGTCGAAGCTGCGTTCCCGGTTGCGTCCCTGGAGGCTGCCGAAGAAGTAGACACGGCGTGAGTGGTCGTAGATCAAATCACTCGTGCTGTCCCGTACGAGCTCAGTCGCCTCGCGCGCGAGCTTCGAGTCCGGCACGCTCACCCCGGCCGGCGCGGAGAAGTCGCCAGTCACTGCAATCACCTGGTCCTTTCGGCGTACCGGTCCCTCCGGCAGCACCTCCAGTCTCCGAGCCACCAGATCGCCGCGCCATGGCTGTGAGGCCATACAACCCACAGATACAGACACGTCAAGGGTGAGGCGCGTCAGATGCGATGCGACGTCACGCTCAGGCCGCCACCCCGAGAAGTCACCTTGTGCAGAGCGCGATTCGGCCACAACGGCGTCAAGTGGCGGGCTGCCCGCCGACTACCCGCCCTGGACCTTGGAGACGGTGTCCGCACCTTTGAGGGACTGCGAGTCCACGATCAAGGTGACGGGCCAGGGGCATCGCCCCTGGCCGGTGCGGATCTGTCGGCGAAGCTGGTCACGGATGAAGCCGACGACTCCTGCCCGATTCCAGCGCCAGAAGTGGTAGTGGACGGTCTCAGGCTGCCCCTGGAGCAAAGCCGCATTGTGGCACGGCGTCCTGCTGTGCAAGACGTCAGCCCGCGCTTCACATGCGGTACGGTCGGCCCCGTCGCCGACTCAGCCGATGAGCCCTATTGGGGCCTGAGGTGCATCGCAAGCGTGGCAGGCGTTCGCGTGGCGGTGGCAGCCAGGTAGGTGATGCGGAGGGTGCCGGTGGTTTGTTCGCGGTCGACGAGGGCGTTGACACCGTAGACCGACTTGATGAGGTCCGAGGTCAACACGGCCTCCGGGGGGCCTGCGGCGGCCACCTGTCCGTGATCGAGTACGACGATGTGGTCGCAGTAGCGGGCGGCGAGGTTGAGGTCGTGCAGGGCGACCACGCAGGTGACGTCCAGTGATGTCATCAGGTCGAGGAGTTCGAGCTGGTGACGGATGTCGAGGTGGTTGGTGGGTTCGTCGAGGAGGATCTCCTGGGGCTCCTGGGCAAGGGCGCGGGCGAGTTGGGTGCGCTGCTTCTCTCCTCCGGAGAGGGTGTGCCAGCTCTGGTCCTGTTTGCCGGTGATGTCGGCCCGTTCCAACGCCGCATCGACGATTCGGCGATCATGCTCGGTCACGGCGTCGAAGCGACCGCGGAAGGGTGTGCGGCCGAGTTCCACGACTTGTCGGACGTTGACGTGGTGGTGAGCGGATACGTCCTGCTCGACGACGGCGAGCCGTCGCGCCAGTACCCGGCGGCCGAGGTCGCGCAGGCTGGTGTCGTCGTAGCGGATGGTTCCGGTGTCGGGGTGGCGCAGTCCGGCGAGCAGGCGTAGCAGTGTCGATTTGCCCGAGCCGTTGGGGCCGAGGAGGCCGACGGTCTTTCCGTCGTGTGCCGCCATCTCGATGTCGTCCAGCAGACGGTGGCCGTTGACGGACCAGGAAAGTTGGGTCGTGGTGATGCGGCCCATCAGGACTCCAGACGCTTCAGAACCAGTGCGAAGGCGGGCGCGCCAAGCAGTGCGGTGATGACGCCGGCGGGCAGTTCGTGGGGCGAGAACGCCGTCCGGGCGAACACGTCCACCCAGATCAGGAAGACGGCACCGACGATCGCGGACAAGGGAAGCAGGGTGCGGTGCGTCGGACCTGCCAGGACGCGGACGGCATGCGGGATGAGCAGCCCGATGAAGCCGATCGCGCCGGAGGCCGCCACGGCGGCCGCCGTGATGACGGAGGTCAGCACCATCAGCCAGACGCGGGCTGCGGTGACGTTGATCCCCAGGGCGGCGGCGGAGTCCCATCCGAACGTGAAGGCGTCGAGGGCGGGTGCGAAGAACTGCACGGCGATCACCCCGATCAGGATGACTACGACGGTGACGGTCACCCCCTCCCATCGGGCGCCCCCGAGGGTGCCGAGCAGCCAGTACGTGAAGCCGCGGGTGGAGTTGGCGTCCCCGCCGACCATGAGAATGACCGACGTGATCGCCGCGAAGAACTGGGACACGAGCACGCCGGTCAGGACCACGCGGGAAGGGCTGGCGATGCGCCCCCCGCCGAGCAGGAGCAGGAGCAGGCCGAAGGAGACCAGGCCTCCGACGAAGGCGCCGGTCGAAAGGGAGACGCTTCCGCCGATGCCCAGCAGGAGCACGGCGACCGCGCCGGTGGAGGCGCCCGAGGAGACTCCCAGCAGGTAGGGGTCGGCCAGGGGATTGCGGGTGACCGCTTGGAGGACCGCGCCCGAGACCGCCAGGGCCATGCCGACGGCGGCGGCCAGCAGCACCCGCGGGAAGCGGGACTCCCAGATGAGAGCGTCCAGCAGCCCCGGGAGGGGCGGCGTGGGGGCGATGGCGCCCAGTCCGATGTGCCGCAGGATGGTGGAGACCACGTCCAGGGGCCGGATGTCGGCGCTCCCGAACAGCGACGCGGCGACGACCGATGCCAGGAGGCCGGCCACGGCCAGGAGGAAGAGCGCTGTCGTCGCGGTGCGCCGCCGGCGCTCGGGAATCCCTTCGCGGCTGATGGTCGGAGCTCCGGTGCGCGCGGTGGCCTTGTGTGAATTCGTCGTCATGGTGTTCGACCGGTCACCGAAGCTTGTTCAGGCCGTCGACCAGCGGGGGTACGGCGGACGCGCTGCCGTAGCTGGGGTCCATGTGGCTGCCGGGGATGGTGATGAACCGGTCGCCCTGGACGGCGGCGAGCTTGTTGGTGAGGGGGTCCTTCTTGAGGAGGTCGATCTTCTCCTTGGCGGTGTCGTTGGGTTCGCCACGGGTCATGTCGGCCAGGATGATGATGTCGGGATTGCGGGCGGCGACCTCGTCCCAGCTGACCTCGGCCCACTTGGTCTTCGCGTCGGCGAAGATGTTCTCGACACCGACGAGTTCCGAGATGTGCTGCGGAAGGCCGCCGGGGCCCGCTGCCCATGGAGTGCCTTCGTAGGTGGAGTAGAACCACATCACCTTCAGCGGGGTGTCCCGCTTCTTGACAGCGCCCACCGCCTTGTCGACCACGGCCTGCTGCTCGGCCGCGAGCTTGTCTCCGGCGGCGGGCACTCCCATGATCTTGCCCAGTCGGCGGTACTCCTCGTACAGCATCTCGAAGTTCGCGTCGGCCACGCTCTCGTGGAACGCGCAGTCGAACTCGGTCAGGTAGGTCGGCACGCCCAGATCGTGGAGCTGCTTGCGTTCGCCGGACTGCTCCTTGGTGAACATGCTCGCGAAGGAGCCGTAGACGAAGTCCGGCTGCGCTTCCAACAGCTTCTCGTGTTTGATCTCCTGTCCGGGTGCGGACAGGATCGGGATCTTCTCGTACTGGGCGGCGATCGCGTCCGGTGTCTTCTCGATCTCGTAGCCCGATCCGGCGATCCGGTCGGCCACACCCAGGTGGATGAGGATTTCGGCGGCGGTCTGGTTCAGGGTGACGACCTTCTTCGGAGGGGTCTTGAAGGTCACGTCGGTGCCGCAGTTCTGGAGGGTGAGCGGGTAGGTCGTCCTCGCGTGCGTCCCTGTCGCCGCTGCCTGGTCGCCGGCTTGGGAAGCCGGGTCCGCCGTGCATCCGGTAACCGCGAGCATCGCCAAAACTTTAGTCATTATGATTATCGTTTTCATCTTCATTGCAGAAAGGTACCAGTTCATTGATGGGGGCGGGAGGGTCCGTGCGGCTCAGGCGGACTGCCTGGGCGGGATCGGGTCGAAGAACACTTTGCAGGGGGACGCGTTTCATGGCGGCGGCCTCGAAACCCTGCGTACGGAACGTCAGTAAACCGAGCGGCCTCGTTTGGCGTTCCGGGCCGTCGGTTCGGGCGGGCGTTACCGAAGCATCGCGGCCAGCCGGCGGACGACCTGCTCGTCGAACAGGCCGTTGTCCGCCATCCAGTCGTCGTTGAACACGGTGTCCAGGTATTTGTCGCCGCCGTCGCAGACCAGCACCACGATGATGGTCCCCGGCACAGAGCCTTGCGCCCGCTCCAGGGCCCTGTACACCACGCCGCCCGCCGAACCGCCGATCAGGATGCCGAAGTTCCTGGCCAGATAGCGGCAGGTCTCGAAGGCCTGCGAGTCACTGACCTTGATTCCCTGGTCGAACAGCTCGTAGTCGACGACGCCGCCGATCTCAGAGCCCTGCGGTGTGCCGGTGCCGGACTGGTGGTAGGGCTCGCCCTTGCCGCCGAAGACGACGGACCCTACCGGTTCGACTCCGATGATCTTCAGGTCCGGGATGCGCTCCCGAAGGAAGCGGCCGGTGCCGCAGAGGGAACCACCGGTGCCGACGGCCCCGTACAGGTAGTGGATGTCGTCGCCCAGGTCGTCGTGCAGCTCCCGGGCGAGGGGCCGGTAGCCATTGGGGTTCCCCTGATTGCGGTGCTGGGCCGTCCAGTACGCGCCGTGCTCGGCCGCGAGGCGCTCGGCCACGGTGTCGCGTTCGGCGGTGGCGAGGCCTTCGGCGTCGCCCGCAACGTTGAGGATGTCGGCGCCGTAGGCGAGCATGCCGCGCAACTTGTCCGTGCTGGAGTGATTGTCCACCACTGCAGTGAACTTGTATCCGCGTTCGGCCGCGATGAGTGCCAGCCCGAGTCCGGTGTTGCCGGAGGTGGATTCGACCAACCATCCGCCGGGGGTCAGCAGCCCCGCTTCCTCCGCCTCGTCGACCATGTTCCTGGCCATCCGGATCTTGGCGGTGCCGGTGGGGTTGTATTGCTCCATCTTCAGCAGGACGGTTGCCCCGCCGTTCGTGATGGGCAGCTTGATCAGGGGTGTTCGCCCTATCAAGTCGGAGATCTTGCTCTTGATCACGGCTTCTCCTTCACGCAGATCTCCGTCAGAGCCCGTACGAAGACGTCGTTGTCCCCGGGGGTCGACAGTGAGGCGCGGATGTAGGTCTCGTATCCCGGCTCGCGCCACGCCTTGACGATGATTCCGACACGTTGCAGTTCGTGGGCGACCTCGTCGGAACGGCGGCCGGTGTCGATGAACAGGAAGTTGGTCCAGGACGGCACAACGCCCAGTCCCGCGTCGCGCAACCGTTCCGTGACCCTGGCGATCTCCAGAGCGGTGCGGCGGACCGTGTCCGCCAGGTGCGCGTGGTCGCCCAGCGCGGCGATGGCGGTCTCCTGGGCCGGGTGATTGACGTTGTACGGAGTGCGGACCCGGTCCAGTGCCCGGATCAGGGCGGAGTCGGAGGCGATGCCGTACCCCACCCGGACGCCCGCCAGACCATAGGCCTTGGAGAAGGTGCGGAGTACGATCCACGGCCTGTCAAGAGCGCGCAGAGCCTCCAGCCCGTCGGGGTACTCCGGGTCGGGCCGGGCGAACTCGCCGTACGCCTCGTCGAGCACCAGCAGGGCCGAGTCCGGGATGTCGGCAACAACGCACTCCAGTTGGCCGGCGTTGAGCATCGCGCCGGTGGGGTTGCAGGGGTTGGCGAGAAAGACCAGCTTCGGGCCCGCGGCCAGCGCCTCACGCCAGGCGGCCACGTCGAACCCGAACTCGGCGGTGACCGGGACCTTCTGGACGCGGGCGCCCATCACTCGGGGGAAGGTCTCGTGCAGGCTGAATCCGGGCGCCTGGGTGACCACCAGGTCGCCGGGATCGAGTACGGCCCGGCACAGCAGCTCCAGGATGTTCTCCGAGCCGTTGCCGAGCACGACGCGCTCGGCCGGCACGTCCAGACTCCTACCGATGGCCTCGGCCAGTCGCCTCCCGGTGGGGTCGGGGTAGCGGGACACGCCATCGGCCAGGGCCTTGCGCACGGCTTCGGCGACCACTGGAGAGGCTCCGAACGGACTTTCGTTATTGGAAAGTTTGATGACGCGGTCCGAGCCACTGAGGACGGCCACCTCGGCCGGGTCGGCGCCGGGATCGTAGCTGGGCAGGCCCGCTACCTCCTTGCGTATCAGGGAGGCCGAAGCAGCGGTTGCGAGGACTGGGCTCATGAGGACTCCGATTGCGGGACGGGCGAGCCGGATGTCGCCCGGTGAAGCCGGTCCGCGCGACGCAGGAAGGCGGCCAGCAGGATGGCGGCGGTGGCCGCGAGGCCGACGGTCTGTCCGATCCAGACACCCTCGACGCCCCAGTCGGCGGCGACTCCCAGCAGGTAGCCCGCGGGCAGGCCGATCAGCCAATACCCGACGAGGGAGATCCGGAAGGGGCCGGCGGTGTCACCGATGCCCCGCAGGATGCCGTTGCCGATGTTCTGGATCGCGTCGAAGACCTGCATGAGAGCGGCGATCAACAGTCCAGTAGCGGTCAGCGCGATGATGTCCGCGTTTCCGGCGTGCTCCGCCGAGAGGAACAGGGACACGATCGGGTTCGGGATCGCCAGGTACACGACGGCGATCACCAGCGTCGCGATCACGCCCCAGGCGGTGCCGAGCAGCCCCATTCGGCCTGCTGTGACGTAGTCGTTGCCGCCGCCGGCCTCGCTGATGTGGATCGAGGCCGCGTGGGACAGTCCGGCCGAGATCATGAAGACGATGTAGACGATCTGGTTGAGCACCGTCTGCGCGGCGAGGGCCTCGACGCCCAGGGAGCCGATGATCAGGGTGAGCACGCTGAAGAATCCGGCCTCCGAGGCATAGGTGCCTGAGATCGGCAGGCCCAGGCGCCACACGGACCGGACCGCGTCCCCGTTCCAGCGCCGTGCGTCGGGCGAGGTGAGGTACGGGCGCAGGACGCTGTCGCGCATGATCAGAGCGACGAAAGCCACGAAGGACAGCAGGAACACCGTCACGGTGGCGATCGCGACACCGACGAAACCGAAGGCGGGCAGGCCGAACGTGCCGTGGATCAGCATGTAGTTCAGGGCGATGGTCGCTCCGACCGACGCCAGGGTGATGGCCAGCAGCGGGCCGGGCCGCTTGAGGCCGGTGGTGAAGTGCCGCAGGTTCTGGAACCACAGGCAGGGCAGCATGCCCGGCGCCAAGACCATCAGGAACTCCTCCGCCTTGTCGACCACCGCCGGGTCCTGGCCCAGGAGGACGAGCAGCGGGCCGATGAGTAGGAGTGCCGCGCAGAATGCCACGCCGCAGAGGGTCGCCCAGAAGAAGCCTGCGAACAGCAGAGCGCCGATCCGTTCCTTGTCGTGCCGCGCTCTTGCCTCGGCCACCAGATTGCTGACCCCGGTCACCAGGCCCGTCCCGGTGGTGCGCAACTGGTTGAAAAGCGCGATGGCCAGGCCTGCGGCGGCAATCTCGACCGCGCCGAGCCTGCCCAGCATGATGATGTCCACCGTGGTCAGCGCGACGTAGGCGAAATTGGTCAAGATCAACGGGAACGCGAGTTTGAGCAGGACCCGCGAGTTCTTGAGCCACCATCCAGCGCCGGTCTCGGTCGAACCGGTGCCGGCGGTCGTGGCGTTCATGTCGGTGCTCACCAGAAGTCGACCTTTTCCCCGCGCCCGTCCGCCAGCGCGAGGTCGGCTATGTAGCGGCCCAGCGCGGCGTCGGTGACCGCCATGCCGCTGTTGTAGGCGAAGACCACGTCGTCCGGACGGCGTCGGGCGGGCGCCCGGCCGACCAGGATGTCGGGCAGCTGGGCGTCCACCGCCGGCAGGCTGCCGTCCGCACTCCGCAGGTCGTCGCAGGTGGCATGCATCTGGGCGGTGTCGGTGGCGATCCGGTAGTCCGCGCCGTGGCACACGTCGGCGTGCACGCCGTATCCGAGCAGTACGGCGACCGAGCCCGGCTTCATCCAGTCGCGCCGAACCTCCTCCGTGGCAGTCAGGCCGGCGGCGCCGACCACAATGTCCGCCTCTCGGGCGGCCTCCCGCAGATCCTCGACGATCTCGACCTCGCGGCCGTCGACGCTGTCCTGGACGGCGCGCAGACCTTCGGGGTAGGTGCCGAACACCTGCAACCGCTCCAGTTTCGGAAGGGCCGCGACCAACATCGGCAAGGTCGCCTGCCCCTGCACGCCGGTGCCGACGACCAGCGCGGTTCGCGCCTCGGGGCAGGCGGCGCGGGCGAACAGCGCAGTGGTGGCCGAGGACCGCAGCGGTCCGAGCTTCACCACGTCCATCAGCACGATGGGCGCACCGGTGGTGTCGTCGACAAGGAAGACGAACGAGTGGAACCGGTAACCGTCCCGGTTGCGGCGCGGGTCGAACTCATAGACGGCCTTGAAGCAGACCGTGCCGCTACCGGCGTCCCTGGCCACCATGGAATAGCTCAGCGAGTGGTGGTCGGGATCGTCGATGATCGTCTTGACCGGATTGTTCGAGCCACCTTCGCGCAAGGCGCGGTAGGCCTGCTCGACGACCGCGATCACCTGCCGGCGGTCGAGGTTCAGCCCTTCCTGCTGCGCTTGGGGCAGCAGCCACAACCGCCCGGGTGGGGCACAGCTCGGTGACATGCGGGTCTTCTCCCTTGTAGATGGTCGTATCGGATTCGTTCGAGGTCTCATTGGATGCCGTCGAGTTGCCAGCGCGGCGGGGCCCCGTCGTCGCCAAGCCGAATCACGGCCTTCAGCGGCAGGGCGGCGTCATGGAACGGTGATTCGTTGGAGTCCATCTGGTAGCCGGCGGTGTTGAGATAGACCAGGTGGTCACCGCGCCGTACCTGCCGTGGGAAACCGATCTTCCGCCAGGTCACGATGTCGTTCTCCAGGCAGGTCGAGCCCCCGACGCAGGCCGGGAACGTCTCGTCGGCGGCGGGCTGGGCCGACATGAGCAGCGGGTCAGGGAGGTAGTCACTGTTGAACCACTGCTCGGAGAGACTGAAACTGCTCCCTGTGACGGTGACGATCGCGTACCCGTCGCTGTCCCGCCGGTCGTCGACCTGCTGCACCCGGTACATGGTGAATCCAGCCTGGTCCAACAGGGCCCGCCCGGGCTCGACCATGAACCGGATACCGTTGCGTTCCGCCTTCGCCGACAGGCGCTCACCACAGTCGACCGGGTGCGCCATGATCGCGCGCAGCGCCTGGGCAGCGGGCTGCCCGCCATACGGATAGAAGTCCTTGAAGTCCTTGGTCGCGTGGTAGTGAGCGGGCTCGTTCTGCGCAAGAAACTCGTTCCAAAGCCGCGGCTCGACATAGCGGATCGGCAACCCTCCCCCGATATTGACCAGGTCGGTGGAGAGCGAACCGCGTCGCCTGGCGTTGAGACAGTGCCCGATCATCTCGTTCGCCGCCGTCGCGCGTTCCGCGCTTGAGTAACCATTGAGATGGAAGGAGAATCCCCGGAGGCTGATGTGATCCTCGAGTTCCGCGCACAGACCGACGGCGGTCTCACGCTCGGCGGCGGACAGCCCGAAGCGGCTTGCGGGTTGGCCGGCTGTCCGGGACCTGAGCAGCACACTCGCATGCCGCCGCGCGAGCCGCGCGGTTGCCGCAAGGCGACGGAGTTCGCTGATCGAGTCGACGGCGACCAGGCAGCCATGCTGCACGGCGAGAGCGTGCAGCGTGTCGTCCTTCTCCGGGCCGGAGACCCCGATCCGGTGCCCGGGCACTCCGCCGGCCAGAGCCTTGACCAGTTCAGGGGTACTGGCGACATCGACTCCGACACCGAGGGTAGCTGCCGACCTGACGTAACAGTCGGCCTTGTTCGCCTTCTTGGCGAACAGGATGTCGGCAGTGACACCCGCCTCGGTGAACGCCTGCCGAAGTTTGACGACGTTCTCCTCGAAGATCTCGGGCAGCACGACGTGCAGTGGTGACCCCAGGCCGTCCAGGAGGTCGGCCAGCAGGACGCGGTGGTTCGCGAGGAGAGTGGAGACAGTGGGATGCCGTAGTGCGGTGAGCGCGAAGGGCCTGACGTCGACCGTCGAGCGCTCCAGCACTTGTCGTGAGATGAGCACTCCGTACTTCTATACGACTATGACACTCGTTTTCAATAGGAGGCCGAGGAAAACCTCCGCTGCGAGGTGATGAATGGGGCATTACCGCAACAATTGGGCAGGCTTCAGCGTCGTGTGCGACCGTGCCTTGCGCGACGAAGGTTGCTGCTGCCTACCGTCCCTACTGACACGTTGCGGCATGGGGGTGGCCACGCCTCCGAGACAGTGCGGACCAGGCTGCCGAGAGGCGGTCGACCAGTGCTGCCGCGGTCTCCGGGGCGAAGGAGTAGGGGATGCGGATGTAGTCGTCGTGGGCGCCTGTCGCGTCCATCGCGGCGCCGGGATGACCTCCGCGCCGTGGCGCAGTGCCACCCGTGCGTAGAGCTGGGCGTCCGTGCCCGTGGGCAGCTGGACCCACGGAACGGAGCCGCCCTGCGGGGCCTGCCGGCGCCAGTTCGGAAGCTGCTCGGTGAGCAGCCGCGTGATGGTGGTGAGCCGCTCGCGGAGGATGCGGGCCCGTTCGGGCGCGAGGTCCGGGAGCGCGGGGAGGAACCGGGCGGCGAGGGCCTGGTCGAGGAGCGGGCTGCGAGGTCGTCGAGTGCTTTGAGTCGGGCCAGGCGCGCCACCGTGTCCTGCGGCGCGCGGATCCAGCCAATCCGTAGACCGCCCCAGACGGCCTTTGCCAGTGAACCCACTGTCAGCACGCTTGCCCCGGTGGGGGCCGCGGCGATCGGCGACGGAGCCTGGCCGGGGGCGAGCCCCGCCGCGTGGGCGCTGTCCTCCAGGATGGTGACGCCGTGTTCGGCGGCAAGCCGACGCTCGGACGGGAGGCGGTCCCCGGTGCGCAGGTCCCCGGACCGTACGGCCCGGCCGACCGCGTCGGTGAGCCGCCGGTACAGTGGCCCCTCGCCCGAACTCCAGTCGCCCAGCAGGTCGATCAGCTCGTCGAGCTCGGCCGGCTCGGACGTCTGACGATTCCGGTCCACTTTCCCCTCCATTGGCACGGGAGCACGAGCCGCCGCGAGGAGAGGCTGACGGCATGACACCCAACTCACCCATCTCATCCCTCATGGAACGCGGATGACCTCACTCGCCGCCTTCGTCCTCGCCTCCCTGATCCTGGTGGCCGTGCCCGGACCCAACTTGATCTACATCATCACGCGCAGCCTGCGGGACGGACGGCGGGCCGGCACGGGCGTGCAGGACTTCGCGCAGTACATCGAGCGCGAGGGTGGAGGCCTCCCCGGTCGGTGCCACGTCGAGCAGTTCCCCGACGGCAGTGAGCACCGCACTGATGGGAGGGGTCACCCTCCTACGTTTAGGCCGATTCCTTTGGATCACGTGTTACGCGGGAAGCGGCCTGGCATTCGGGGTCGTCTTCTTCGGTCTGGCCCTCCGCTCTCCTCGAGGCCTGCTCGGGGCGTCAGGCCGGACCGAGTTCCGGGTCGCGGGTCGCGCGGACCTCCCAGCGGCCCGTCCGGTTGGAGAGGTCCGCCCGGCGCCGCAGCAGGAAGACGCAGGCCGCCACGGCCACGGCCGCGGCGAGTGAGGTCGTCAGAGATGCGGCGAGCCAGGACATCGGCAGCATCAGCACGAGAACGACCAGTGCGTAGGACAGCGCCATGCCCCCGAGCCAGGGCCAGTGGGCCCCAGGCACCACGGTGGTGGGCCACGGGGAGAGCCGCGTCGAACGCTCCGGGTCGGGCTGTACCGGGGTGGCGGGCTCCAGAACCCGCCGGAATTCCTCGCGGTCCATCTTCAACCACGCCACCTCCCCCTCGTCGGTGACGAAGGCGACCGGCTGCTCGTCGTAGCGGATCAGACGCCAGTTCCGGGCACCGCACAGCCAGCCCGGCCGTTCTCCCATGCGCGCCGCGAGGAGGGCGAGCCCGGCCGGCTCGACGGTCGGGTTGCCGATCAGCACTTCGGAACCGTCCTCCAGCGCGAAACGCAGCTTGTGGTCCGATCGCACCCGAACCGTGCCGTCCACCGTTCCGAAGGTGGTGTGTTCGTTCCGCTGGGCCGCGACGATCCGAGCCCGGACGGCTGGCAGCGCCCCGGCGGCCGCATCCTCACGGAGGGTCCGGCGGGCGGGATCGGACGGAGGGACCCGGACGAACATCAGCGACCCGAAGAACGTGAGTACCGCTCCGATGCCGAGGCCGATCCAGGTGGTCAATGGCGTGAGGGAGAACGCGAGCGGAGAGGCCGCCTCCACGTACCGCTCGATGTGGCCGGGATCGTCCACGACGCCGCCCAGTGCGGGCGCCGTCGGGGCGTGTAGCACCAGTACGGATTCACCCGCGAAGCGGCCCCCGAAGCGGTCCGATATGTGCCCGCTCACCACCTCGAGCCGCCTGGTGTCCGTACTGCCGCCCCCGGGGGCATGCACGGGCACCTCGACGGTGACGTCGGCGGTGTCCGCGACTTCCTTGTTCTTCCCCGACTTCACCCGGTGGACCTCGACGATGGTGCCCCGTGTCACTTCGGCACCGGCCTTCTGTATGGCCGCGATCCGCTTCAGGTCGTCGCCGTCCGGACGCGTGATCAGCTCGGTGAGCACGGCCACGGCGGGCAATACCACCACCACGGCCAGCAGCAGGGGAAGGAAGTCCCGGAACGGCCGTTTCCAGGGCAGCTTCGCGGGCGGCGCCGGCAACGGTTCGACCTGCCTCGGTGGCGTGATCGGGATCGGCCGGGAGGCCGACCACACCCACCCGGCGGCCAGCGCCAGGGCCACCGCCCCGAGGATAGCCACGTCCGGCCGATACACCGATATGCCGACGTTGAACAGCAACGCCCACAGTGCCAGCACCGCAAACAGCAGCGCACCCCCACCCAAAGACCTGGCTACCCAGGCGATTCTCCCCATGATCCGAAAGCTAGCAACTCCGTTGCTGGCGAAGAGACCTGGGGAGGGTAATCATCATCGCCGGCGAGCTGTGCTTCACCCCGACCAACGCCTCCTGGGCCGACCCGATAGAGGCACACTTCGGGTCCCTGCGGCAATTCACCCTGGCGAACTCCAACCATCCCCACAACACCGTCCGGACACGGGAGCTCCACCGCTACCTGCGCCAACCTGAACGCCCGCCACCCCGACGTCCTGGCCGCCCAGCGGCACGAACGCGCCCGCATCCGCTGCGAGAAGGGCATCCGCCGAGGCGGACGCCGCTTGACCGAAGCGGTTTGATCAACCTCAAAGCTCTTGCTTCCCGGGACGCCACACGTACCGGATGTCCGGCTCACGTTCTTCGTTGCGGCGGCCGTCGGTGCGCTCTGCAGCGACGAAGCCGTGCCGTTCATAGAAGCGACGTGCCGGGGTGTTGACCTGGAACGTCCACAGCGCCAACCCGGTCGCGCGACGCTGCTTGGCCGTATCCACGAGACGGTCGCCGATGCCTTGGCCACGCCACGGCGGATCGAGATAGAGCTGATCCAAGTCTTCGCCGTCCAGCACCATCATCGCGACGACCGAGCCTTCGACCGTCGCCACCCAGGTCTCCTGGCCGGGCACGACCACCTCCCGAAACCAGGACCGAACCTGTTCGTCCGTATGCGCTCGGCGCACACTCGGAAGCGCCGCTGCGAACGAACGCAGCCACACCTCGGCCACCTCGGCGGCATCAGAGTCGACCGCACGACGGATGACAAAATTGTCGATCTCCACAGCGACGCATGCTCGCAGACATGCTGCGGCCGCATTCGATTTCTCCGGGGCTCTCGGCCGAAAGGGAACCCCGCGAACGTATGCGGTCACAGCACTACTGGGCGGCCCACGACACCCACAAGGACACTCCCCCGACCAGGCTGCCGCCGCGCTCGGCCTCAGCGTCACCGACACCGACACCGACACCCGCAAACTACCGGCCCGCTACGGCCGCTGAAGTCCCTACCGCTGACCAGTGCTGCTCCACGGAAGTTCGTGGAGGGGCTTGGCAGCTGTTTCCCATCCCACGGTGGTTCGGGCGGGTGCTGGTGGTTGGTCATCGAGCACCATCTGGGAGCATGACCCGATGGAACGAATTCGACAGACCGTCAGCTCCGGGTCCCCGCTGGAACCGCAGATCGGGTTCTCGCGGGCGGTCCGAGGAGGCGACTACGTAGCCGTCGCCGGCACAGCCCCCATCGGGGATGACGGCTCCACCGTGGGGCCAGGTGACGTATATGCGCAGACGGTGCGGTGTTTGGACATCGCCGAGCGTGCCCTGGAGGCAGCCGGGGCATCGCTGGAAGACGTCATACGAACTCGCATCATGCTCACCGACGTGACCCAGTGGAAGGAAGCCGCCCGAGCGCACGGCGAACGGTTCGAATCCATCCGGCCTGTGACCACGTTCCTTGAGGTGTCCCGCTTCATCGACCCGGCCTGGCTGGTCGAAGTGGAACTCGACGCCGTTCTCGCTTAAACGGCCTCTGCCACAACCGCACCGGGATCCCAGGAAACTCTCGTTCGCGTTCATTCGGAGGGCTGACACCTCCCGACGCCGACTCCAGACTCCATCGCCGGCTTCACGGGGGATGTAGGAGGAGGGGCTGTCAATGCTGCGGTAAGCACGGAACTTGCGCTGCAGCCGGGTGCCGAAACCCGCGCGCAGGCGCGCCCTGCACGAGGTGGAACCGCCGTGGCCACGTGGGAGGACCGTGCGAACCAGCTGGAGTGGCGCCGCCAGCACCGCGCCGGAATGCGCCGCGCCCAGGAAAACGTCCGCCTGGCTCGTAGGCGTCCGAGGGGCGGGCCTGCCGACCGACCCGACGGCGTACGAAGGACGGCTACCGGTGGATTACGAGTTGCTCAACCAGGCGGTCGACAGCGTCGAGGACCCCTTCACTGCCGCGATCGGTCCATGCGTGGGCGAGATCAACTGGCAGGACCTGTGCTGGCCGGACGTTCCCGAGGTCGGTTTTCACGGCGAGTTCAAGCACGCGGAGGTGACCCTCCTTCTCAACACCAGCACCCGAGAGTACGACGAGTCTGCCGACGACCACACCGTCCTCGTCCACGTTCGCAGCGCCGTCTTCGACGGCCGTCAGATGAGGGAGCCGTACGCGCACTGGCTCGCTGGGCAGGTGGGGCTCACGGTCATCGGACCGGGACAGCGGTGCTGAAGCCTGGTGGCCGCCGCGCTGAGTTGCGGGGGCAGGCGGGCAGCGTAGTTCCGCAGAGGCGTGAAGCCGCTAACGGGCCGAGATAGCTTCCCACTCAACTGGGCAACTGAAGCACTCGGGCGGGGGTATGGAGTGGCTCGGCGGAAGCCGTGGGTAGTCGACGACGAGCTGTGGGCGGTGGTGGAGCCGCTGTTGCCCAGGGTCGAGCGCCGGACGCGTCATCCGGGACGCAAGCGGCACCCAGATCGGCCGGTGTTCCAGGGCATCCTGTTCGTTCTGCACACCGGAATCGCCTGGGAACACCTGCCGCAGGAACTCGGCTTCGGCTCGGGCATGACCTGCTGGCGGCGCCTGGCGGAGTGGACCGAGGTCGGCATGTGGCACCGGTTGCACGAGGTCCTCCTTGTGAAACTCCGCAGCGCGAACGCTCTGGACTTCTCCCGGGCGGCGGTCGATGGCTCCCACATCCGGGCGCTGAAGGGCGGCGCCAAGACCGGACGAAGCCCCGTGGACCGAGGTAGAACCGGCAGCAAGCACCACCTGATCACAGACGCCACCGGGATCCCGCCTGCCGCCACCCTGACCGGCGGCAACCGTAACGACGTCACCCAGCTGATCCCGCTGCTTCAGGCCGTGCCGCCGGTGTGGGGCAAACGCGGCCGGCCCCGGCGCCGCCCGGATGTGGTCCTTACGGACCGCGGCTACGACCACGACAAGTACCGCCGCCTCGTCTGGGATCTCGGCGTGAAGCTACTGATCGCCCGTCGCTGCATCGAACACGGTTCCGGTCTGGGCGCACAACGCTGGCTGGTGGAGCGCGCGTTCGCTCATCTGCACTGGTTTCACCGTCTACGGATCCGCTGGGAGATACGCGACGACATCCACGAAGCCTTCCTCACCCTCGGGTGCGCACTCATCTGCTGGCGACGCTTGAACTCATTCCGATAGGAATTCTCAGACGCTTCTTGCCCTCCGCTCCTCGGCAGCCTCCCCGGCGTCGGTCCCTTCTCACCAGTCCGGCTGACAGCGAGTCGACGTCGGGGTAGCCGGGTGAGCCGTTGCCTTTGCCAGCGGGGTTCATCAGGTCGCCTTGGCCTACCCGGCCTGCCGTCGGCCTTCGCTGAGGACTGATTGACACACGCCTTGCCCTACGGCGCAGTGACCTTCACCGGTTCCGTGTCGTCCTCGCTGTGCCGCTCGGCCCAGTTCTCCAACGCCGTGCGGCAGGCGTGGTCGACGTGGTGTAGCCCGGAGAGGTCTAGCTCCACGGGGCGGTTCTGGGGCAGTGCCTCCAGAGTGTCGAGAATTTTCGGCAGCCGCAGGAAGGTCGCGTTGCCCGACAGGTATGCCTGGACGGGACCGGCGCCCTTGTCGATGACCTCCAGCTTGACGTGCGAGGCTTGCCAGGCTGTCTTGGCGACCGACAGCGCCAGACCGATCAGGACGCCTTCGAACATGTTGACCGCGACGATCGCCACGGCCGTGACCACGAGAATCAGCGCTTCACCGCGGTACGCGGTCCACAGCAGCGCGACTTGCCGGAACGGGATCAGCTTCCAGCCGACGTGCAGGAGGATGCCGGCGAGCGCGGGCAGCGGGATGAGTTCCAGGACGGACGGCAGGAGTACCGCGAACAGCAGCAGCCACACGCCGTGCAACACGCGAGAAGCCTTGGTCCTGGCACCGGCCTGTACGTTTGCCGAGCTCCGCACGATCACAGCGGTCATCGGCAGCGCGCCGAGCAGCCCGCACACGGTATTGCCGGCGCCCTGCGCCATGAGTTCCTTGTCGTAATCGGTGCGCGGCCCGTCGTGCATCCGGTCGACGGCCGCCGCGCTGAACAGGCTTTCGGCGGAGGAGATCAGTGCGAACGCGAGGATGGTGCCGAGGATGGCCGGCTGGCCCAGCCGGCCGAAGGCGTCGGCGCCCGGCGGCTGGATCGCGCCGAGCAGCCCCTGTACCTCCACCGTGGCGACGGGCAGCCCGAACGCCTGCGAGGCCAGCGTGGCCAGCAGCACCGCCACGAGCGCACCCGGCAGTGCCCGTACTCGTTTCGGCATCCGCTTCCACAGCACCGTCACCGCGATGGTGGCTGCGCCCACCCCGAGCGAGGTCAGGGCCTCGGTGCTACCGACGGCGCGGAGAAACGCATCAGGCAAGCCCGCGATTTTGTCGATGCCGGACGCCGGTGCCTTGAGGCCCGCCGCCGCGTACAACTGGCCCGCGATGATCACGAGGCCGATGCCGGCCAGCATGCCCTCGACCACCGAGACCGAGATGGCCCGGAACCAGCGGCCCAACTTGAACGCGCCCATGAGGAGTTGGAGCAGCCCGGCTGCCAGCACGATCACACCGAGCGCGGTCAGTCCGAACTGGCGGACGGCCTCGAAGACGAGCACGGTCAGACCTGCGGCCGGCCCGGACACCTGCAGGCTGCTGCCCGGCATCAGTCCCACGACGATGCCGCCCACGATGCCGGTGACCAGGCCGAGTTCCGCCGGGACGCCGGAGGCTACGGCCACGCCGACGCACAGGGGCAGTGCCACGAGGAAGACGACAAAGGAGGCGGCGAAGTCATGCCTGAGATGGGGGATCTTGATCGCAGCATTCATGGCGCCGCTCACAGGGCCTGGAAGGTGTCGGTGTCCGTGTGGTGCGCAAGTACCGAGCCGGTGTGCACCTCGTAGTACCAGCCGCGCACCCGCAGCCGCCCATCGGCCAACCCCTTCTCCACGCAGGGGTACGAGCGCAGGCGCAGCAGTTGAGCGAGCACGTGGTGCTGCACGGAGACGGCGACCGCCGGGTCGTCCGGGTCGTGCGACTCCGGACGCGTCGCGGCATAAGCGAGCCAGTCCCGAACGGCGGGGACGGGGTCAAGGTCATCGCCGCGCACCAGCGCGCCGACAGCACCACAGTGGGAGTGGCCACAGACGACGATGTCCTGGACCCCGAGCACTTCCACGGCGTACTCGATGGTGGCGGCCTCGGAGGTGGGCCGCTCGGGAGCGTAGGGCGGGACGATGTTGCCCGCGGTGCGCAGCTCGAAAAGCTGACCGGGGGCAGCGCCGGTGATCAGGGCCGGTACGACCCGGGAGTCGGAGCAGGTGATGAACAGGACCTGGGGGGACTGGCCTTCGGCGAGTTTGGTGAACTCCTCAGGGCGCTGTCCGAACGTACGGGCGTTGTCGATGAGGGGCTGCATGCGTGGTTATCCTCCTGGCGCGCCATGAGAGCGCGTCGGACGGGCAGGACGGAGAAAGGCGCTGCTTCAAAACCGGGAGCGTCGCCGGGCCCTGGCATATGGGCGCGGGGGGCTACCGGCCCGCCAAGACAGCGTTCGCCGTGGGTAACGGCGCTCGGCGTCTACCTGGATAACTCAATTCCGGACCGAGCTTCGGCGACGAAAGAAGAGGTCTCGTGCGCATGTGCGAATGCTGCCGTCTGCGGCGGGAACAGACCGCAGGCAGGACGGCAAGGAGGATCGCAAGCGCAGCCACGGCTGCCACACCAGGCAACATCCAGCCCTCCCGCAAATTCGACACCCCTGGCGTACGCCAAGAACCAGTCAACGGTTGGTCAAGAAACACGTTAACCCAACGAAGTTGTTTGCATGGTTAACGCGGCGTGTCCGACTGAAGAGAGACCGAAAGTGCCGGCCTTGTTGGCGCGATCCCGTCCCGAATCTCGAGCGGTTCATCGTCGGCGAGAGCAACCTCGTTTCTCACTAGGGCAGGATCATGCGGGACCCGGCACCGTGACCAGCCGGCACTCACGCCTCCAACTGGGGATTCGAAGTTCCGCACCCACCGGATTGGTGCGAATTCACCGAAGGCCGACACGGAGCGGTTGCCAGGGGCACCTCCCCGCCTTCGACCGAACCAAGCAAGTACGGGGTGCTCACACCGTCGCGCTGCTCCCCATGCCAGGTGCTGGGCGCCCGTGGTGAAACGACTTCCGGCCGGGTCACAGCTTCTGGTCTTCGCGGCCTTCCTGACTGCCGGCGGGAATCTCCTCCACATGCTGCCCGGCGACCGGTGACGATGGCGGCAGCGTCGGCGAGTCTGTCGGCGCTCCCCGCCGCGCCCAGCACGAGGAGGCGGACGGCACTGGAACTCGCCGCCTCGCTACCGCAGGGCGTGCGTCACCGCTGCGGATTCCATCCGGGCTGGGCGGTGCGCGCGTACGAGGACCACCTCGTTTGGCTGGCACGAAGTGAAGATGCGACGGAAGGACGAGACAGACAGGCAAGCAGCACAGGCACGGCTGGTAGTGCCCGTCATGGACGGGTACCGGGGCGAGGTGGTCAACCACAGCTCCGAACCGCTGCTTGAACTGCGGATTATCAGGGCCGACGCCGACCAGCCCAACGGCGGTCCGGTCGCGGGTAGGCTCCCCTGGCCCTCATCCTCCTGGGACCTGTGGGCGTCTCGCTCTTCTTCGTACTCAGCGGCTTCGTGCTGAGCCTCTCGGCGCGGGAGACGGACACGGCCGGCGCGTTCTGGCGCCGGCGGCTGAGGAAGATCTACCCCAACCATCTGGTCATCTGGGCCGCCGGCATGCTGCTCCACCAAGGGGCGGGAATGCCACGCAACGACAACGCCTTCCCTCCCACCACACCCTCGCTCTCGGTGCTCGACCAACGCTCTCCTGATCAACACGCTCATCCCGCTGCCGCAGTTCGCGACAAGCGGCAACGATGTGACCTGGCCCCTCACCTGCGAGCTGCTGTTCTACCTGCTGTTCCCGCGCCTGATCCCGCTCATCTCCCGGCTTCACCGAAAGCAGCTCCTCGCCGCCGCCGCGGGCGCGGTTGCCGCGGCCTGGACAGTCCCGTTGGTCTCGCTGCGACCGGCAGGCCAGCGGCTGGCCCACGCCTCCTGGGTGGAGCTCACCGACCTGCATATCGGATTCGCATACGCCTTCCCGCCACCCCGGCTCCCAGAGTTCATCCTGGGCATGGTGCTGGCCCGACTGCACGCCACCGGGTACACACCCCGGATCGGCGTCCTCCCTGCGTTGCGCTGCTCGGCGCATGCCTGCTGACCGGCATCGGGGTACTCCCCTGCCTTCCTGTACGCCGCGAGCACCGTCATCCCGGTAGCACTGCTCATCTCGAGCACGGCAGCACTGGACACACGGGGCACCAAGTCGCTACTGCGCACGCCGGCCCTTGTGCTCCTGGGCGAGATCTCCTACGCCTTCTACCTCGTCCACCGCCCCGTACCGGCAGCCCTCACGCACTACACACCATGGGGAACGGCGGGCACCATCTGCGTCGGCTTGGTACTGGCACTGCGCGCTGCATGGCTGCTGTACGTACTCATCGAGAAACCCTGCTGCGCGCCGCCCCGGGCGCGGCCGTACTCGACCTCCACCGTCCGCACCCGGCCGCAGCATGCCCAGTCGGTCAGGTGCACAACGTCAAACCGACACCCAGGCGCACCGCCTTCTGCTCCGGCCCCAACAGCACGTGTCGGTCCAGGAGGACGGGCAGGTCGCGACGGCGGGCAAGTACGGCGAGCTGGTCCCACCCCCATCGCGGCCCCGGTACGGGGGCCGGCTCACTATCGTGGGGGCTGCCGACCGCTGGAGGGACCACCGTGACAACCGCTCCGGGACACCCCTACGGTGTTCCCCCGATGCCCGGGCGCAGCATTCCCGCCCTACGCGCCGCGATCGCCGCGCACGCTCCTGATCTCCTTGCCGATTTCGAGGCCGGGTGGCGAGCTGAGGTGGCCGACACCTACGACATCGGCGCGGCCCCGGCGTTCCTGGCCCGCTGGTGGGCCGAGTACGCTCTCGCCCGCGACCCCGAGCTCGACAGGCACGTCCGCGACCTTGAAGAGCGTGCCGCGCACTCCACGGACCCGGACAAGGCCAAAGCCCTCCTGGAGGAAGCGGCCACGATCCACCAGCGCGCCGCCCAACTCGGACCCGGCGAGTGAGCGAGGAGTTCACCGGACCGCCCTGGGCCGTCGACTGGACCAAGACCGCCTCCGAGTACCGCGAGACTGTCCGGGGCCGTTCCTGGCCCGGCCGGTCAGAATGCCGTTGGTGTCGGTCCAGTAGGACCGCTCGGCGGGCACGGCCCCGCTGTCCGCTCCGAAGACGGGGTGCCGTCGAAGACCCAGCGGTAGGTGGAGGATCCGCGCGCGGGCCTCGGCGGCGGCCGGTCTGAAGGAGTCGGGGCTGCGCGCCCTCGCCGTCGCGCACGCAGGCTCGGAAAGGCCAGCTCGATCGGCGGGAGTTCCTGTGCCCGCCAGCTGGGCGGTCGAGACCGTGGGCTGCTCAGGAGCACCGCTGTTGTCGGCGCGGAGTCGACATCGACGGGGCGTGGACAGGGCCGAGGAAGGAGTGGCCGGGTCAGGGTTGTTCCCGGTCCGTGGTGTTGGTGGAGCGCGGGCGGTGGAGTGCTAGGGCCTGTGTGATGTCGTGATCTGTTGCTGTGTTCCGCCCTCTTCGCGAGGTGGAACTCAATGGGACTGTGAGGGTGACGCGCAGGCAACTCACCCCTGCCCGGGCGCGGCCCGTGCGGTGTTCATCGGCGCGTGCAGCCGGGTGAGACGGCCGGCGGTCCAGCTGAGGTAGACGCCGACGACGCCCAGCGCCTCGGCGATCCAGGCAAGGTTTTCGATCACGGGCCGCGACACTAGCCGCCCGGGCGCCACCCCGCTCGCCCCTGCCCGCACGGCACCCCTTCGGGCGCCCCATAGGCTGCGCCGACGATGTCCTGGGGAAGGGAACCGCATGAGGATCCACCTACGTGCCCGCGAGCCGCTGGCCGGCTTGCTGCTGCTGCTCTGCGCCGCCTGCGTCGCGGTCATATCGACGCAGGCGATCGATGGCGGCCTTGCCCTGACGATGCGGGCGGGCCGGGACCACGCGTTCCTGCTCAGCTGGCTGGTCCTGGGCACGCTCACCGGCGCCGTCCTGCTCGGCCTGCGCCGAGGCCAACTCCGCGCGGGTCTGCTGCTCGTCCTCGGCCTCGCGTCGGCACTGTACCTGTGCGCCTCCCCGCTCGTCCTGCTGGTCGGCGGCGGCGCGGAGGAGGAGCGGCGGAGCCCCGCGCCCGGCCGGGACGACCGGGTCCTGGTCGTCGAGGACGGCTCGATCATGATCGAGCCGATCCGGTACGTATGGGTCCACCAGGGCGCATGGCCGCTGGAGCGGCGGTGGGCCGTCGCACGGTTCAACGGTGACACCGGTGAGCAGGAACTCCGCGACGTGCGCTGGAGCGGTCCCCGCGTGATCCGGATGACGACCGCCGACGGCACGGTCCACCAAGTGGTCATCTCCCCCGACGGCCGCCCGGAACGCAGGATCAACCTCGGCTGACGGCCCACCCGAGGTCGAGACAGACGCCCTAAAGAGCGTTTCGTCCCAGCCAGGGTGGTTGGTAACTCGGTCGCAGACACTTGGTACGGGTAGTCCTGCGTGTGAAGGTCGTGCCGTGTGCGCACCCAGGAAGCGGTTTCGCGCGTGGTCGCCCGAGTGGCCTGGGAGGGGTGATGGAAACGTTCGCAGGGAGACCAGCGCGGCTAGGTTCTGTTTCTTGGATCTCCTGATGTGATCATGCGTCTCGGTCCAGGCTGGTCAGCATGGTTGGCCGGGGAGATTTGACGAATGCGGAGTG
>NZ_JBEZKS010000020.1:0-119708 GCF_040651775.1 Streptomyces sp. NPDC048383
CGGTGTCGGGGTGGCCCCCCCGCGGGCCCGTCGGTGGGGGGCCGGGGGGGGGGGCGTGGGGGTGGCAGCCGGGGCCGGGGCGGTCGTGCTGGTCGCGCCCCACACCGGCGTCCGGGGGCCGTTCGTAGCCCCCGGACGCGTTTGTGTGAGCGTACGAACGGTGTCGGTCGGGGCTCCGTGTGACCCTGGCCACCAAGATAGGGGCGTAACGCTCCGCGACGTCACGCGATGACGTAAGAGGTGATGGCCGACGGAGGGAAGACAGCAGCCCTTGGGATGCTGTGCAGCTCCCCGGCCCCTGCCCGCGCCCCCGGCCCATCCCCAGTCGGTGTCGTCGGCTCCGGTCCAGCACCAGGCCGGGGTCGGAAGCCGTTTCCATCGTTCCGAGAGGTTGTTCGTGTCGGCCAGCACATCCCGTACGCTCCCGTCGGAGATCGCCGATTCCGAGTCTGTGATGGCGCTCATCGAGCGAGGCAAGGCCGAGGGGCAGATCGCCGGCGATGACGTGCGTCGGGCCTTCGAGGCTGACCAGATTCCTGCGACCCAGTGGAAGAATGTCCTGCGCAGCCTCAACCAGATCCTTGAGGAAGAGGGTGTGACGCTGATGGTCAGTGCCGCGGAGTCGCCCAAGCGCACCACCCGCAAGAGCGTCGCGGCCAAGAGCCCCGCCAAGCGGACGGCGACCAAGACCGTCGCGTCGACGGCGACGGCAGCCCGCACCGTGACCGACGAGACCGGTCCGGCCGAGCCCGGGGCGATGGACGCCGCCGCCGACGCGGTCACCGCGGAGCCCGAAAACGAACCCGTGGCGAAGAAGGCCGCGGCCAAGAAGACCACCGTCAAGAAGGCCGCACCCGCGAAGAAGACCGCTGCCAAGAAGACGGCGGCGAAGAAGACCGCGGCCAAGAAGGACTCCGACGAGGCCGACGGGGAGACCCCGGAGGACGGCCCCGACGCCGCGAAGGGTGAGGCGGACGAGGAGGAGGAGAGCGGGGAGAACAAGGGCTTCGTCATCTCCGACGACGAGGACGACGCCCCCGCCCAGCAGGTCGTCGTCGCCGGCGCCACCGCGGACCCCGTCAAGGACTACCTCAAGCAGATCGGCAAGGTCCCGCTCCTCAACGCCGAGCAGGAGGTCGAGCTCGCCAAGCGCATCGAGGCAGGCCTCTTCGCCGAGGACAAGTTGGCGAACTCCGACAAGCTCGCGCCCAAGCTCAAGCGCGAGCTGGAGATCATCGCCGAGGACGGCCGTCGGGCCAAGAACCACCTGCTGGAGGCCAACCTCCGCCTCGTGGTCTCCCTGGCCAAGCGCTACACCGGCCGCGGCATGCTCTTCCTGGACCTGATCCAGGAGGGCAACCTGGGTCTGATCCGCGCCGTCGAGAAGTTCGACTACACCAAGGGCTACAAGTTCTCCACGTACGCCACGTGGTGGATCAGGCAGGCGATCACCCGCGCCATGGCCGACCAGGCCCGCACCATCCGCATTCCGGTGCACATGGTCGAAGTGATCAACAAGCTCGCCCGCGTGCAGCGCCAGATGCTCCAGGACCTGGGCCGCGAGCCCACCCCGGAGGAGCTGGCCAAGGAACTCGACATGACCCCCGAGAAGGTCATCGAGGTCCAGAAGTACGGCCGCGAGCCGATCTCCCTGCACACCCCGCTCGGTGAGGACGGTGACAGCGAGTTCGGCGACCTGATCGAGGACTCCGAGGCGGTCGTGCCGGCCGACGCCGTGAGCTTCACGCTCCTGCAGGAGCAGTTGCACTCGGTCCTGGACACGCTGAGCGAGCGCGAGGCGGGCGTGGTCTCCATGCGCTTCGGCCTCACCGACGGCCAGCCCAAGACCCTCGACGAGATCGGCAAGGTCTACGGGGTCACCCGCGAGCGCATCCGACAGATCGAGTCCAAGACCATGTCGAAGCTGCGGCACCCTTCCCGCTCGCAGGTGCTGCGCGACTACCTGGACTGATCAGTCGCGGCCGACCTGGGGACCGGCCGCGACGGACCGGTCCCGACGGGGCGTACGCGGGAGGCCGCGCGGGTGCGCACGGCCACCGGGCACACCACTCTGGGTGGAGTCATACACACTCGGAGTCAGGAGGCCTCATGCGTCGTCCCTTTGCCCGTGCCCTGGCGGGCGCGCTGACGCTGGTGACGGGAGCGGCCGCCGCGCCGCTCACTCAGGCCCCCCGCGCGGCCGCGGACAGCGTGGTGATAGGCGGTAAGCCCGTGACCTCGGGCGACAACCCCTGGGTGGTGGCCCTCGCCAGTCGTGACCGGTTCGGGGGTACCCGTGACGGGCAGTTCTGCGGGGGTGTCGTCGTCGCCCCGACCACGGTGGTGACGGCCGCCCACTGCCTGGGCAGCCAGGTGCTGGGCGGGCCGGTGGCATCCGTCGCCGATTTCCGGGTGATCACCGGGCGGACGGAGCTGCGGGCTGCCGACGGCCGGGAGATCGCGGTGCGCGCGGCCCGGGTCAACCCGGCTTACGACCCGGCGAGCAACGCCGGCGACCTGGCCGTCCTGGAGCTGGCCGAGGCGGTGCCCGCCGACCACGTGCTCCCCATGGCCGGCGCGGGCGACCACGCCTACGACCCCGGCACCGAGGCGACCGTCTACGGCTGGGGCGACACGAGCGGATTCGGCGACTACGCCTACGGGCTGCGGGCGGCGCCGGTCACGGTGCTGGACGACGACACCTGCCGACGGGCCTACCCGGGGGACCGGGACGGGCAGTACCGACCCGACTCCATGGTGTGCGCGGGCCATCCCGACGGCGGCAAGGACGCCTGCCAGGGGGACAGCGGCGGGCCGCTGGTTGCCCGCGGGCGCCTCATCGGGTTGGTGTCCTGGGGGCGCGGCTGCGGGCGCGCCGACAGCCCCGGCGTCTACACCAGGGTCGCCCCGTTGATGGAGTTCGTGAACGGCCCGCAGGGGAGCGCGCGGCCCGACGCGGTGTGAGCACACCTCGTGGGCGCCGGGAGAGCCTCCAGGCGCCTCTCACGCCCCCGCTGGGGGCGTGTGGGTCGAGGCGGGTGGGCCGGGGCGGTGAAGAACCCCCCGGGCATGAGGACGGGCGGCATCCCTGGGTCTCAGAGATGCCGCCCGTCGACCGGCCTGGGCCGGTCCATGCTCGTCGGATGCGAGGCGCAGGCTAAGTGTCAGCGGTCCTCGGTGTCGGCGGCAGCGGCCACCGGAGCGGACGTAAGCCGCTCGGTCTCATCCTGTATTTCCGCGGCGATCTTCTTGAGTTCCGGCTCGAACTTACGCCCGTGGTGGGCGCAGAAGAGCAGTTCACCACCGCTCAGCAGGACGACGCGCAGATATGCCTGGGCGCCGCAGCGGTCGCATCGGTCAGCGGCCGTCAGCGGGGTCGCGGGTGTCAGAACAGTAGTCACGTCGCCTCTTCTCTAGCTCGACGAGCTGTCGTACCAGGGTCAACATCCAACCAGGCCGAAAACGTTCCCGCTCGCGGCTTTTCCTCGAAACTTCCTTCCGAAGCTGGCCGGCTGTTGCCGGTTGGCGGCGAAGGAGCCGTATTGCGTTGCTTTACGGTTTCGCGTTGTCAGTCGTTCGCTTGTAGCAGTTCGTGTCCTCCCCGGCGTGAGCGCCGGTTGTGCATGAGGACGTGCCCGAACACTAAATGGTTCATGCCTGGAAGGGAACGTGATGTTTGCTTCACCCTCGCGGGGGATCGAACACCCGTGCGGATCTGCACTAGGCTGAGGAACGCGAGAGGGTGGCGTTGCATCGGCTCTACCAGGCCTCGGTACCCTCGGACCGGCACTTGTGCCACCCTTGCGCCCGACCGGGCCAGAAAAGAAATTCAGCGAGGAGCGAACTGCGTGACCGCCGACACGTCCGTGCCTTCCAGCGCGCTGCTGTCCGGAGCAGACCGGGACGGTTCCAACTACACCGCGCGGCACCTGCTCGTCCTCGAAGGCCTTGAGGCCGTTCGCAAGCGCCCCGGCATGTATATCGGCTCCACCGACAGCCGAGGCCTGATGCACTGCCTCTGGGAGATCATCGACAATTCCGTCGACGAGGCCCTGGGCGGGTACTGCGACCACATCGAGGTGATCCTCCACGAGGACGGCTCGGTCGAGGTCCGGGACAACGGCCGCGGCATCCCCGTCGACGTGGAGCCCAAGACCGGCCTCTCCGGGGTCGAGGTCGTCATGACCAAGCTGCACGCCGGCGGCAAGTTCGGCGGCGGGTCGTACGCGGCCTCCGGCGGCCTGCACGGCGTCGGCGCCTCCGTCGTCAACGCCCTGTCGGCCCGCCTCGACGTCGAGGTCGACCGGAGCAGCTCGACGCACGCGATCAGCTTCCGTCGCGGCGTCCCGGGCCTGTTCACCGAGCAGGGCCCCGACGGCCCCTTCGACCCCGACCACGCCCTGCGCAAGGTCAAGCGGATCGCCAAGGGCAAGACCGGGACCCGGGTTCGCTACTGGGCCGACCGGCAGATCTTCCTCAAGGACGCCCGGCTCAACCTGGAGACGCTCTACCAGCGCGCCCGCCAGACCGCCTTCCTCGTACCCGGCCTGACCCTCGTCGTACGTGACGAGCGCGCCCTCGAAGGCGCCGGCAAGACCGAGGAGATCTTCCGCTTCGACGGGGGGATCAGCGAGTTCTGCGAGTACCTGGCCCAGGACAAGGCCGTCTGCGACGTGCTGCGCCTCACCGGCACGGGCACCTTCAAGGAGACCGTCCCGGTCCTCGACGACCGCGGGCACATGACGCCGACCGAGGTCACCCGCGAGCTGGGCGTCGACATCGCCCTGCGTTGGGGCACGGGCTACGAGACCAACGTCAAGTCCTTCGTCAACATCATCGCGACCCCCAAGGGCGGCACCCACGTCTCGGGCTTCGAGCGCTCGGTCGCCAAGACCGTGAACGAGGTCCTGCGCTCGGCGAAGCTGCTGCGCGTGGCCGAGGACGACGTGGTCAAGGACGACGCGATGGAGGGCATGACGGCCGTCGTCACCGTCCGCCTCGCCGAGCCGCAGTTCGAGGGCCAGACCAAGGAGGTGCTCGGCACCTCGGCGGCCACCCGGATCGTCGCCGCCGTCGTCGCCAAGGAGCTCAAGGCCTTCCTGACCTCGACCAAGCGCGACGACAAGCAGCAGGCCCGCTCCGTGATGGAGAAGATCGTCGCGGCCGCCCGGACCCGGATCGCGGCCCGTCAGCACAAGGAGGCGCAGCGCCGCAAGACCGCGCTGGAGTCCTCCTCGCTGCCGGCCAAGCTGGCCGACTGCCGCAGTGACGACGTGGACCGCAGCGAGCTGTTCATCGTCGAGGGCGACTCGGCCCTCGGTACGGCCAAGCTCGCACGGAACTCGGAGTTCCAGGCGCTGCTGCCGATTCGCGGCAAGATCCTCAACGTCCAGAAGTCGTCGGTCTCGGACATGCTCAAGAACGCCGAGTGCGGCGCGATCATCCAGGTCATAGGAGCCGGCTCGGGTCGTACCTTCGACCTCGACGCCGCCCGCTACGGCAAGATCGTCCTGCTCGTCGACGCCGATGTGGACGGCGCGCACATCCGCTGCCTGCTGCTCACGCTCTTCCAGCGGTACATGCGGCCGATGGTCGAGGCGGGCCGGGTCTTCGCGGCCGTACCGCCGCTGCACCGGATCGAGCTCGTCCAGCCGAAGCGCGGCCAGGACAAGTACGTCTACACGTACTCGGACAACGAGCTGCGCCAGACCCTGCTGGAGTACCAGCGCAAGAACATCCGGTACAAGGACGCCATCCAGCGCTACAAGGGCCTCGGTGAGATGGACGCCGACCAGCTCGCGGAGACCACCATGGATCCCCGCTTCCGTACGCTGCGCCGGATCAACATCGGTGACCTGGACGGCGCCGAGCAGGTATTCGACCTGCTTATGGGCAACGAGGTGGCTCCGCGCAAGGAGTTCATCACCAGCTCGGCGGCGACCCTGGACCGTTCGCGCATCGACGCCTGACCGGGCGGACACCCTCCGGCGCCACGGCACACCGGTGCTCTTCACTCCATCACCTGAAGGAGTGAAGAGCACCGGGACACCAGTCCGGAAACGATTCATTCCGCACATCCTTGTGGGCACGCGGCCAATGCGGCGGCGGACAAGGAGAGTTCGGTGGACAAGCACGATGGTCGCGATGCCGGAACGATCCGGCTGGACGACCCCTGGTACGACGCGCTGGCCGTGGGCTGGGGCGAGGTTGAGGAAACGGTCCCGCCGCACCAGGCCCCCGGGGATCGCCCCGCACCCGGCGCGTCCGACATCTACTTGGAAGTGCAGCGCAGCGCCGCCTTCCAGGAGGTCCGCAGCCGCTACCGGAGGTTCGTCATCCCGGCGACCATCGGCTTCTTCCTCTGGTACGTCGCCTACGTGATCGCGGCCACGGCGGCGCCCGGCCTGATGGCCCGGCCGGTCGTGGGCGCGGTCAACGTGGCCCTGCTGGCGGGGCTCGGCCAGTTCCTCACCACTTTCCTGCTGACCTGGGCCTACGCCCGGCACGCGCGACTGCGTCGGGACCGGGCCGCGCTCGATCTGCGGTGGACGGTCTTCGAGCAGGAGCGCGACCAGGAGCGGAACCGGGCCCGGGGGGAGGGCAGGTGACGACCGAACACCAGACCCTGGCGCTGATCCTCTTCAGCCTCTTCATCGCCGTCACCCTGGGCATCACCACCTGGGTCAGCCGCAACCGGCACGGCTCCGCCGAGGAGTTCTACGCGGGCGGGCGGTTGTTCTCCCCCCTGGAGAACGGTTTCGCCATCGCCGGCGACTACATGTCCGCCGCGTCCTTCCTGGGGATCTCCGGGCTGATCGCCCTCTTCGGCTACGACGGCCTGCTGTACTCGGTCGGCTTCCTGGTCGCCTGGCTCGTGGTCCTCTTCCTGGTCGCCGAACTGGTCCGCAACTGCGGACGCTTCACCCTCGCCGACGTCGTCGCGGCCCGGATGGCCGAGCGACCGGTACGGATCGCCGCCGGGACCTCCTCGGTGGTCGTCTCGGTGCTCTACCTGATCGCCCAGATGGTCGGCGCGGGCAGCCTGGTCGGGCTGCTGCTCGGGGATTCCGGGCCCGGGGCCAGGACCCTGACCGTGATCGGGGTCGGCGCGCTGATGGTGGTCTACGTGACCTTCGGAGGCATGCGGGCCACCACCTGGATCCAGATCGTGAAGGCCGTGCTGCTGATGGGCGGGGCCGTGACGCTGACCGTCCTCGTCCTCCTGCGCTTCCACGGCGACTTCAACCAGCTGCTCACGACCGCCGCCGACCGCAGCGGTCACGGGAGCCGCTTCCTCAGCCCCGGCCTCAAGTACGGCGCCGACTGGACCTCCCGCTTCGACTTCATGAGCCTGGGCCTCGCCCTGGTGCTCGGGACGGCGGGCCTGCCGCACATCCTGTCGCGCTTCTACACCGTCCCCACCGCGCGCGCCGCCCGCCGGTCGGTGGTGTGGGCGATCGGCCTGATCGGCGGCTTCTACCTGATGACCATCGTGCTCGGCTTCGGCGCGGCCGCCCTCGTGGGGCCCGACGCGGTGCGCGCGTCGAACGCCTCGGGGAACACGGCCGTGCCGCTGCTGGCCGCCTTCCTCGGCGGGGGCGCCGGGTCCACGGGAGGCGCGGTCCTGTTCGCCTTCGTCGCCGCCATCGCCTTCGCCACCATCCTCGCCGTGGTCGCCGGGATCACCCTGGCCTCGTCGGCCTCCGTCGCGCACGACCTGTACGCCTCCCTCAAGCGCCGGCACGCCCGGCAGCGCAGCGAGGTGACGGTGGCGCGGCTGGCGGCGGTCGGGATCGGCGCGGTGGCGATCGGCCTGGGCCTGCTCGCCCAAGACCTGAACGTGGCCTTCCTGGTGGGGCTCGCCTTCGCGGTGGCGGCCTCGGCGAACCTGCCGGTGCTGCTGTACTCGCTCTTCTGGCGCGGGTTCACCACGCGGGGGGCCGTCTGGTCGGTGTACGGGGGCCTGATTCCCTCGGTGTTGCTGGTGGCGCTGTCACCGGTGGTCTCGGGGAGTCCCGAGTCCCTCTTCCCCGGGGTGGACTTCCAGTACTTCCCGCTGCAGAACCCGGGGATCGTCTCGATCCCGCTGGGCTTCCTGGCGGGCTGGCTGGGCACGGTGACCTCCGGTGAGGAGCCGGACGAGCGCAAGCACGCGCAGACCGAGGTCCGCTCCCTGACGGGGGCCGGGGCGGTGTAGCCGGCCGGTCGGTGGGGTTCGCGACCATGTTCAGCCTCCGCCGGGCGGCTGCCAGGAGTAGCGGTGTTCCGGGCGGCCCGTCTCGCCGTAGCGCAGGGCGAGGGTGACCCGGCCGGCGCGGTCGAGGAGCTTCAGGTAGCGCTGGGCGGTCTGGCGGCTGATGCCGGCCCGGTCGGCGACCTGTTGGGTGGACAGGGGGCCTTCGGCGGTCCGCAGGACCCGGCGGACCAGCTCCGCCGTGGTGGGGGAGTGGCCCTTGGGCAGTTCGTTGGGGGTTCCGGCCGCGGCGAGCGCGCCGAAGATCCGGTCCACCTCGGCCTGTTCGGCTTCTCCGCCGCCGGCCAGGGAGCGGTGGAGGGTGGCGTAGGCCTCCAGCTTGCCGCGCAGGCCGGCGAAGGTGAACGGCTTGACCAGGTACTGGAGGGCGCCGAGGCGCATGGCCGCCCGGACGGTGGTGAGGTCGCGGGCCGCGGTGACCATGATGACGTCGGTGTGGTGGCCGAGCTGGCGCAGCCGACGGACCAGGTCGAGGCCGTTCTCGTCCGGTAGGTAGTGGTCGAGGAGGACCAGGTCCACCGGGTGGGCGGTGAGGAACTCCAGTGCCTCGGCGGCCGAATGAACCTGCGCGGCGACCCGGAACCCGGGAACCTTCGCCACGTAGGCCGCGTTGATCAGGGCAACACGTACGTCGTCATCGACGACCAGTACCTGCATCGGGGTCTCGTTCACCGCAGGGCCTCCGGGAGTACGACGGAGAACTCCGCCCCTCCGTCCGCGGTCTCACCGGCCCGCGCGCTGCCGCCCTGCCGCTCCGCGAGGCGGCGTACGAGGGCGAGGCCCAGTCCGCGCTCGCGGTGGGCCCGGGGTTGCTTCGTCGACCAGCCCTCGGTGAAGACCTCCTCGCGGTGCCCGGGGGGAACACCCGGGCCGCTGTCGCGCACCCGTAGGACGGCGCTGCGGCCGTCCGCGCGGATGTCGACCTCGACCAGGGGCGCGGCCGAGCCCGCCGCCGCGTCCAGGGCGTTGTCGACCAGGTTGCCGAGGATGGTGACGAGGCCGCCGGGATCCACGAGCCGGTCGGGGAGCAGGGCGGTCGGGGCGAGCCGCAGCGGGACGCCCCGCTCTGCGGCGACCGTCGCCTTGCCCACCAGCAGGGCTGCCAGCAGGGGGTCGTGGACCCGCTCGGTCACCTGCTCGGCCGTGGTGCGGTGCACGCCCACGACCTCGTTCACGAACTCGACGGCTTCCTCGTGCAGGCCCAGTTCCAGCAGCCCGAGCAGGGTGTGCAGCCGGTTGGCGTGTTCGTGGTCCTGGGCGCGCAGTGCGTCGATCAGACCCTTGGTGGAGTCGAGCTCGCGGCCCAGGTGCTCCAGTTCGGTGCGGTCGCGCAGGGTGGCGACGGCGCCACCGTCCGAGGTGGGCATGCGGTTGGCCACCAGGACGCGGGGGCCTTGGACGGCGAGCAGGTCGCGGCCGGTGACGCGGCCGGAGAGGACGTCGGTGGTGCGGCCCGCGCCGAGGACCTCGTCGAGGGGGAGGCCGGCGAGGGTGTGCACGGTGTCCGGGGTGAGGCCCAGCAGCCGGGCGGCCTCGTCGTTGACCAGCCGGATCCGTCCCTTCCCGTCGAGGGCGATGACGCCCTCCCGGATGGAGTGCAGCATCGCCTCGCGCTCCGCGAGGAGGCCCGCGATGTCGGAGAAGGCGAGGTCCCTGGTCTGCCGGTGGATCCTGCGGGACAGCAGGTAGGCGGCGAGCGCGCCGGCGGCCAGGGCGCCGCCGGCGTAGGCGAGCAGCCCGGGGATGGTGGCGACCAGGCGGTCGCGGACGTTGTCGTAGGCGATGCCGACCGACACCGCTCCGACGATCTCCCCGTCGGCGGCGACGAGCGGGACCTTGCCCCGGGCGGAGCGCCCCAGCGTGCCCTCGTCGATCTCCATCACCTCACGGCCGGCGAGGGCGTCGCCCGGGTCGGTGGACACGGGGAGCCCGATCCGGTCCGGGCTCGGGTGGGAGCGTCGGATGCCGTGCAGGTCGAGGACGACCACGTACTCGGCTCCGGTCGCCCGGCGGATCCGTTCGGCGGCGGCCTGGACCGGGGTGTCGGCCGCCGGGCCCGTGCCGAGGAGGTCGGTGGCCAGTGACGGGTCCGCCGCCGCGCTCTGCGCGATGGCCAGGGCGCGGCGCATGGCCTGGTCGTCCAGCTGGGCGCTCAGCGGTGCCAGGAACAGACCGGTGGCCAGCGCGAGGACCCCGGCCGCGAGGGCCAGCTGGGTGAGCAGGATCTGGGAGGCGGCCCGTCTGGGCAGCCCGAGGCGCCGAGCGCTGGTGGGGAGGAACCGCATGCCTAGCACCGTAGGTCGGCTTCGGCCTCAGCGGAATTCTCTCGTCCACGCAAATGGCTTGCGTTATTTACACCCAGCTTGCGCAAGTGATGCGGGCGTGAAAGTGCGGTCAGAGGTGTGGACGATTGAGCAGGGCTCTGCAATTCTCGCACGGCAGTACGCAAAATCCTGTCTCACCCGCTTCCGAGAGTTCATGTCGAGGGACGAGGACCTATGAGAAGGCACACCTGGAGGTGGCGGGCGCTGGCCGCCGTCCTCAGTACGGCTCTGTTGATCATGGGCTGGCCCGCCCTGACCGCCGCGGCCGCGGGCGGTCCGGGCATCGCGGCGGGCAGGCCCGCCACGGCGAGCAGCAGCAACGGCGTCCACGGCGCCGCCAACGCCACCGACGGCGACCCCGCCACCTACTGGGAGAGCGCGGGCGGAACGTTTCCGCAGTGGGTGCAGACCGATCTCGGCGCCACCGCCCGCGTCGACCAGGTGGTACTGAAGCTGCCGACGTCCTGGGAGAGCCGTACCCAGACCCTGGCCATCCAGGGCAGCGGCGACGGCGTCGCCTTCAACACCCTGGTCGCGTCGGCCGCGTACGTCTTCGGCCCCGGCAACGGGAACACCGTGACCGTCACCTTCCCCGCCACGCAGACCCGGTACGTACGGATCGCCGTCACCGCGAACACCGGCTGGCAGGCCGCCCAGCTCTCCGAGCTGGAGGTGCGCACCCCGGACGAGTCGTCGCTCGACCTGGCGCGCGGCAGGACCCTGACCGCGAGCAGCAGCACCCAGGCCTACCTGCCGGCCAACGCCAACGACGGAAACACCGCCAGCTACTGGGAGAGCGCGAATGGCGCGCTGCCCCAGTGGCTCCAGGTGGACCTCGGCTCCTCCGTACGCGTCGACCGGGTGGTGCTGCGGCTGCCCGGAACCTGGGGCGCCCGCACCCAGACCCTCAAGATCCAGGGCAGCGCCAACGGCGCCGACCACACGGACCTGACCGCCTCGAAGGGCTACCTGTTCAACGCCGCCGGCGGCAACTCCGTGACCATCGCCTTCGACGCGGCCACCACCCGGTACCTCCGCGTCTGGATCTCCGCCAACACCGAGCAACCCGGCGGCCAGCTCTCCGAACTGGAGGTCTACGGGCCAAGGACCGGCGACACCGCCGCGCCGACGGCCCCCACGGAGCTCGCGTACACCGAGCCGGCCACCGGCCGGATCAAGCTCACCTGGAAGGCGGCGACCGACGACACCGGCGTCACCGGCTACGACGTCTACGCCAACAACCAGCTGCGCACGAGCGTCGCCGGTGACGTCACCACCTACACCGACACGCAACCCACCGGGACCACGATCACCTACCACGTCCGCGCGAGGGACGCGGCCGGCAACCAGTCACCCCACAGCAACACCGTGACCCGGGCCGCCGACACCGGCGACACCCAGGCGCCGACCGCTCCGGGCGCCCTCACCCTGACCGAACAGGCGGCCGACCGGATCGGACTGTCCTGGCAGGCCTCCACCGACAACGTGGGGGTCACCGGCTACGAGGTCTACGCGAACAACGTGCTGCGCACGACGGTCGCGGGCAACACCACCTCCTGGACCGACACCCAGCCGGCCACCGCGACCGTGACCTACGTCGTCCGCGCCAAGGACGCGGCAGGCAACCGGTCCGGCGACAGCAACTCCGTCACCCGCAACGGCACCGGGGGCGGCGGCTCCAACCTGGCCGTCGGCAAACCGGTCGCCGGCTCCTCCGTGATCCACACCTTCGTCGCGGAGAACGCCACCGACAACAACACCGCCACGTACTGGGAGGGCGCCGCCGGGGCGTACCCGAGCACGCTGACGGTCAAGCTGGGCGCCAACGCGGATCTGCAGCGCCTCGTCCTCAAACTGAACCCGGACAGCGGTTGGGGCGCCCGCACCCAGAACATCCAGGTCCTCGGCCGGGAGCAGAGCGGCTCCGCCGTCACCGGGCTGGTCGCCGCGAAGGACTACGCCTTCGACCCGGCGTCCGGCAACACCGTCACCATCCCGCTGAGCGCCCGCGTCGCCGACGTCCAGCTGCGCTTCACCTCCAACACGGGTTCCTCCAACGGGCAGATCGCCGAGTTCCAGATCATCGGGGTGCCGGCGCCCAACCCGGACCTGGAGGTCACGGGGCTGAGCGCCGCGCCGGCCGTTCCCGTGGAGTCGGACCCGCTCACGCTCTCCGCCACCGTCAAGAACAGCGGTCCGGCTCCGGCCCCCGCCACCGCCCTGACCTTCACGCTCGGCGGCACGAAGGTGGGTACGGCCGCCGTACCGGCGCTTGCCGCCGGGGCGAGCGCCACCGTCAGCGCCGGGATCGGGGCGCGCGATGCGGGGACGTACCCCCTCGGCGCGGTCGTCGACGAGGCGAACACCGTGGTGGAGCAGAACGACAGCAACAACTCGTTCACCGGCTCCCCGCTGGTGGTCCGTGGGGTGGACAGCTCCGACCTGGTCGCCTCCGACGTGAGTTGGGCGCCGTCCGCTCCGTCCGAGGGCAAGCCGGTCGCCTTCGCCGTCACGGTCCGCAACCAGGGCACGATCGCCACGGCCGGCGGCCCGCACGCGGTCACGCTCACCCTCCAGGACGCGGCCGGCGCCACCGTCCGCACCCTGACGGGATCCTTCGACGGGCCCCTCGCCGCCGGCGCGGCCACGGCCCCGATCGCGCTCGGCAGCTGGCCGGCCGCGAACGGCAAGTACACGGTCAAGGTCGTCCTCGCGGACGACGCGGCCGAACTGCCGGTCAAGCGCGCCAACAACACCTCCACCAGGTCGTTCTTCGTCGGTCGGGGCGCGAACATGCCCTTCGACATGTACGAGGCGGAGGACGCGGTCGCCGGGAGCGGGGCGACGGTGGTCGGCCCCAACCGGACCATCGGTGACATCGCGGGCGAGGCCTCGGGCCGCAAGGCGGTCAGCCTCGACGCGACGGGCGAGTACGTCGAGTTCACCACTCGGGCCACCACGAACACCCTGGTCACCCGCTTCTCCATCCCGGACGCTCCGGGTGGCGGAGGCATCGACTCCACCATCAACGTCTACGTCGACGGGGTCTTCAAGAAGGCGCTGCCGCTGACCTCCAAGTACGCCTGGTTGTACGGGGCCGAGGCCTCGCCGGGCAACGCGCCGAGTGCCGGGGCGCCGCGCCACATCTACGACGAGGCGAACATCCTGCTCGGCGAGACGGTTCCCAAGGGCAGTCGGATCCGGCTGCAGAAGGACGCCGCCAACACCTCCACCTACGCCATCGACTTCGTCAGCCTGGAGCAGGCCACCGCCGACCCGAACCCGAACCCGCAGACGTACGCGGTGCCCGCCGGCTTCGGCCACCAGGACGTGCAGAACGCCCTGGACAAGGTACGGATGGACCCCACGGGCAAGCTGGTCGGCGTCTACCTGCCGCCCGGCGACTACCAGACGGCGAGCAAGTTCCAGGTGTACGGCAAGGCCGTGCAGGTGGTCGGCGCCGGACCGTGGTTCACCCGCTTCCACGCCCCGTCCACGCAGGACAACACCGACATCGGTTGGCGGGCCGACGCCACCGCGAAGGGCTCCTCCTTCTCGGGCTTCGCCTACTTCGGCAACTACACCTCGCGCATCGACGGGCCGGGCAAGGTCTTCGACTTCGCGGGCGTCTCCGACATCACCATCGACAACATCTGGAACGAACACATGGTGTGCCTGTACTGGGGCGCCAACACCGACCGGATCACCATCAAGAACTCGCGGATCCGCGACATGTTCGCCGACGGCATCAACATGACCAACGGCAGCACCGACAACCTCGTGACCAACAACGAGGCGCGGGCCACGGGCGACGACAGCTTCGCGTTGTTCTCCGCGATCGACGCGGGCGGCGCGGACATGAAGAACAACGTCTACGAGAACCTGACCACGATCCTGACCTGGCGCGCCGCCGGGGTGGCCGTCTACGGAGGCTTCAACAACACCTTCCGCAACATCCACATCGCCGACACCCTCGTCTATTCGGGCATCACCATCAGCTCGCTGGACTTCGGATACCCGATGAACGGGTTCGGGACGGAACCGACGACCTTCGAGAACATCTCCGTCATCCGGTCCGGCGGCCACTTCTGGGGCGGCCAGACCTTTCCCGGGATCTGGCTGTTCTCCGCCTCCAAGGTGTTCCAGGGCATCCGGATCAACAACGTGGACATCATCGATCCGACGTACAGCGGCATCATGTTCCAGACGCAGTACGTCGGCGGTCAGCCGGTCAACCCCATCAAGGACACCGTCCTGAGGGACATCACCATCACCGGGGCCAGGAAGAGCGGTGACGCCTTCGACGCCAAGTCCGGCTTCGGCCTCTGGGCGAACGAGATGCCCGAGGCGGGCCAGGGGCCGGCGGTCGGCTCCGTGACCCTCCACAACCTGCGGACCGGCGACAACGCCGTGGACATCCGGAACACGACCTCGACGTTCCGGATCGACCGGCTGCCGTAGCCGCGCGCACGGGCACGAAGGGTCGGCGCCGCTCGGGGAACTCCCGGGCGGCGTCCGGCCCTTTCCAGGGCCCGTGGCCGAGAGTCGGCCCTGTCGGGTCCGCCCGAACCCCAGCCAAACTGGCTGTAACCGAACTGCAAGGAATTTGCATCGCTTGCGCTACTCTTGCGTTCATGACGCGACGACTTGCTCAAGTGGCGAAGAAGGTGGGAGTCAGCGAGGCAACGGTCAGCCGGGTGCTCAACGGCAAGCCGGGCGTCTCGGAGGCGACCCGCCAATCCGTGCTCACCGCCCTCGACGTGCTCGGATACGAGCGCCCCACCCAGCTGCGCGGCGAACGCGCGCGCCTGGTCGGCCTCGTGCTGCCGGAGCTCCAGAACCCGATCTTCCCGGCCTTCGCCGAGGTCATCGGCGGCGCCCTCGCCCAACAGGGCCTCACCCCCGTGTTGTGCACGCAGACCACCGGCGGGGTTTCCGAGGCCGATTATGTGGAGCTCCTGCTCCAGCAGCAGGTCTCCGGGGTGGTGTTCGCCGGCGGGCTCTTCGCCCAGGCCGACGCCCCGCACGAGCACTATCGGTTGCTGTCGGAGCGCAAGGTTCCGGTGGTGCTGATCAACGCCTCCATAGAGGACCTCGGCTTCCCGTGCGTGGCCTGCGACGACGCCGTCGCGGTCGAGCAGGCCTGGCGTCACCTGGCCTCCCTGGGGCACGAGCGGATCGGCCTGGTGCTGGGCCCGCCCGACCACATCCCCTCCCTGCGCAAGCTGGTCGCGGCCCAGGCCGTCGCCGCGGCGGCCGGCTCCGAGCTGCCCACGGCGCACGTGGAGCGGACCTTGTTCTCCCTGGAGGGTGGTCACGCGGCCACTTCCCGCCTGCTCGACCGCGGGGTCACCGGCATCATCTGCGCGAGCGACCCGCTGGCCCTGGGAGCCGTACGGGCGGCCCGGCGCCGCGGCCTGAGCGTCCCAGGCGAGGTTTCCGTGGTGGGGTACGACGACTCCGCGTTCATGAACTGCACCGAGCCCCCGCTGACCACCGTCCGCCAGCCCATCGAGGCCATGGGGCGGGCCGCGGTCGAACTGCTCACCGCGCAGATCCAGGGCGCCGCCGTGCAGCCGGGGGAGTTGCTGTTCGAGCCGGAGCTGGTGGTTCGCGGCTCCACGGCCAAGGCGCCGCGCGCGTAGCACGCATCGACCCGCCCTTCGGGCGCCCGGCTTCCTCGGGCTTCGGGGCTCCGGAACGTCAGTCGACGTTCCGGAGCCCTTTTTGTGTCCCCAGCACAACAGTCCTCTGCCAATGTCTTGCGGAGGCTGCGCGAGATATTGCGTTCATCTGTCGGTGGTGGTTGAGTGTGCCGCGCTCGCCCCCACGCCTCCTGTCCGAAGCTCGAAGGGGACCACCGATGAGAACCAACGTCCGCCGCAACGTCGCCGCCGCCCTCGTCTCCGCGCTCGCCGTGACCGCCCTCGCGGCCTGCGGTACGAGCAGCAGCGGCGACGACCCGAAGGAGCAGCCGAGCGGCGGTTCCACCGACGCCTCCGCCCCGCTCGACCCGAAGACCAAGGTCACCCTCTCCATCGACTGCATGCCGCCGGCGGCCAAGGCGGCGGAGTTGAAGGAGTGGAAGGAGGACGTGGCGGAGTTCAACAAGACCTACCCGAACGTCACGATCGACGGCCGTTCCACCCCCGGACAGTGCCTGGAGCCCCCGCGCTTCACGGCGATGCTCAAGGCCAAGTCCCAACCGGACGTCTTCTACACCTACTTCACCGACCTCCAGCAGGTGCTGGACAACGACGGGGCCGAGGACATCTCGGCGTACGTGACCCCCGCCTCGGTGCCCGCCCTGGGCGACATCGACAAGAACGTGCTCGACGTCCTCCGCAAGGACGGCAAGCTGTACGGGCTGCCCACCAGCAACTACACGATGGGTCTGCTGATCAACCGCAAGCTGTTCCGGGACGCGGGCCTCGACCCCGACTCCCCGCCCCGGAGCTGGAACGAGGTCCGGGCCGCGGCGAAGAAGATCGCCGCGCTCGGCAACGGCACCGCGGGCTTCGGCGAGTACAGCGTGGAGAACACCGGCGGCTGGCACTACACGGCCACCATGTACGGACTGGGCGGCGACATCGTCGGCGCCGACGGCAAGGCCGCCTTCAACAACGCCACCGGCCGGCAGATCGTCGACAACCTGCGCGCCATGCGCTGGGACGACGACAGCATGGGCCGCACCCAACTGCTCAAGTGGGGCGACCTGCAGAAGCAGATGGCCTCGGACAAGCTCGGCATGTTCCTCGCCGCGCCCGACGACATCACGTACATGGTCCAGCAGTTGGGTGCGAAGTACGAGAACTTCGGCATGGGCCCGATCCCCGGTGGCGCGTCCACCCTGGCCGGCGGCAACGGCTACGTGATCAAGAAGGGCAGCTCGCCCGACAAGGTCAAGGCGGCCGTGGCCTGGCTGAACTTCAAGACCCTCGCCGTCGGCAAGGGGCAGTTCCGCTACGACCGCAGCAAGGCGGACGGCCTGCCCGTCGGTCTCCCGCAGCCCGCCTTCTTCACCGGCGCGAGCAGGACCGAGGACGACCGGCTGAAGGCGGCGAGCGCCACCATGCCGGTCGCGAACTTCAAGAGCTTCCTGGACAACCCGGTCCCCGGAAAGGCCGAGCCGCCGAAGGCCCAGGAGGTCTACAAGGTGCTCGACAAGGTGATGTCCGGAGTGCTCACCAACAAGGACGCCGACCCCGCGCAACTCCTCGGCGATGCCGAGAAGGCCGTCAACCAGGTACTGGGGAACCAGTAAGGGCCGCGGGTGGGCCCGGATGGCGGCGCGGCCGCCGGCCCCGGTCCCACCCGCCCCTCGGACCCGAAGCGACGACCAGCAAGGAGCGAGCGGCGATGCCGGTCCCCACCCTCCCCCGAGCCTCCCGCCCGGAGTTCGTCCGGGCCCTCAAGCGCAACCTCACGGCCCACGGCTTCCTGATCGGCGCCGTCCTGTGCTTCGCCTTCTTCTCCTGGTACCCGATGGTGCGGGAGTTCCTGCTGGCCTTCCAGAAGACGGAAGGCGGAACCACCCGCTGGGTGGGCTGGGACAATTTCGCGTACGTCTTCGGGGACCCGAGCTTCTGGCAGGCCTGGCGCAACACCCTGCTCTTCACGGGACTCGCCCTGGTGCTCGGCTTCGCGGTCCCCTTCGTGATCGCGCTCGTGCTCAACGAGCTGCGCCACGCGCGTGGTTACCTGAGGCTGCTCGTCTACCTGCCGGTGATGATGCCGCCGGTGGCCTCGGTCCTGCTGTTCAAGTACTTCTACGACCCCGGGTACGGCCTGTTCAACCGGGCTTTGGAGTTCCTGCACCTGCCTCCGCAGGACTGGCTGCAGTCCACCGACACCGCGATGCTGTCCGTGGTCATCGCCTCGACCTGGATGAACATGGGCGGCGCGACCCTGATCTACCTGGCCGCCCTCCAGGGCATCCCCGGCGAGCTGTACGAGGCCGCGGAGCTCGACGGGGCGGGCCTGTCGCGCAAGATCTGGCACGTCATGATCCCGCAGACCAAGCTGATCCTCTCGCTGATGCTGCTGATGCAGGTCATCGCAACGATGCAGGTATTCGTCGAACCGTTCCTGCTGACCGGCGGCGCCGGCCCCGAAGGCTCGACCACCACCGTCGTCGTCCTCATCTACCAGTACGCCTTCAACTTCAACCAGTACGGCGGCGCCGCGGCCATGGGCCTGTGCCTGCTGGTGCTCCTCGCGGGCTTCTCCGCCCTGTACGTCCGCCTCAGCCGCGACAACGAGAGCTGACCGGGAGCCTTCGGTGGACCGCCGACCGCCGACCGCCGACCGCCGACCGCCGACCGCCGACCGCCGACCGCCGACCGCCGACCGCCGACCGCCGACCGCCGACCGTCGAGTATCGCCCGCCGAGCACCGACCGCCGACCACGAGCGCCGACAAGGAGTCCTTCCCGTGGCAGAGCGCACCCTGATATCGCCCGTCCGCCTCGGCCGCGCCCGGGGCAGGATCCTCTACTGGACCGTCCTCGCGCTGGTCGTCGCCGGCTTCACCCTCGTCTTCCTCGGACCCCTCTACTGGATGGTCGCCAACGGCCTCAAGAGCACCGAGGAGTTCGCACTGGTCCCGCCGACCCTGGTCCCGGACTCCCTGCACACCGCGAACTACACGGCCGCCTGGAAGGTCATGGACCTCGCGAAGCTGCTGTTCAACACCCTCTACTACGCCTTCGGCGCGCTCGCCTTCCAGCTCGTCCTGGACGTGGCCGCCGCCTACTCGCTGTCCAGGCTGCGCCCGGTCTTCGGCAAGGCCGTGCTCGGCATGATGCTCGCGACGCTGATGATCCCGGCGACCGTCCTGGTCGTCCCCCAGTACCTGACCGTCCTGGACATGCCGATCATCGAGCGGAACCTGATCAACACGCCCTGGGTGATCTGGCTGCCGGCCGTCACCAACGCCTTCTCCATCTTCCTGCTGAAGCGGTTCTTCGACTCCATCCCGAAGGAGATCCTCGACGCCGCCGCCATCGACGGCGCGAGCGCCCTGCGCATCCTGCGCTCGGTGGTCCTGCCGATGTCCCGGCCGGTCCTCGGCGTCGTCTCGATCTTCGCGATCGTCGGCGTCTGGAAGGACTTCCTCTGGCCGATGCTCACCCTCCCCGACCCCGCCCTGCAAACGCTCAACGTCGGCATCTACTCGCTGGCCAGCGGCGTTCCCGAGAACCACCTCATCGCCGCCCTCGCGATGGCCTCCGCGCCGACCCTCGTCATCTTCCTGATCTTCCAGCGCAACATCATGAGCGGCCTGACGGCCGGCTCCCTCAAGGGCTGACCGACCGTTCCGGGACCACCGCCGAGCCGCCCGGTTGCCCGCACCCGCCGTGAAAGGACCCTGACGTGGCCGACCTCCCCCTGCCCGACAGCGACGCCGACTGGTGGCGCTCCGCGGCCATCTACCAGGTGTACGTACGCAGCTTCGCCGACGGCGACGGGGACGGCACCGGCGACCTCGCGGGCGTCCGGGCCCGCCTGCCGTACCTCTGCGAACTGGGGGTGGACGCCCTGTGGTTCACGCCCTGGTACCTGTCCCCGCTCGCCGACGGCGGCTACGACGTCGCCGACTACCGCACCATCGACCCCGCCTTCGGCACCCTCGCCGAAGCGGAGAAGCTCATCGCCGAAGCCCGCGCGCTGGGCATCCGTACGATCATCGACATCGTCCCGAACCACGTGTCCGACCGGCACGCCTGGTTCCGCGCCGCCCTCGACGCCGGCCCCGGCAGCCCCGAGCGGGAGCTCTTCCACTTCCGCCCCGGCCGCGGCGAGCACGGCGAACTGCCGCCGGGCGACTGGCCCTCGCAGTTCAACGGCGCCGCCACCTGGACCCGCGTACCGGACGGCGAGTGGTACCTGCACCTGTTCACCCCACAACAGCCCGACCTCAACTGGGACCACCCCGAGGTACGGCGGGAGCACGAGGAGGTGCTCCGCTTCTGGTTCGAGCGGGGCGTCGCCGGCGTACGGATCGACTCCGCTGCCCTGCTGGCGAAGGACCCGGCCCTGCCCGACCTGGCCGGCAGGCCCGCCGGGCCCTGGACCGGGGAGCCCCACCCCTTCATCGACCGCGACGACCTCCACGCCATCTACCGCTCCTGGCGGGAGATCGCCGACGCGTACGGAGCCGTCTTCGTCGGCGAGGTCTGGCTGCCCGACTCCGAGCGCTTCGCCCGCTACCTGCGCCCCGACGAACTGCACACCGCCTTCAACTTCTCCTTCCTCAGCTGCCCGTGGGACGCCGAGCGGCTGCGCACCTCCATCGAGGAGACCCTCGCCGAACACGCCCCCGTCGGGGCCCCGGCCACCTGGGTGCTGTGCAACCACGACGTCACCCGGACCGTCACCCGCTACGGCCGCGCCGACACGGGCTTCGACTTCGCCACGAAGGCGTTCGGCATCCCGTCCGACCCGGCGCTCGGCACCCGACGGGCACGCGCCGCCGCCCTGCTGACCCTCGCCCTGCCCGGCTCCGTGTACCTGTACCAGGGCGAGGAACTGGGCCTGCCCGAGGCCGACGTCCCGCTCGACCGCATCCAGGACCCCATGCACTTCCGCTCCGGCGGCACCGACCCCGGCCGCGACGGCTGCCGGGTGCCGCTGCCCTGGAGCGCCGAGCCCTGGCAGGAGCCCTGGCTGCCGCAGCCCGCGCACTGGGCGACGTACGCCGCCGACCGGCAGGACGGCGATCCGGAGTCGATGCTCACCCTCTACCGCACCGCCCTGCGGCTGCGCCGGGACGCGGCCGGGTTCGGTGGCGGCGGCCTGCGCTGGCTGCCCGCCCCGCCCGGAGTGCTGGCCTTCGCCCGCCCCGACGGCCTGCTCTGCGTGGTCAACCTCTCCCGCGACCCGGTGCCCCTCCCGGCCCGTACGAGACTCCTGCTGAGCAGCGCCGCCCTCGACGCCGAGGGGCTGCTCCCGCAGGACACGGGGGTCTGGCTGCGGACCTGACGCCGCAGCCGGACCGCCCCCGGCCGGTGGTCCCGCCCGTCACGGCAGCGGCTGCGGCGGGCGGGGTCCCTGGTACTGCCCGCTCAGCCGCATCCGCAGCGGCCGTTCCTGGTACTCCTCCAAGGCGTGCGCGATCCAACCCGCCGTCCGGGCCACCGCGAACACCGTCTCCCCGGCTTCGGCGCGCATCCCGCAGGACACCGTCAGCACCGCCAGCGCGAGGTCCACGTTCGCGTGCAGCCCGTGCCGGGCCATCACCGCCGTCACGTCCCGCGCCGCGGCGAGCGCCGGCGCCGCCTGCGGCAGGTCCGCCAACCGCCCGAACAGGGCTCCGGCCCGCGGGTCCTCGCCGCGGTACAGCCGGTGGCCGAGCCCGGGCACCGGGCGTCCCGCCCGCAGGTACTCCGCCACCACCGGCGCCGCGCCGCCCCGTTCCAGCACCTCCACCAGCATCCGGTGGGCGAGCCGGCCGGCGGCGCCGTGCAGCGGTCCCTCCAGTGCGCCGAGTCCGGCCGAGACGGCCGCGTACGGATGGGCCCGGGCCGACGCCGCCACCCGTACGGCCAGCGTCGAGGCGGCCAGGTCGTGGTCGGTCAGCAGCCCGAGGGCCAGGTCCAGCACCTCCAGCGCCCGCGGCTCCGGGTCCGCCGCGGTCAGCCGGGACCACAGCTCCCGGGCGACCGGTGCGCCGTCCCCGGCGGGCGCGCCCAGCTCGGGCAGGGCGCCGGCCAGCGTCGGGACCAGGGAGCGCGCGGAGCCCAGTACGGCCTCCTCGGACAGGTCGAAGCGCAACGGGTCCGTCACCGCGGCGGCGGCCACCGCCACCCGCAGCCGGTCGACGGGGCCGCTGTGCTCGGGAAGCGCGGCCACCGCCCGGCGGGCCGCGGCGAGCGCCTCCGGGGGAGCGGTGAAGCGGGCGCCGGGCCGCGGTCCGCCCGTCCAGAGCCACTCGGCGACCTCCTCGTACGGATACCGGGAGGCCAACTCGACGGCGTCCACGCCCCGGAACCAGTACCGGTCGTCGTTGATCAGGGTGAGCGAGGTGCGTACGGAGAGCTCCCCGGCCGGAGCCGCCGCCTCGCGCCGGCTGCGCAGGGCCAGGGCCTCCACCTCGCCCGCGTCGAAGGTGCTGCCGCGCCCGACCGGGTCGCGGCGGCTGGTGAGCTGGCCGCGGCTGACGTACGCGTACACGGTCGCCGGCTTCACGCCGAGCGCGCGGGCGGCCTCCTGGGTGGTGAGGCGGCGCGCGGTGTTGGCAGCGGGCTCATCGTTCATGACACACAGCCTATACAGATTGATGCGATCAACATTGACAAGGATTGATTCAAGGGTGGATGGTCGATCCATGAACACCACCGTCGCAGTACCCCGCGGCCTCGCCGGAGTCGTCGTCACCGAAACCCGACTCGGCGACGTCCGCGGCCAGGAGGGCTTCTACCACTACCGCGAGTACTCGGCCGTCGAGCTCGCCGCCGGCCGCACCTTCGAGGACGTGTGGCACCTGATGTTCCACGGCACGCTGCCCGCCGACGCCGCCGAACGCGCCGCCTTCACCGCGCGCGTCGCCCCGCTGCGCCGGCTGCCCGTCGCCGTCCGCGACGCCCTGCCCGGCCTCGCCCGCGCCACCGCCGCCTCGGGACCCCTCGCCGGACTGCGCACCGCGCTCTCGCTGCTCGGCGCCTCGGCCGGCTTCCGGCCCGTCTTCGACCTCGACGCCGACCGCCGCGCCGCCGACGCCCTCGCCGCCTGCGCCGCCGTACCCACCCTGCTCACCGCCCTGCACCGACTCGGCCGGGGCCTGGAACCGGTGGATCCGCGCGACGACCTCCCGTACGCGGCCAACTACCTCTGGATGCTGACCGGGCGGGAACCGGACCCCGTGCGCACCCGCGCCGTCGAGCGCTACCTGATCTCCACCGTCGACCACGGCTTCAACGCCTCCACCTTCACCGCCCGCGTGATCGCCTCCACCGGGGCCGACGTCGCCGCCTGCCTGACCGGTGCGATCGGAGCGCTGTCCGGACCGCTGCACGGCGGCGCCCCCAGCCGCGCCCTGGACACCCTCGACGCCATCGGCACCGTCGACCGCATCCGGCCCTGGATCCGGGAACGGGTCCTCGCCGGGGACCGGATCATGGGCTTCGGACACCCCGTCTACCGCACCGAGGACCCGCGCTCACGGATGCTGCGCGAGATCGCCCAGCAGTTCGGCGGGCCGCTGGTGGACTTCGCCGTCGAGGTCGAACGACAGGTGGAGGAGATCCTCGCCGAGCTCAAGCCCGGCCGCGAACTGCACACCAACGTGGAGTTCTACGCGGGGGTCGTCATGGAACTGTGCGGACTGCCCCGGGAGATGTTCACCCCGACCTTCTGCGCCGCGCGCGTGGTCGGGTGGAGCGCGAACGTCCTCGAACAGGCCGCCGACTCGAAGATCATCCGCCCGGCCGCCCGCTACATCGGCCCCACCCCGCCCCGGCCCGTGCCGCTGCTCGGCTGACCGGTCCCGCTGACCATCGGCTGCTGGTTACCATCGGCCGGGTGAACAGCAGGCAGCCCGAGCGGACCGTCCCCGTCGTCGTCCTCGCCGGATTCCTCGGATCCGGCAAGACCACCGTGCTCAACCACCTCCTCGGCAACCGGGGAGGAACCCGGATCGGGGTCGTCGTCAACGACTTCGGATCGATCGAGGTCGACGCGATGTCCGTGGCCGGTCAGGTCGGCGACTCGATGGTCTCCCTCGGCGGCGGCTGCCTGTGCTGCGCGGTCGACGGCAGCGAACTCGACGCCTACCTGGACCGGCTCACCGCGCCCGCGCACCGGATCGACGTGATCGTCATCGAGGCCAGCGGGCTCGCGGAGCCGCAGGAGATGGTCCGGATGCTGATGGCCAACGAGAACCCGGCCGTCCGCTATGGCGGCATGGTGCACGTCGTTGACGCGGCGGAGTTCGACGCGACCCGCGAGAAGCATCCGGAGACCGACCGCCACCTCGCCGTCGCCGACCTGGTCGTCCTCAACAAGTCCGACCGGGTCGACGCCGCCGAACGGACCCGGATCGAAACGGAACTCGACGCGCTCCGTGCCCCCGGGACCGCGGTGATCGCCACCGAACACGGTCGGATCGACCCGGAACTGCTCTTCGACCGCCGGCCCTGGACGGAGACCCGCGGCCAGCTCTCCTTCGAGGACCTGCTGGCCGAGGCGGACGAGGACACCCACGACCACTCGGCCCACGCGCACGCCGCCTACGAGAGCGTCGAGTTCACCTCCGACGAGCCCCTCTCCCCGCGCCGCCTCATGGACTTCCTCGACCGCCGCCCCGCCGGCCTCTACCGGATCAAGGGCTTCGTCCGGTTCGGCGTCCCCGGCCACGAGGAGCGCTACGAGGTCCACGCGGTCGGCCGCTTCCTGAGCTTCGAGCCCGGCCCCTGGCCGAAGGGCGAGCCCCGCCGGACGCAACTCGTCCTGATCGGCTCCGGCACCGACGGACCGGCCCTGCTGCGCGGGCTGGAGGCCTGCCGCGAGCAGGCCCCGCAGGACGCCCGGCCGGAGAGCATGTGGGGCGTGCTGCGGTACGTCCCGCGCAAGGGACCCGCGGAACCGGGGGAGCAGCCGGCGGACGAGCCGGACACCGACCGGCCCCACCCGCCCGAGACGGCCTAAGCCACGTCCACGCCGTACTCGCGCAGCAGGTCCTCCAGGCCGCCCCGGTAGCCCTTCCCGCCGATGACGAACTTCCAGTCGCCGTTCGGCCGCCGCCGGAAGGAGCCCAGCACCAGCGCGGTTTCGCCGGCCCGCCCGTCGGACACCTCCAGCCGGTCGATCTCCTCGCCGGCCGCGCCGAGCAGCCGGATCCGGGCGTCGGTGAACCCGGCCAGGTCGGCGTCCGGATTGACCTCGGGATCGATCGCGGCGACCAGGACCAGGCGGTCCGCGCGCTGCGGGAGGTCGTCGAAGCCGACCTCCACGGCTGCCTTGTCGGGGCCCCGGTGCGGGCGCGAGCGGACCGCGCCGTCCGGGGTCCGCGGGTTGTTGAAGAACACGAAGTGGTCCTCGCTCAGCACCCGGCCGCCCTCGCAGACCAGCGCGCACACGTCCAGCGCGACCGACCCCGACCACGACATGCCCAATACGTTGCGGTCCGGCGCGAGGGCCTCCGGCTCGGCGGCGGCCCGCTGGGCGGGCACGCTCCGGGAGGCCGCCGCGGTCGGGCCGGTGGAAGCGCCGTCGCCCAGCCGGCCGCGCAGCCCGTACCGGTGCAGCAGGTCCACCAGCTCGACCCCCGGAACCAACTCCAGCGGTTTTCCGTTGGCGAAGGTGTACGACCCCGGTCCGAAGGACGAGGTGGTGACCAGCACCCCCTTGTTCGCCCCCGCGTCCTGCACGGTCCCGTACAAGTCCCGCACGGCCGTCGGCGGGACGGTGTTGCGGTACCGCTTGACCTGTACGACGATCCGCCCGCCCCGGATCGGCGCCGGGTCCAGCGCCTCGACGTCGACGCCGCCGTCGCCCGACCGCTGCGTCGTCACCGCCTCCATGCCCATCGCCCGGAACAGTTCCGCGACCAGGTTCTCGAAGGCGATCGGGTCCATCGAGAACAGGTCGGGCTCCTCCTCGGCGCCCTCGCCGTGGCCGCCGTGCCGGACGACCCCGCTTCCCACCTCGCCGGGCCCCCGGCCCGCCCGTACCGCCGTCAGCTGGTCCGGCCGCGCCGACAACTGCCCCCGCAACCCGTCCACCAGGCAGTCCACCGCGCTCACCTGCTCCAGGCGCAGCCCGGAGAACGCCGTGCGCGAGGCCAGCACGGTGGCCAGTACGATCTGCGCCTCGCGTCCCGTCACCGGATCGTGGTCGTCCACGAACCCGTTGACCACCACCGAGTCCAGCGCGCCGAACTCGTCCGCCGCGTACAGCTCGCGCAGCACCAGCAGCACGCACTGGGCCAGTACGTCCCGGTACACCGCCCGGCGCTGCGTGGCCGGCCGGGCCGTCTCCTTGTCCTGGTCGGTACTCGGCAGGTACCGCACCGACTTCGCCTCCGGTACCACCGCGAAGCCCGGCAGCTCCCAGTCCAGCACCAACTGACGGGCCGCCGGATCGTAGGCCGCCGAGACCTGGCGGGGCAGGTCCTCGGGCCAGGCGGTGGAGGCGTACAGGGCCGCCGAGAAGTACTCGACGGCGGCCTCGGCATCGCCGGCGCCCAGCGCGCCGGCCAGTTCGGCGAGGCCGCCGTTGTGGCGGCGCACGTCGGCGAGCTGTCCGGCCGCCCACCGGTCGTACTGCTCCCGGTACGCCGCCAGCTGCCGCAGGCGCTGCTGGTCCGCGGCGTGCGCGGCCTGCCAGGCCTGGGTGTAGCGGTCGTGGGCCTCGCGCTCCGCCTGGGCGCGGCGACCCGCGCCGAGCCCCCAACCGCCGCTCTGCTGCTGGAACTGCTGGAGCTGCGGCATGGGCAACGGATGGGCCAGCGTGCCCGGGTTGAACGGCTCCACCTGTTCGGAACGGACCAGGGCGGCCATCCGGAAGGCGGGCGCCCGGCACCCCGCGGCCAACATCCCCTGCAGGGCCGCCACCTCGGCTTCGAGCTCTTCCGTCCGGCGACGGGCCTCGGCCTCGCGGTGCTGCTTGTAAGCGGCCTGCTGTTCCCGCCGGCCCCGCGCCACGTCCCGTTCGTACGCCCGCTGCCGGCGCTCCGCCTCGCGCTGCTGGATCAGCTGCGCCCGCTGCTGCTGCCGTTGGGCCTCGGCCCACACCCCGATCAACCCGCTGGACCGACGACTCATCAGCTGTGTTCTCCCCCCACCCGCGTGTACGGGGAAAACACTAGTCGGGGCACGGGGTGCGGGGTGAGCCCAACGGCCCACCCGGCGCAACCCGCGCCCCGCCCGTGCTACAACACGCCCCCCGCGAGGGCTTCGACGACCGCCGGCAGCGCCACCCCCGAGCCGTCACGACGCGGGTCCACCGCCGGCAGCGCGGCCGGGGTGCCGTTGGCCGACGCGGCCCGGACCGGCGCCCCACCGGCCCAGGCCAGCACCAGGACGTCCTCGCCCTTCAGGAAGCGCTGGCAGCGCACCCCGCCCGTGGCCCGACCCTTGCGCGGGTACTGGTCGAAGGGGGTGAGCTTGCCGGAGCGCACCGAGTCGTCCAGCGTCCCCTGCGATCCCGCCACGGTGAAGACCATGGCGTCCCGGGCCGGGTCCACGGCCGAGAAGTGGATCACCTTGGCGTTGTCGGCGAGCTTGATGCCCGCCATGCCGCCCGCCGGGCGGCCCTGGGGGCGCACCTGGGCCGCCGGGTAGCGCAGCAACTGGGCGTCGTCGGTGATGAAGACCAGGTCCTCCTCACCCGTGCGCAGCTCGACCGCGCCGACGATCCGGTCGCCCTCCTTGAGGGTGATGACCTCCAGCTCGTCCTTGTTCGCCGGGTAGTCCGGCACGACCCGCTTGACGACGCCCTGCTCGGTGCCCAGGGCCAGCCCCTGGGAGGACTCGTCGAGCGAGGTCAGGCAGATCAGCGTCTCGTCGGCCTCCAGCCCGGACAGGAACTCCGAGACGGGGGCGCCACCGGCCAGGTTCGGCGCGGCGTGCGTGTCCGGCAGCTGCGGCAGGTCGATCACCGACAGGCGCAGCAGTCGACCGTACGAGGTCACCGCGCCCACGTCGGCCCGTGCGGTTGCCGCGACCTGGGAGACGATCAGGTCGTGCTTGGCGCGGCCGCCGCCCTCCTCCTCGGGGAGCGGGTCGCCGTTGGCCGTACGGGCGAGCAGGCCGGTGGAGGACAGCAGCACGCGGCACGGGTCGTCCGCGACCTCCAGCGGAACGGCCGCGATGGCCGTACCCGCCGACTCCAGCAGCACCGTCCGCCGCTCGGTACCGAACTTCTTCGCCACCGAGGCCAGTTCGGACGAGACCAGCTTGCGCAGTTCGCCGTCCGAATCCAGGATGCCGGTCAGCTCGTCGATCTCGCCGGTGAGGCGGTCGCGCTCGGACTCCAGCTCGATCCGGTCGAAGCGGGTCAGGCGGCGCAGCGGGGTGTCGAGGATGTACTGCGTCTGGATCTCGCTGAGCGAGAAGTGCTCGATCAGCCGCTCCTTGGCCTGCGCGGAGTTGTCGCTCTCGCGGATCAGCCGGATGACCTCGTCGATGTCGATGAGGGCCACCAGCAGGCCCTCGACCAGGTGCAGCCGATCGCGCCGCTTGGTGCGGCGGAACTCGCTGCGCCGGCGGACGACCTCGAAGCGGTGGTCCAGGTAGACCTCCAACAGCTCCTTGAGGCCCAGCGTCAGCGGCTGGCCGTCGACCAGGGCGACGTTGTTGATGCCGAAGGACTCCTCCATCGGCGTCAGCTTGTAGAGCTGTTGCAGCACGGCCTCCGGGTGGAAGCCGTTCTTGATCTCGATGACCAGGCGCAGGCCGTGCGAGCGGTCGGTGAGGTCCTTGACGTCGGCGATGCCCTGGAGCTTCTTCGAACCGACCAGGTCCTTGATCTTCGCGATGACCTTCTCGGGGCCCACCGTGAAGGGCAGTTCGGTGACGACGAGACCCTTGCGGCGCGGGGTGACGTCCTCCACCGCGACCGTCGCGCGGATCTTGAACGTGCCGCGACCGTTCTCGTAGGCGTCCTTGATGCCGGAGAGCCCGACGATCCGGCCGCCCGTGGGCAGGTCGGGACCCGGCACGAAGCGCATCAGCGCCTCCAGGTCCGCCTCCGGGTGACGGATCAGGTGGCGGGCGGCCGCGATGACCTCGCCCAGGTTGTGCGGGGCCATGTTGGTGGCCATGCCGACGGCGATCCCGGAGGCGCCGTTGACGAGCAGGTTCGGGTACGCCGCGGGCAGGACGACCGGTTCGCGTTCCTGGCCGTCGTAGTTGGCGTTGAAGTCGACGGTGGCCTCGTCGATCGACTCCGTCATGAGTGACGTGGCGTCGGCCATCCGGCACTCGGTGTAACGCATCGCGGCCGGCGGGTCGTCGTTGCCGAGGGAGCCGAAGTTGCCGTGGCCGTCGACCAGCGGCAGGCGCATCGAGAAGGGCTGCGCCATGCGCACGAGCGCGTCGTAGATCGACGCGTCGCCGTGCGGGTGCAGCTTGCCCATGACCTCGCCCACGACACGGGCGCACTTGACGTAGCCGCGGTCGGGACGCAGGCCCATCTCGTTCATCTGGTAGACGATGCGCCGGTGCACCGGCTTCATGCCGTCCCGGGCGTCCGGCAGGGCACGGGAGTAGATCACCGAGTACGCGTACTCGAGGAAGGAGCCCTGCATTTCGTCGACGACGTCGATGTCGAGGATCTTCTCCTCGAAATCCTCCGGCGGCGGGGTCTTCGTGCTGCGGCGGGCCATCGCTGCGCGGCTCCTTAACCAAGAAATCGGGTGTACGGGGTGTACGGGGTGTACGGGGTGTACGGGACGTACGGGTTCCGGCCGGGCGGTCCGGCAGGGGCGACGCGGACCATTGTGGCCCGGGCCGCCGACAATGCCGACTCCGACCCCGGGGGTCCCCCGGACGGAGTCCGCAGGCGGCATCCGGGAACTTCTCCGGTGGCCGACGCGCTTGCATACAGTGGCAGGTCTGACAGAAATCTCTGCATCGCGATCGAAGGGACCACATGCCCATGGGTCACACGGCCACAGCTCAGGCCGGCTCCGGCGGCCTGACAGCGACCGAGCACCGGCTGGCCAACGGCCTGCGCGTGGTGCTGTCCGAGGACCACCTCACCCCGGTCGCCGCCGTCTGCCTCTGGTACGACGTCGGCTCGCGCCACGAAGTCAAGGGGCGGACCGGTTTGGCTCACCTTTTCGAGCACCTGATGTTCCAGGGTTCGGCGAGCGTACCGGGCAACGGACACTTCGAGCTCGTCCAGGGCGCCGGCGGTTCCCTGAACGGGACCACCAGCTTCGAGCGCACCAACTACTTCGAGACCATGCCGGCGCACCAGCTGGAACTCGCCCTGTGGCTGGAGGCGGACCGGATGGGTTCGCTGCTGGCCTCGCTGGACGACGAGTCCATGGAGAACCAGCGCGACGTCGTCAAGAACGAGCGTCGCCAGCGCTACGACAACGTGCCCTACGGGACCGCGTTCGAGAAGTTGACCGCCCTCGCCTACCCCGAGGGCCACCCGTACCACCACACCCCGATCGGTTCGATGGCCGACCTGGACGCCGCGTCCCTGGAGGACGCGCGCACCTTCTTCCGTACGTACTACGCGCCCAACAACGCCGTCCTGTCGGTCGTCGGCGACATCGACCCCGAGCGCACCCTGGCCTGGGTCGAGAAGTACTTCGGGAGCATCCCGTCGCACGACGGCAAGCAGCCCCCGCGCGACGGCACGCTGCCCGAGGTCATGGGCGCGCAACTGCGCGAGGAGATCGTCGAGGAGGTCCCGGCCCGCGCGCTGATGGCCGCCTACCGCCTCCCGCACGACGGCACCCGCGAGTGCGACGCCGCCGACGTGGCGCTGACCGTGCTGGGCGGCGGCGAGTCCTCCCGGCTGCACAACCGCCTCGTGCGCCGCGACCAGAGCGCCGTCGCGGCCGGCTTCGGCATGCTGCGGCTCGCCGGCGCGCCCTCGCTGGGCTGGCTGGACGTCAAGACCTCCAGCGGCGTCGAGGTGCCCGCCATCGAGGCCGCCGTCGACGAGGAGCTCGCGCGGTTCGCCGCCGAGGGCCCCACGGCCGAGGAGATGGAGCGCGCCCAGGCGCAGCTGGAGCGGGAGTGGCTGGACCGGCTGAGCACGGTGGCCGGCCGGGCCGACGAACTGTGCCGCTTCGCGGTGCTGTTCGGCGACCCCCAGCTCGCCCTGACCGCCGTACAGCGCGTCCTGGACATCACCGCCGAGGAGGTGCAGGCCGTGGCCGCGGCCCGACTGCGCCCCGACAACCGGGCGGTCCTGGTCTACGAACCGCCGGCCGGGTCCGACGACGAGACCGACGCGAACGAAGCCGAGAACGAAGGGGCGGAGCAGTGAGCGACACCGCAGCCGTCACGATGACCTTCCACCCGCAGCCCCAGCCCGGCGAGGCCAAGCCGTGGGCCTTCCCGGCCCCCGAACGCGGCGCGCTGCCCAACGGCCTGACCGTGCTGCGCTGCCACCGCCCGGGCCAGCAGGTGGTCGCGGTCGAGGTCAACCTCGCGGCCCCGCTGGACGCGGAGCCCGAGGGCCTCGACGGGGTGGCCACGATCATGGCCCGCGCCCTGTCGGAGGGCACCGACAAGCACTCCGCCGAGGAGTTCGCCGCCGAGCTGGAGCGCTGCGGCGCCACGCTGGACGCGCATGCCGACCACCCCGGCCTGCGGGTCTCCCTGGAGGTCCCGGCCTCCCGCCTGCACAAGGCGATGAGCCTGCTCGCCGAGGCGCTGCGCGCGCCCGCCTTCGCCGACGGCGAGATCGACCGGCTGGTGCGCAACCGGCTCGACGAGATCCCGCACGAGCTGGCCAACCCGCAGCGGCGCGCGGCCAAGCAGCTCTCCAAGGAACTGTTCCCGGCCTCCCTGCGCATGTCCCGACCGCGCCAGGGCACCGAGGAGACGGTGGCCCGCATCGACTCCGCGGCCGTCCGCGCCTTCTACGAGGCCCACGTACGCCCCGCCACCGCCACCGCGGTGGTCGTCGGCGACCTGACCGGCATCGACCTGGACGCCGTCCTGGCCGACACGCTGGGCAGTTGGACGGGCAACACCGCCGAGCCCCGCCCGGTGCCCCCGGTGACCGCCGACGACACGGGCCGGGTGGTCATCGTCGACCGGCCCGGCGCCGTCCAGACGCAGTTGCTGATCGGCCGCATCGGCGCGGACCGCCACGACCTCGTGTGGGCCCCGCAGGTGCTCGGCACGTACTGCCTCGGCGGCACGCTCACCTCGCGCCTGGACAAGGTGCTGCGCGAGGAGAAGGGGTACACGTACGGCGTGCGCGCCTTCGGTCAGGTGCTGCGTTCCACGGCCGACGGCAAGGGCGCCTCGATGCTCGCCATCAGCGGCTCGGTGGACACCCCGAACACCGGCCCCGCGCTGGAGGACCTCTGGAAGGTGCTGCGCACCCTCGCGGAGGGCGGTCTGACCGACGCCGAGCGGGACGTGGCGGTGCAGAACCTGGTGGGCGTGGCCCCGCTGAAGTTCGAGACGGCGTCCTCCGTCGCGGGCACGCTGGCGGACCAGGTCGAGCAGGAGCTGCCGGACGACTACCAGGCGCGGTTGTACGCGCGGCTGGCCGAAACCGGTACGGCGGAGGCGACTTCGGCGGTCGTGCGCGCCTTCCCCGTGGACCGTCTGGTGACGGTGTTGGTGGGCGACGCGGCGCAGATCGAGGAGCCCGTACGGGCGCTGGGCATCGGCGCCGTAACCGTCGTCACCAACTGACCCGTGGTCGACCGGGAATCGAGCGGCGGGCGACCGCCCCTCCACCGGTAACCGGCCGTTTCTGAAGGGGCTCTGATGGATTATCCGTCAGGGCCCCTTTTGTCCGATTAGTGGTTTGGTTGCTCGTATGCGGTGTGGCGTACGCAACAAAAGTGCTCGTGTGTTTGGCGATCCACTGATGATCCGCCTAGCGTCGGCCCTGCTGTTCGTCAGTTGTGCCCGCCGCACCCGCGGCACCGAACAGTGATCGCCGAGTCCCCGTCAGGCGCGAGCCTGGGGAGCCGGGGACCCACAGTCCCTGGGGTGAATCGGACCGCCTCGCAAGAGGAGGCCCGTAGGAGACCTTCCTGCTCCGAACCCGTCAGCTAACCCGGTAGGCGAGAGGGAAGGAAAGGACCACCCCCTTCATGGCGTTTGGCAGTCGTCCCACCGGCTCCGGCAAGCACCGCGGCTCCAGCCGTCTGAGCCGCAAGACCGCCGGCTACGCCGGTATAGCCGCCCTCGCCACCACGGGCGTGGTCGGCACCCTCGCCGCCCCGGCCTTCGCGGCGGACAACCCGGGACCCTCCATGGAGGACACCGGCCAGAACCCGGTGGTCGTCGCGAACGACCTCCAGGGCGACATCGTGGCCCAGGCCGATCTGCAGCAGCGCGCCGCTGACGCCGTCGCCGCCCAGGCGCAGGCCGAGGCCGACGCCAAGCAGCGCGCCTCCGAGGCCAAGCGCGTCGCCGAGGTCGCCGAGGCCAAGGCGAAGTCCGAGCGGGAGACCGCCGAGCGCGTCGCCCGCGAGGAGGAGCGCAAGCGCCTCAACACCTACGTCTCGCCCATCGCGGGCTCCTACGTCAGCACCTCCTACGGTGCGGGCGGCGCGATGTGGTCCTCCGGTAGCCACACGGGCATCGACTTCCACGCCTCCCTCGGCACCTCGGTCCGCGCCGTCGGCGCCGGCACCGTCGTCGAGGCCGGCTGGGGCGGCGCGTACGGCAACAACGTGATCATCAAGCACAACGACGGCACCTACACGCAGTACGGCCACATGGACTCGCTGAGCGTGTCCGCCGGCCAGCAGGTCGCCCCGGGCCAGCAGATCGGCCTCGCCGGCACCACCGGCAACTCCAGCGGCGTGCACCTGCACTTCGAGGCCCGCACCAGTGCCCAGTACGGCTCGGACATCAACCCGCTGGCGTACCTGCGCTCGCACGGCGTGAACCTCTGATCCGAGCGGCACCGCACCACCACTTCCACGGAAGGCCCCGGCTCCCCGAGCCGGGGCCTTCCGCGTTCCCGGGAGCCGGCTCGCCTGCGAAGCCGGCCCTTGCCCTCGTCGGCTGCCCCGCTCACCCCTCACCGCTCCCCGCTGCGTGAAATGTTTCGGATTTCCAGCCGTCCTCGGAAATATTCGCGTGTTGCAATAGAGTCGCGACACGGTCACGATTCCGGCGACGGCGCCGGCAGCCGAATTCACGCGGAGGTCCGGTCTTGCGAATTCCCGCGCACGCGGTGTGCACAGCGATCCGCGACGATATCGTCTCCGGCTTCTTCGGGCCGGGCGGCCGCCTCACCGAGGAGGTCCTGGCCCGCCGCTACGGGGTCTCCCGCGTCCCGGTGCGCGAGGCCCTGCGCACCCTGGAGTCCGAGGGCTTCGTCACCACGCGCCGCCACGCGGGCGCCTGCGTGGCGGAGCCCACCGAACAGGAGGCGGCCGACCTCCTGGAGCTACGGATGCTGCTGGAGCCCCTCGCGGCCTCCCGGGCCGCCCGCCGGCGTACGGACGCCCACCTGAAGGTGCTGCGCGGGCTGGTCCGGCTGGGGCAGGAACGGGCCCGCAGGGGCCAGGGGGAGGATCTGCGGGACCTGGGGGGCTGGTTCCACGAAACCCTCTCCCAGGCCTCCGGCAGCCCGGGCCTGATCGCCCTGCTGACCCAGACCCGGCGCAAGATCGCCTGGATGTACACCGTGGAGGCCCCCGCGCGCCCCGTGGAGTCCTGGGCCGAACACGGAGGGATCGTCGACGCGGTGGCCCGCGGGGACGCCGAACGGGCCCGGACGCTGACCGCGCAGCACGCGGCGCGCGCCGCCGAGGCGCACCGGCCGCGGGTGAGGACTCCGCAACCTGCCGTAAACACGTCGAGCGTCCGGCATTAACACGGGCCGTATACAAAGGTGAGCGGATATTCTGGCGGCGCCGGCCGGTTCACGGTCCCGCGCATTTCTCGTGCTCCCATTCCGGATTCTTCTCCCGCGGGATTCCGGCTTTCGCGTCCGGCGTCGAATTCCCGCCCGCGCGGCCGAAAACAGAAGAGCCGCAGCCCCCGGGATCACCGGGGGCTGCGGCTCCGCCGCTCGTTCGAGGTGGTACCGGACCCGAAGGGTCAGACGGTCTCCGGAAGCTCGTCGAGGCCCTCGGCGACCAGCTTCGCGAGGCGGTCCAGGGCGGCGTCCGCACCCTCGGCCTCGGAAGAGAGGACGATCTCCTCGCCGCCCTGCGCGCCCAGGCCCAGGACCGCCAGCATGGAAGCGGCGTTGACGGGGTCGCCGCCCGCCTTGGCGATGGTCACCGGGACGCCGGAAGCGGTCGTCGCCCGGACGAAGATCGAGGCGGGACGAGCGTGCAGGCCCTCGGCCCAGCCGACGTTGACGCGGCGCTCTGCCATGGTGATGCCCTTCAGGTTCTTACGGTTGTCTAGACCAGTCTCTCACGGCGCCCCGAATGCTCGGACCGGCCTTCGGCCCCGGTCCACCGCCGTTCGACCTTCCCCAGCTTGCACCGCTTCGCCCCGGACTGCCGCGTTCGCCGCGCGCTCGCGTCCGGGCCGGTCCGCACGGCCCGTCCGCCCCTTAGGGTGAGCCCATGACGACCGCGTCGGACCCCTCGTACCCGGCCCACTGGGAAGCGGACGTCGTGCTGCGCGACGGCGGCACCGCCCGCATCCGTCCCATCACCACCGAGGACGCGGGACGGCTGACCAGCTTCTACGAACAGGTCTCCGACGAGTCGAAGTACTACCGCTTCTTCGCGCCGTACCCGCGCCTGTCCGACCGCGACGTGCACCGCTTCACGCACCACGACTACGTGGACCGCGTCGGCCTCGCGGCGACCATCGGGGGCGAGTTCATCGGCACCGTCCGCTTCGACCGGATCGGCCCCGACGGCCGGCCGGCCTCCGTCCCGGCCGACGAGGCCGAGGTCGCCTTCCTCGTCCAGGACGCCCACCAGGGCCGCGGCGTGGCCTCCGCGCTCCTGGAGCACATCGGGGCCGTGGCCCGGGAGCGGGGCATCCGGCGGTTCGCCGCCGAGGTGCTGCCCGCCAACAACAAGATGATCAAAGTGTTCACGGACGTCGGCTACCAGCAGAAGCGCAGCTTCGAGGACGGCTCCGTCCACCTCACCCTCGACCTCGAACCCACCGCCGAATCCCTCGCCGTGCAGCGCGCCCGCGAACAGCGCGCCGAGGCCCGCTCCGTCCAGCGACTGTTGTCCCCCGGCTCGGTCGCCGTCATCGGGGTCAGCCGCTCCGGCTCGGGCGTCGGCGCGGCGGCCCTGCGCAACCTGCGCGACGGCGGCTTCCACGGGCACCTCTACGCCGTCAACGAAGCCCGCGCCCCCGGCATCGAGGGGGACCTGCTGGACGGCGTACGGGCCTACCGCACCGTCGCGGACATCGGCGCGCCCGTCGACCTCGCCGTGATCGCCGTCCCCGCCGAACGGGTCCCGGACGCCGTCGCCCGCTGCGGCGAACACGGGGTGCAGGGCCTGGTCGTGCTCTCCGCCGGCTACGGGGAGAGCGGCCCGCTCGGCCTGGCCCGCCAGCGCGAACTCGTGCGGCAGGTGCGCTCGTACGGGATGCGGCTGATCGGCCCCAACGCCTTCGGGGTGATCAACACCGCCCCCGAGGTCGAGCTGAACGCATCCCTGGCCCCCGGCCCCACCGCCCGCGGCCGCATCGGCCTGTTCACCCAGTCCGGAGCCATCGGGATCGCGCTGCTGGCCGGACTGCTCCGGCGCGGCGGCGGCCTGTCGTCCTTCATCTCCGCCGGGAACCGGGCCGACGTCTCCGGCAACGACATCCTCCAGTACTGGTACGACGACGAGGCCACCGATGTGGCCCTGCTCTACCTGGAAACCCTCGGCAACCCGCGCAAGTTCACCCGCCTCGCGCGCCGCACCTCCGCCGTCAAACCCGTCGTCGTCGCCCGTGGCGGCCGCCACACCCCGGCCGGCCACGTCGTCCCCGGTACGCGGCTCACCGACAGCACCGTCTCCGAGCTGCTGCGGCAGGCCGGCGTCATCCGGGTCGACACCGTCACCGAGCTGGTCGACGTCGGCCTGCTGCTCGCCGGGCAACCGGTCCCGGCCGGCCCCCGGGTCGCGATCCTCGGGAACTCCGAGTCCCTCGGCGTCCTCACCTACGACGCCTGCCTGACGGAGGGGCTGCGCCCGCGCCCCCCGCTCGACCTGACCACCGCCGCCGACCCCGCCGACTTCCGCGCCGCCCTGGCCACGGCCCTGGCCTCGCCCGACCACGACGCCGTCATCGTCACGGCCATCCCCGGGGTGGGCGAGCAGGCCCTGGCCGACGACCTCGCCGCCGCCCTGCGCGAGGCCGCCGCCCAGACGCCGGGCAAGCCCGTCGCGGTGGTCCACGTGGAACTCGGCGCCCTGGTGGAGGCCCTGTCCGCCGCGCGGGCCACCTCCCCGACCGCCGCCGCCCCGCGCGGCCCCGCGTGGACCGCGCCGGGCACCCCCGACCCGGGCCCGGCCCCCGACGCCGAAACCCCGACCCCCCGCACCGGCCCGATCCCGACCTACCCCGCCGCCGAACGGGCCGTGAAGGCCCTCGCCGAAGCCGTCCGCTACGGCCAGTGGCGCCGCGCCAACGCCGAGGGCGGCCAGGTCCCCGAGTACGAGGACATCGACGAAGCCGGGGCCGCCGGCCTGCTCGCCCGCCTCCTCGCGGACGTCGCCCCGGCCTCCGTCGCCACCCTGGACGAAGCCGACGGGCGCGAGCTCCTCGGCCGCTACGGCATCCGCGTCCTGCCCGTCCTGCCCGCCCCCACCCCCGACGCCGCCGCCCGAGCGGCCCGCGTCCTCGGGTACCCCGTCGCCCTCAAGACCACCGCCCCGCACCTGCGCCACCGGGCCGACCTGGGCGGCGTACGCCTGGACCTCACCACCGAAGCCGAGCTGCGGCGCTCGTACGAGGAACTCACCGACACCCTCGGCAAGCCCGCCGAGCTGCTCCCCGTGGTCCAGACGATGGTGCCGCGCGGCGTGGACACCGTCGTCCGCTCGGTCATCGACCCCGTCGGGGGCGCCGTCCTCACCTTCGGACTCGCCGGCGTCGCCTCCGAGCTGCTCGGCGACACCGCCCACCGGCTGGTTCCGGCCACCGACCGGGACGCGGCCGCGCTGATCCGCTCCATCCGCACCGCCCCGCTGCTCTTCGGCTGGCGCGGCAGCGACCCCGTCGACACCCGCGCCCTGGAGGAACTCCTGCTCCGGCTGTCCCGACTCGTCGACGACCACCCCGAGGTCGTCGGGGTTTCCCTGGAGCCGGTCGTCGTCGCCACCGATGGCCTCTCCGTGCTGAGCGCCACCGTCCGCGTCGCCCACCCGCCCGCCCGCAGCGACCTCGGCCCGCGCACCCTGCCCAGCTACTGAGCGCCGGGCAGGTAGGGGGACCCCGGAGGGGCCTTAGGATGGACCTCATGGCGAAATCCGGTACGACGACCCAGGGGCTGCGCGCGGCGATCGAGCGCAGCGGCTACTACCCGGCCCTCGTGGCCGAGGCGGTGGAGGCCGCCGTGGGCGGCGAGCCGATCTCGTCGTACCTGGTCCACCAGGAGACCACCTTCGACTCCAACGAGGTCCGCCGGCACGTGACCGTGCTGGTCCTCACCGGCAACCGCTTCATCGTCAGCCACACCGACGAGCAGGCCGCCGACGCCGGGTCCCCCTCCCCGTACGCGACCACCTCCACCGAGTCGGTCAAGCTCAGCAGCATCTCCTCCGTGGTACTCAGCCGCGTCGTCGCCAACCCGGAGTCGTACACCCCGGGCACCCTGCCGCGCGAGGTCGTGCTGACCATCGGCTGGGGCGCCGTCTCGCGCATCGACCTGGAGCCCGCCGCCTGCGGCGACTCGAACTGCGACGCCGACCACGGCTACACCGGCAACTCCACCGCCGACGACCTCAGCCTGCGGGTCAGCGAGGCCGGCGACGGCCCCGAGACCGTGCGCCAGACCCTGGTCTTCGCCCAGGCGCTGTCCGAGGCGACGGCCGCGACCTCCGGTCCCGCCCGCTGATGTCGTACTCCGCGCCGCCGAACTGGCAGGACGAACCGGAACTGCTCGACCTCGCCGGCGCCCCGGTCCCGCACTACGGGACGGGCTCGCTCGCCGACCTCCTGCCGACCCTCGCGGCCGGTCAGGGGGTGCCCGGCCTCGCCGCTGGGATCGCCGAGCTCACCCCGGCCGACCGGAACTGCGTCTTCCTCGTCGACGGCATGGGCTGGGAGCAGATCAAGGCCCACCCGGACGAGGCCCCGTACCTCACCTCCCTGCTCGCCGGCTCGCGCGGCGGCACCGGCCGCCCGATCACCTCGGGCTTCCCGGCGACCACCGCCACCTCCCTGGCCTCCGTCGGGACCGGCCTGCCGCCGGCCCGCCACGGCCTGCCGGGCTACGCGGTGCGCAACCCGGCCTCCGGCGAGCTGATGAACCAGCTCCGCTGGCAGCCGTGGACCGCGCCCAAGCCCTGGCAGCCCTACCCGACCGTGTTCCAGCTCGCGGACGCCGCCGGGGTGCACACCGCCCAGGTGTCCTCGCCCACGTTCCGCACCACCCCGCTCACCAAGGTCGCGCTCAGCGGGGGCACCTTCCACGGCCGGATGACCGGCGAGGAACGCATGGACCTCGCCGCGATCCAGCTCGCGGCCGCCGAACGCTCGCTCGTGTACACGTACTACAGCGAACTCGACGGGGCCGGACACCGGCACGGCGTGGACTCCGACGCCTGGCGCGGCCAGCTGATGTTCGTCGACCGCCTCGTGCAGCGCCTCGCCGAGCAACTGCCGCCGCGCACGGCGCTGTACGTGACCGCCGACCACGGCATGGTCGACGTCCCCTTCGACGAGGACTCCCGGATCGACTTCGACGACGACTGGGAGCTGGGCGCGGGCGTCGCCCTCCTCGGCGGCGAGGGCCGGGCCCGGCACGTGTACGCCGTACCCGGCGCGGAGGCCGACGTCCTCACCGTGTGGCGGGAGGTGCTCGGCGACCGCTTCTGGGTCGCGAGCCGCGAAGAGGCCCTGGAACTCGGCTGGTTCGGCGCTCCGGGGGAGTGCGACGAACGCGTGCTCGGCCGGATCGGCGACGTGATCGCCGCCGCCCAGGCGGACGTCGCGATCACCGCGTCCCGCAACGAGCCCAACGAGTCGGCGCTGGTCGGCATGCACGGCTCCATGACCGCGGCCGAGCAGCTGGTCCCGCTGCTCGAAGTCCGCACCTGACCGACCCCGCCCCCTCCCCCCTCGCCGCCCACGACCCGAAAGGCCCCGTCCTGCCATGCCCGAGCTGGTGTTCTTCTCCGGAACGATGGACTGCGGAAAGAGCACCCTGGCGCTCCAGATCGCCCACAACCGGGACGCGCGGGGCCTGCAGGGCGTGATCTTCACCCGTGACGACCGGGCGGGCGAGGGCAAGTTGTCCTCGCGCCTGGGGCTGGTGACGGAGGCGGTCGAGGCGCCGGAGGGCATGGACCTCTACGCCTACCTGGTGGCCCAGCTCTCCCAGGGCGGCAAGGCCGACTACGTGATCGTGGACGAGGCGCAGTTCCTGGCCCCCGACCAGATCGACCAACTGGCCCGGATCGTGGACGACCTCGGCCTGGACGTCTTCGCCTTCGGCATCACGACCGACTTCCGCACGAAGCTCTTCCCCGGCTCGCAGCGCCTGATCGAGCTGGCGGACCGCCTGGAACAGCTCCAGGTCGAGGCCCTGTGTTGGTGCGGCGCCCGCGCCACGCACAACGCGCGGACGATAGACGGGGAGATGGTGGTCGAGGGCGCGCAGGTCGTCGTCGGCGACGTGAACCGCCCGGCGGGGGAGATCGGTTACGAGGTCCTCTGCCGCCGCCACCACCGCCGCCGCATGACGAGCGGTTCAGCCCGGGCCGGAGCCCTCTCCCCGGATGTCCTCCCGGTCAACCACGCCTGACAGCCCGCCGCATGATCGTTCCCGGGGTGATGTGCGTCGCCGGGGACGGCAGCCTGTGGCCAAGTGCCTAGAAGGCACCGAGTGTGTGCCGGGACGATACGCCTCTGACCTGCACGAACGCTGCGGCGCACGACCAGTCGCCGAATCCTTCCGCCGTTCTCGGGAAACCGAAACCCTTGTCCGGTCCTGCGGCCCCACCTGCATTGTCAGTGGCTAGGGCTAGCGTCCATCCCGCATGGATTCGAGGGTGGGAGGGTGCTCGTGGGAGCCAAGACAGGCCTGCTGGCGTACGCGGACGGGGACATCCAGGCCGCTCTGCGTCTGGTGACCGCAGCCGGAATCGCGGAGACGACCGAACTCGTCGGGCGGCTGTACCCGGGCTGGGGCATGGAGGCCGCGGAGGGCGAGATCTTGGGTGAGAGCACCTATCCCGCCGACGGACTCACCTACGCCGCGAGCTTCCCGGGCGTGGACATCGTCTGCGACCGGCGCCTGATGATCGACCGTCCGTCGCAGCTGCCCGAGCACCTGGTCGCGGCGAGTGCCGGACGCAGGATGGTCCTGCACGCGATGCACAGCGTGGTGGACTGGCTCGCCTTCGCGGTCTGGGAGGACGGCCGGCTCGTCCGCTCGCTGAGCCTGTCGCCTGAGAGCGGCGTCATCGAGGACATCGGCGAGCCGTTCCCCTTCGAGGCTCCGTACTGGGCCGGTGACCACCCGGTGGGGATGGACCCGGACTGGGAGGACGAGGCACCGTATCCGCTGCCCTTCCACCCACTCGAACTCGGAGAAGAAGCTCTCCGCGCATTCTTCGGCTTCATCCTGGAAGGCTGGCCGGCCCCCGACGACATCGACGCGGACGAGCTTCGGCTCCACGGCTTCCGCCTCATGGCGCCAGGCGGCACCATGCCGGGAGCGTCCACTCGCTGACCATGGGTCACTACCTTTGTGTTGCCCGCCAGGCATCGGTGACGCAGCCCTCCTCCACGTGCCACCACTCCCTCGCCACACCGTGATTGAGAAGCCTCTGCACCTTGGCCAGGTCAGCCTCCGGCGGTACGTCGAGAGCCACCATGCCGAACCGGTCGATGCCCTCGCCGCCCACACCCAGCTCCGCGAACGTGTGGAGAACGCTCTGCCGAGCCGCGCCGGAGCCGTTGTCGCGCAGCACGATCAGCCGGATCGTGCAGTTCTGCGATGGCTGGAGCACCTTGCCGGCCCACCGGAGGCCGTCCTCGTCGGCGTGGGCGGAGAGGATGTCACCGGTGGCCACACCGCGTACGAACCAGGGCGTGTTGTCCAGCTGCACGGTGCCGTCGCGACGGTCTATTGCCCACAGGCTCTCCACTGAGGCAGGCGGCCAGTCACCCTTGACTTCAAGGCGGAAGTGCACCTTCACGTGCTTGGCCACGGGCTCCGTCTTCGGGCCAGGATGCATGATGGTTACTCCACTTCCGCAATGGCCTGATGGCGTGCCAGAGGATACGAGCTGGGGCCATCCGGGCACCGTTCGGGCGGGGTAGCAGCTCTGAACTTGGAGGAGCATTGCAGCAGCTCTACGTGGTGGGATTTGAAGTGACCAGTGTGCCGTCTACGGTTGATGCGCAGGGTCGCCAAGGGGCGGCCTTCGAGCAAGTTATAGCCCACGTGGCGCAGCACGCCGGGCCGGGCCATGGTCTGTCTCTCATGGACGGGCCGGGCCAGGTTGTGCGCGCAGGTCACGGGCCCGGCCGGCCCGAACAGCACGTGCGCTGGGTGCCGACGATCGTCAATACGTCCACGCGTGCACTGCGGATGGAGATTGAAAACGACCTATCGGCGGGTGGCCGGTTCTCATGCCAGATGACAGTCAGCGAAGCCGACGCAACTACAGGATTCCGAGTCGTGATGGGGCGACAGAGCGGGGGGCCTCTCGCGCCTGCGACGGTGGAGACCCTGAAGCCCCCGAGAGCTCTGACAGCAGTCACACTGGACCCCTCACTCCGCTGCAAGGACGCCAACGACATCGTCGCCGCCTCGGTCGCGACGGCCCTGACGGCGCAGGTCCCCTCCATCCACGCCCATTTGGCCGACCCCCTCCGGCGCCTCCCCGTTCTGGTTGTTTCCTCCATGCGACCTACCGGTCCGTCTGCGGCTTTGGCACGTAAGGCGGCAGTTCGCCTCGTGGGCCTGGCGCACGTGGTCGTTGTCTCTGGATGGCTCGCCTTCGACGTCTTCAACTCGGGCAATGCTGGGCCGCTTCTCCCGCGGGAAGGTGCGCGACTCTATTGGCCGGGAACGGGTTCACTTCGATCCCCGTGGTGGGACTCTGCCGCCCTATCCGGTGACCACGAGGTGGTGCTCCGTGACCTGACACGGCTGTTGGCCCCACTCAGCGTGGCGGCCCGGGGTCGGGACCGTATCTGGGGGGCTGTGCGCGCGGCTCGGACTGATACGGAAACCGAAGCGCTGCTCGTAGAGCTTACGAAGGATGCAGCCAGCGCAGTTGACAAGGTTCGTGCCCTCCTGGAGGACGAGCGTGAGGATCAGCTCCACCTCCTCGAGAAGAACGAGGCCCTTGAGAAGAGGGTTGGCGACCTCGAAATTGACGTTGCGAATCTCGAGGCCAGGCTTGGAGCGGCGATCGAGCCGGCGGCAACAGAGCCCGAGACCATGCCGGTGCAGGCGTCTGCCGCGCAAGCCCGTGACTTCACCGATGACTGGGGTCGGTGGCAGCGGGAGTCTGGCGGGGCGATGGCCTTCACTGAGAGAGCTGTGGATGGCTGGGCCAAGTGCACGTACCCCATGCCGGAGCGCATGAGGGAAGCGCTGGACTCCTTGGCTGACCTGGCTGGCGAATGGAAGAGGCGGCGGGGGAAGGTCGGCACGTCGTTGGTCTCCTGGATCGGAGATCAGACTGCTCTGGTCTACGCGCCTTCAGACGAACGACTGCGCAGGAGCGGGAGACACGAATTCGACTTCGAGGGTCAGACGTGGGACCGGCAGCCGCACATCAAGCTGGACGACCATGTCACCCCGGACCGCGTGGGGCGGATCTACTTCGCCATCGACAGTGGCGGGCTCAGGTGGATCGTGGACCACGTGGGGTTGAAGCTTTACGGGCTCTGATCCTGGACTCGTGAGGAGCGCTGCTGCTTTCGGCTCGGGCTGTGAGGCCATCAACGCCCGCGCCACGCACAACGCGCGGACGATGGACGGGGAGATGGTGGTCGAGGGCGCGCAGGTCGTCGTCGGCGACGTGAACCGCCCGGCGGGGGAGATCGGCTACGAGGTCCTCTGCCGTCGCCACCACCGCCGCCGCATGACGAGCGGTTCAGCCCGGGCCGGAGCCCTCTCCCCGGATGTCCTCCCGGTCAACCACGCCTGACAGCCCGCCGGTGCCGCCCGCCGATGTCGATCAGGATATTGAGGGCGGGGAAGGCCGCCAGGGCGGAGGCCCGGCTCGCAGGCCGTCCCGACCCCGTCCCACCGGCCCCGCCCGGGCCCTTAGGATGCGGTGTTCATGATCGTCAGGGGGGGCGATGCCGTGCGCACCTACGCGCGCAGGACCAGAAGACCGCGGAACGACGACGCCCGTTCGGGGTGCGTCGGCTTCCTCATGCTGCCGTTCGTGTTCGCCGCCCGGGTGCAGCGCCCCGCGCGGCACGGGCGGCTGATCGATCCACAGATCGAGGCCGCCAAGGTGGCCCGTACCGTCATCGGCCTGGTGGCCACCGGATGGCTGCTCTACTCGTACCCGCTGAGCCGGTCGGCGGGCTCGGTGGTGCAGGACAAGTTCGTCGAGTTCTTCCTCAGCGCGGGCGTGCTGCTGGTCCTCGTACCGATCGCGCTGGCCGCCTTCGTCCTCGGCGCCCGCCCACCCGGCCCCGCCTTCTACCGGGCGCGGCTGCGCGGACCGCTGTCCGCCCTCGGGGCGCTCTTCGGAACGGTCCTGCTCCTCCTGCTGGCCGGACCCGCCGGCACTCTGATGACGGCGGACTTCATGGGCGCCGCCGGGTCCGTCCTGAGCATCGTGTTCGGCGCCGTCTACCTCTTCGCGCTGCCCTTCGGCCTGGCCTCGGTCATGTACGGGGTCCACCACACCTTCCGCACCGCCGACGTCCACGAGGTGCTCCCGCCGCTGATATCGCCGGCCCTGGTGTGGGCGATGTGCGCGGTCCAGGTCTTCGACGCGCCGCCCGTGCACGCCCCGCTCGCCGTCCGGCTCCTCTTCCTGATCGGCCCGCCGCTGTCGGTGACCGCGCTGTCGGTGTGGGAACTGCGCCGGCTGCGCGTCCAGTACGGGCTCACCCTGCGCTCCGCGCTCGGCCGATAGGGGGAACGGCCCCGGCGGGCGCTGCCGGGGCCCGCAACCCCGGGCAGGGATCGGGCACCGGCTCGACCGAGGGGGAGCGCGCATGGACCGGCTGCGGGAGCACGTCTTCGAGCCGTACCCCGAGCTCCTCGTCTTCCTCACCGTCGCCGTCGGGTTCCAGATCGGGCGGATCCGCTACAAGACCTTCGCCGTCGGCGCCGTCACGGCTGCCTCGTCGCCGGACTGATCATCGGCTCGCAGACCCACGTGGAGATCACCGGGCCGATCAAGTCCCTCTTCTTCCTGATGTTCCTCTTCGCCCTCGGCTACGACGTCGGCCCCAAGTTCTTCCGTTCGCTGCGCAAGGACGCCGTCCCCCAACTGCTGCTCACCCTGGTCGTCCGCATCGGCGGCCTCGCCGGCTGCCGGCTGCTCGCCTCCCTGCTCGGCTACGGCCCGGGCCTGGCGGCGGGCCCGGACGGTGCTGATGGCGACGGTGCCGCCGAGGCGCAGCCGGGTCTCCGTGTCGTGCTCGATGATCTGCCCGGCGCGACGGACGCGGGTGATGCAGATCCGGCGACCTCGTCGCCTTCGACGTGCGCACCAGCGCGGCGACACCCTGGTTCGGTGATGCCGGGCGGTGCGCGCCTGCTGCGCACCGCCCGGCACCACCGGACCGGCCCCGCGTCACCTCACGCCGGACCGCCCTCGCCGTAGGACCGGATCAGGGAGAACACCGCCCCTTCCGGGTCCGCCACCGTGGCCAGCCGACCCCGGATCCGGTCCCGGGCGGGGGTGACGATCCGTCCGCCCAGGTCCACCACCCGATCGGCGGCCGCGTCCGGGTCGCTCACCTCGAAGTACGTCATCCAGTGCGGCCCCCGGTCGCTGGGCAGCGCCCGGCCGACCCCGTGCACGGCGGCGACCGGCCGGCCGGCCAGCAGCAGCGTCAGGTAGTCCAGGCCGCCGGGGCCCTCGGCGTACCGCTCGGCGTCGGGGCCCTTGTACTCCTCGGCCTCGTGCCCGAAGACGTACGCGTAGAACGTGCCGACCGCCACGCTCTCCCGGGTGAGCAACTCGTTCCACACCGGCGTGCCGGGCAGCCCGAACGGCCGCGCTCCCGGCCGGCCCCCGGCCTGCCAGATCCCGAAGATCGCGCCCAGCGGGTCGGAGCAGATCGCCATCCGCTCCACCGGCCCGGCGTCCAGGGGCCCCACCGCGACCGTGCCGCCGCAGGACCGGATCGCCTCGGCGCTCGCATCGGCGTCGTCGGTGGCGAAGTACGTGGTCCAGGCGACCGGAAGGTTGCTGTCCGGCGGCAGCTGGCCGATGCCCGCCACCTCGTCGCCGTCGAGGAACGCCCGGACGTACGGGCCGAGGTGCTGCGGCCCCGGCTCGTACTCCCAGCCGAAGAGGTCGGCGTAGAAGGCCTCGGTGCTCCCGAGACCGTGCGCCATGAGGCTCACCCAACAGGGTGTGCCGGGCGGGCGCCGCGAAGCCCGCGCTGCCTCGGTCATGTCAGCAGTCTCCTCCGTCTCGTCCCCGTACCCGCCCGATGCTTGCACCCCGGGACACCCGTCGCGCCCCGACCGGGCCGGGTCGTCCGGACCTGGCGGAGAGATGACCGAATCCCTGCGGCCCACTGGTGTCGGCCTCGGTACGCGGGCCCCGGGATGGGGGCAGGATGAGCCCATGACTGCGATTGTTTCGGCCTCCGAACTGATGGACGAGCTGGCAGGCCCCCGGCCCCCGGTGCTCCTGGACGTCCGCTGGCAGCTGGGCGGCCCCGACCAGCGCCCCGCCTACGAGGCGGGCCACCTCCCCGGCGCCGTGTACGTCGACCTCGACCGCGAACTGGCAGGTCCGCCCGGGTCGGGCGGACGCCACCCGCTGCCGGACCCGGAGGCGTTCGCGGCGGTCATGCGCCGCGCCGGCGTGGGCTCCGAGACCCCGGTGGTCGTGTACGACGGGGGTCAGGGCTGGGCCGCCGCCCGCGCCTGGTGGCTGTTGCGCTGGACGGGCCACCCGGCCGTGCGCGTCCTCGACGGCGGTCTCGCCTCCTGGACCGCGGCGGGTGCGGCGGTGACCTCCGACGTTCCGCACCCCACGGAAGGCGATTTCAAGCCAAACCCGGGTGCCCTGGACCTGCTGGACGCGGACGGGGCGGCCGCGCTGGCCCGCGCCGGACTCCTCCTGGACGCCCGGGCGGGGGAGCGCTACCGAGGCGAGGTCGAACCGATCGACCGGATCGGCGGTCACATCCCGGGCGCGGTCTCGGCCCCGACCACGGAGAACGTGACGCCGGACGGCCGGTTCCTGCCGACCGGAACGCTGCGCGCCCGCTTCGAGGCCCTGGGCGCCGACGGGAACACCCCGGTGGGCGCGTACTGCGGCTCGGGCGTCTCCGGGGCCCACGAGGTACTGGCCCTGGAGGTGGCCGGAATCCCGGCGGCCCTGTACGCGGGCAGCTGGTCCCAGTGGTCCTCGGACCCGGAGCGCCCCGTGGCGACGGGGCCGGACCCGCAGTAGGGCGGGCGCCGGCCGGTGGGAGGCAGGTCGTGCCGCGGCGCCGCCGACGGGCGGCGGCACGGCACGGCACGGACCGCGCTACTCCTGCTTCTTGCGTCGGGTGCCGAAGACGATCTCGTCCCAACTGGGGACCGCGGCGCGGCGGCCCGGTCGGACCCCGTCGGCCTCGGCCTGACGGTCGGTCGTCCCGGTGAGCCGGTCGCGGTGGCCCGCCACCGTGCGCGGCATCAGCACGTCCGCGTACGCCGCACCGGCGCCCGCCGACGCCGCCGGGGCCGGCGGCTCCTCCGCCTCGATCTCCTCGACCGGGGCCTCGACGCGTTCCGGGACGACCATGTCGCCGCGGAAACTCGGGACGGCTTCCAGCAGGCTGGTCAGCGTGTCCCGTTCCTCCTCGGGCTCGGGGGGGGGCGGCGTCCGGGTGTCGGGCCGCTCCAACTGGCGGTCCAGGGCCCGGTCCAGCGGCCGGTCCCGGGGAAGCCGGGCGATCCGCGGTACGAACGGGAAGCTCGGCTCCGGAGTCGCCGGCAGGTCGTCGGACTCGCCGATCAGGGACCGGGCCTCGTCGTCCACGGCCACGACCAGCCGGCGCGGCGGGTCGTACGTCCAGCTCGCCGAGTGCATTTCGGTGGCGACCCGGTAGACGAGGAGGACCTCCCAGGTGCCGTCGTCGCGGCGCCAGGAGTCCCATTGGACGGATTCCTTGTCGGCCCCGCGCAGGGTGAGCCGTTCCTGTACGGCCTCGCCGAGTTGGGGTCCGGTGTTCTCGCCGGGGCGGCGGACCGGCGTCTTGCGGGCGCGCTCGGCCATGAAGGCGCGCTCGGCCAGTACGGGGCCCTCGAAGCGGCGGACCCGGTCGACGGGGATGCCGGCGAGCTGGGCAACCTCCTCCGCGGAGGCACCGGCTCGTATGCGGGCCTGGATGTCTCGGGGGCGGAGGTGGCTCTCCACCTCGATCTCGATCTGGTTCAGGCGCGCGCGGTCATTGCGCACGGCAGCCCGCAGCCGCTCATCGATCGGAAGCGTGTACTCCGTGCTGTCCGCAGCCTTGAGCACCAGTCGTGTGCCGTCATTTGAGACGGCCACGACACGCAGTTCGGGCATGGGGACCTCCCGGGTGGTGCCTGCCGACGTCACGTGCGTCGCTGCTTCCGCTAGTCGAGTGTGGCCTGCCCGGGTGCAGCCTGCCACAACCTTGCCGTGTTAAACCGGCGTGTCGGGCAAGCGCCCTTGATCGACGTTATGGCACGGTTACCTGTTGGGCACGCACAGTGACCGCTTGATTACTGTGCGCAGCAGGAATCCGAGCAATACCGCGGCATCACCGGTCTTGAGTGCCGTTTCTCCATCAGTCGGCTCCCTCTCCCGAGCCCGGACATCCGAAAGGAAGGACGGCCCCAGGGCTCGCCACAGTACTCCATTCGGGCCACCGGGGTGGACCGCCGCGCCGCCGAAGTTGTCCCGGGCGGCGGGAGTTGGGCTGCCCGAAATCGGATCCGAATCCGTGCCGACCTGCGGGCGTGCCCGATCTCGGGTGTTGTGCTTCACAGAATCCCCAAAAACGGAACTTTCCCCTTCGCTCAGGTGTCAGTAACTGCTGACGGACCACGAGCGCGAGAGGCGTGACACACAGGGGATGGCGATGGGTCAGAAGACGACAGGGGAAACCGGACCGGAGCAGGCGGACGAGGTCAAGAAGCTCGATCTGAGCGTCGCCCAGATCGCGGGGACCTCACTCGCCACGGTCGGCGCGGCGTTGCTCGCCTCGCAGCTCGGCGTCTACGGGACCATCGTCGGCGCCGGCGTGGTCAGCGTGGTCGCCACCGCCGGCGGGCCCGTCATCGGACACGTCTTCCGGCGCACCGGCGACCAGTTGCGCGAGGGCGCCCGCCCCAGGGGCCGTCAGGTCCCGCCGCTGCCGGGGCCGGACGCCCGGACGGCGGTGCTGCCGGCCGCCGCCGAGCCGGCGGGGGAGTTCGGCGAGGCCACCGTGCACGGCACCCGCGTACGGGGCTGGAGGCGCACGGCGGTGGCCTCGGCGGCCGCCTTCGTCGTCGCCATCGGCGGACTCGGGACGTACGAGGCCCTCGCCGGCACCTCCGTGAGCAAGGGCGGCGACACCCTCCTGTCCGCCGGTACCCGCAAGGCCGCCGACCACCGCCCGGCCCCGCCCGGGACGGGGCCGGGCACGGGGGAGGAGGACGGCGAGCGGGGCGGCGGCGGGAAGGAGAGCGGGGACGGGCGGAGCCCCGGGTCCGGGAGTTCGCCGAGCCCCTCGCCCTCGCACGGCGACGGGAGCCGCAGCCCCGAACCCGGCACCTCCCCGTCGGGCGACCCGTCGCCGCCGGTGTCCCCGAGCCCGTCGCGCACGCCGAGCGGCAAGCCGTCGTCCCCGTCGGCCCCGGGGCCGACGCCCGGCGGTTCGGGCGGCGCCACCGGCGGCGCCGGTTCCGCGCCGGGGGCGCCGGAGCCGAGCGGCTCCTGACCGACCGTCGGCGCGGTCAGGCTCCCAGGACGCGCCGCAGGTAGTCGTTGCCGAACAGTCGGTCCGGGTCGAGCCGGTCGCGCAGCGCGGTGAACTCGCCGAAGCGCGGGTAGACCCCGGCGAGGTACTCCGCGTCCCGGGTGTGCACCTTGCCCCAGTGCGGCCGACCGCCGTACTCGGTGAAGATCCGCTCGGCCGCCGTGAAGTAGGCCTGGTACGGAGTGCCCCGGTACATGTGCACCGCGATGTAGGCGCTCTCGCGCCCCGAGGCCGTCGACAGGGTGATGTCGTCCGCCGGAGCCGTGCGCACCTCCACCGGGAAACTGATCCGCAGCCCCGATCGGTCGACCACGGACTTCAGCTCCCGCAGCGCCTCGACGGCGCGCTCGCGGGGCAGCGCGTACTCCATCTCCACGAACCGCACCCGGCGCGGGCTGGTGAACACCTTGTACGGGATGTCCGTGTAGGTGCGGGCCGACAGGGCGCGGCTGGCCACCTTGGCGATGCCGGGGATGGCCGCGGGCACCGCGCGACCCAGGGAGTTGACGGCCTGGAAGACGCCGTTGGACAGCAGCTCGTCCTCGATCCAGGCGCTGACCGGTCCGGGCGGGGCCGCGGGGCCCTGGCTGCGGTTGTTCCGCTTGGTGTTGCAGTTGCCGGTGTGCGGGAACCAGTAGAACTCGAAGTGCTCGTTCTCCGCGACGTGCTCGTCGAACTCGGCGGTCACCCGGTCGAAGCCCATGGGCTCCTCACGGGCGGTCAGGAAGAACAGCGGCTCCACGGCGAGGGTCAGCGAGGTGATGACGCCGAGCGCGCCGATGCCGAGCCGGGCGGCGGCGAAGACGTCCGGGTTCTCCTTCTCGGAGCAGTGCAGCAGCCGCCCGTCCGCGGTGACCAGGTCCAGGGCACGGATCTGCGCGGCGATGGAGGCGGAGTCGCGGCCCGTACCGTGCGTGCCGGTGCTGGTGGCGCCGGAGACGGTCTGCTCCATGATGTCGCCCATGTTCGTGAGCGACAGGCCCTGCGCCGCGAGGGCCAGGTTGAGGTCCTTCAGGACCGTGCCGGCCGCCACCGTGACGGTGCCGGCCGCCCGGTCGACCTCCTGGATGCCGGCCAGCGACTGCGGCCGCAGGAGCACGCCGTCGGTCGCGGCCGCCGCGGTGAAGGAGTGGCCGGTGCCGACCGCCTTCACCCGAAGCCCCTGTTCGGCGGCCCGGCGGACCGCCTCCTGAAGCTCGCCGACCGAGGTCGGTGTCACCACGCGGGTGGGCTTGGACCGGACGTTGCCCGCCCAGTTACGCCACTCGCCCGGCCCGCTCTTCCCCGCCGTCCGCACTGTCGGTGTCTGCGCCATCGCTAGAGGGCTCCTCCCCTTGCGCCGGCCTCGTCAGCCGGCGGTAACCCGCGAACGCCACCGCCGCCGCGGCCGCTCCCGCCGTGATGGAGACGACGTACCCCCGCTGCGCGCCGGCCGCGTCGATGACCAGACCGGTCACCGAGGAGCCGACGGCGACGCCGACCGCGAGCCCGGTGCTGATCCAGGTCATGCCCTCGGTGAGCTTCGCGCGAGGTACGTGCGCCTCGATCAGGGCCATCGTGGTGATCATCGTGGGAGCGATGGCGAGGCCCGAGACGAAGAGCGCCGCGGCCAGAAACGGAAGGTTCCCGGCCAGTAGGAGGGGGATCATACTCACGGCCATCGCACATACGCCCAGTACCCAGCGGGGTTCGGTCCGCCCCTTGAGATGGAGCAGGCCGAACACGATTCCGGCGAGGCAGGAGCCGAGGGCCCAGATGGCCAGCACGAAGCTGGCCGAGGACTTGCTGCCCTGCTCCTCGGCGAAGGCCAGGGTGGAGACGTCGATGGAGCCGAAGATCGCTCCGGTGGCCACGAACGTGGCCGTCAGCACCTGGAGTCCGGGGGAGCGCAGGGCCGAGGTGCGGTCGGTGTCCGCGCCGCGCGGGTGCGGCTCGGGCTCGGTGTCCCGCTGCGCGGTGAGCAGCCAGACGCCGACGAGCAGGCAGACGGCGGCGATCAGCGGGCCGGCCTCGGGGAACCAGATGGTGGACAGCCCGATGGCGAGGATCGGGCCGAAGATGAAGCAGACCTCGTCGATCACGGACTCGAAGGAGTACGCGGTGTGCAGCTCGCGCGGGGAGTCGCGGTAGATCGCGGTCCACCGGGCCCGGATCATCGAGCCGACGCTGGGCACGCAGCCGGCGACGACGGCGCACACGAACAGGGTCCAGTCCGGCCAGCCGTTGGCCGCGGCCAGCAGCATGACGGCGACGGCCAGGACGGAGACCAGCGTGGCGGGCCGCAGCACCCGGCGCTGCCCGTACTGGTCGACCAGGCGGGAGATCTGCGGGCCGAGGACGGCGGCGGAGAGGGCGAGCGCGCCGGTCAGGGCGCTGGCCATCGCGTAGCGGCCGGTGATCTCGGAGATCATGGTGAGGATGCCGACGCCCACCATGGAGAGCGGCAGGCGGCCTATGAGGCCCGCGGCGCTGAACCCCTTGGTGCCGGGAGCAGCGAAGATCGCGCGGTAGGGACTGGGCAAGGGATCTCCGTAAGGGACGTCGTTCGCCCCCACAGATTACGGGCGGCGACGCGGAGCCCGCACGGGGACCGCCCGGCGGCCGACGTCCCGGGCGACTCGACCTGATGTTTCTTAGGTTCACCTTACCTGCGACGCGTCCGGGACGCGGCCCCGGCCGCTTCTCGTCGGCGGAGCCGTGGTGGCAGGATTCGAGGCATGTCAGACCAGCTCCGTGCCCCCGAAGCGCCCGTGGCCGAAGGCCCCGCCGCCCCCTACGACGCCCTCCTGCTGCTGTCCTTCGGCGGCCCCGAGGGACCCGACGACGTCGTGCCGTTCCTGGAGAACGTCACGCGCGGGCGCGGCATCCCGCGCGAGCGGCTGAAGGAGGTCGGGCAGCACTACTTCGGCTTCGGCGGGGTCAGCCCCATCAACGGGCAGAACCGTGAACTGCTGGACGCGCTGCGCAAGGACCTCGCCGAACACGGGCTGGACCTGCCGGTGTACTGGGGCAACCGCAACTGGGCGCCGTACCTGACCGACGTGCTGCGGGAGATGGCCGCCGACGGCCGTCGCCGCATCGCGGTCCTGGCGACCAGCGCGTACGCCTCGTACTCGGGCTGCCGGCAGTACCGGGAGAACCTGGCCGACGCCCTCGCCGCGCTCGCCGACGAGGGCGTGACCGAACTGCCCCGGGTGGACAAGCTGCGGCACTACTTCAACCACCCCGGCTTCGTGGAGCCCATGATCGACGGGGTGCTCACCGCGCTGGCCGCCCTGTCCGATCAGGTGCGCGACGGGGCCCGCCTGGTGTTCACCACGCACTCCATCCCCACCGCCGCCGCCGACGCCTCCGGCCCGACCGAGGAGCACGGCGGGGGCGGCGCGTACGTCAAGCAGCACCTGGACGTCGCGAAGGTGATCGTGGACGCCGTGCGGGAGCGGACGGGCGTCGAACGGCCCTGGGAGCTGGTCTACCAATCCCGCAGCGGCGCCCCGCACGTCCCCTGGCTGGAGCCGGACATCTGCGACCACCTGGAAGCGCTGCACGCCGCGGGCGCCCCGGCGGCGGTGATGGTGCCGATCGGCTTCGTGTCGGACCACATGGAGGTCCTGTACGACCTGGACACCGAGGCGACGGCGAAGGCGGCCGAACTGGGCCTGCCGATCGCCCGTTCGGCCACGGTCGGCGCCGACCCGCGGTTCGCCGCGGCGGTCCGAGACCTCGTCCTGGAGCGGGCGGCCGGCGAGCGCGGCGAGCGCGTCGAGCGGTGCGCGCTCGGTCTGCTGGGGCCCTCTCACGACCTGTGCGCCGTGGGCTGCTGCCCGGCGCGGGCACCGCGGCCGGCGGCCGCGGGCGCCGACAGTCCCTACGCGTAGCCGACCAGGGGAGAAACGTTGATTTCCGAAGAGCTCAAGGCCGAACTGCTCGACGTGGGCCTGGAGGCCGCCCGGCGCGCCGGTGAACTCCTGCGGGACGGCCGACCCGCCGACCTGGCGGTGGCCGCCACCAAGAGCAGCCCGATCGACGTGGTGACCGAGATGGACATCGCGGCCGAGAAGCTGATCACCGGCATCCTCGCCGAACGCCGGCCCGCGGACGGCCTGCTGGGCGAGGAGGGCGCCGACAGCGCCGGCACCAGCGGGGTGCGCTGGGTCATCGACCCGCTCGACGGCACCGTGAACTACCTCTACGGGCTGCCCAGCTGGGGCGTGTCCATCGCGGCCGAGTACCGGGGCGAGACCGTGGTCGGCGTCGTGGAGGCGCCGATGCGCGGGGAAACGTTCCGGGCCGTCCTCGGCGGCGGGGCCTGGCTGGGCGCCGCCCGACTGGCCTGCCGGCCGGCCGCGCCGCTGGACCAGGCGCTGATCGGGACCGGCTTCGGCTACGTCCAGACCCGACGGGCCCACCAGGCCGCGGTCGCGGCGCGGATCATTCCGCGGGTGCGCGACATCCGCCGGGGCGGATCGGCGGCCCTGGACCTGTGCGACGTGGCCGCCGGCCGCATGGACGGGCACTACGAGCGCGGGCTGAACCCCTGGGACCTGGCGGCCGGCGACCTGATCGCCCGCGAGGCCGGCGCCCTCAGCGGCGGCAGGCCGGGCGAGCGGGCCTCCACGGAGCTGGCGCTGGTGGCCTCGCCGGCCGTCTTCGCCTCGCTCCAGCCGCTGCTGGAGGAAGCCGGCGCCTGGCACGACTGACGCCGGGACCGGGAACGAGTCGGCCCCGGCTGCCGAATGCGGCGGCCGGGGCCGGAAGCTGCGGGTCACGAGGTGCTGCGGTGGTGCGGCTCTCGATGGTGCGGGCCGTCCCGGTGGTGCGTACCGCTGGGGTGCTTGGGGTCGCGTGGTCAGGCCGCCGTGACGGGGACGCCGTGCTCCGCGGCGAGGCGCTGGAGATCCTCCAGTTCGGCCTGTTCCACGTCCGCGAGGAAGTCGTCGCCCGTTTCCCGGGCCTTGCTGAGGTCCGACTGGGTGTTCCTGATGCGCTGCAGGAGACCCGAGCTGAATGCGTCCATGGTGGGTGCGCCCCCTCTTCGTGGGCCGGCGGCGGACGAGCGCGTGTCGATCCGCCGTCAAGGAATGGTTGGGGTGTGGTGAGGTCCTCCCCGGCGCCCTGGTCCCAGAAACCTCGTAGGACGAGGGAATCCTCACGTCCGCCGCCCCCTCCCGGGCCCCCGCGGGGGCGCCCAGCGGCGCCTTACAGCCGGTTTACGGCTGAAACCGGCAGGATGGGCGGGCCATACACGTGTGCCCTTCTGGGCTCGAAGGAAGGAAACGACGTGCGCGTACTCGTCGTCGAGGACGAGCAGCTGCTCGCCGATGCGGTGGCCACCGGCCTGCGCCGGGAGGCCATGGCCGTGGACGTCGTGTACGACGGCGCCGCCGCCCTGGAGCGCGTCGGGGTGAACGACTACGACGTCGTCGTGCTCGACCGTGACCTTCCGCTGGTGCACGGCGATGACGTCTGCCGGAAGATCGTCGAGCTGGGCATGCCCACCCGGGTGCTCATGCTGACCGCCTCCGGCGACGTCAGCGACCGGGTCGAGGGCCTGGAGCTCGGCGCCGACGACTACCTGCCCAAGCCCTTCGCCTTCACCGAGCTGACCGCCCGCGTGCGCGCCCTGGGGCGGCGTACGACGGTGGCGCTGCCGCCCGTCCTGGAGCGGGCCGGGATCAAGCTCGACCCGAACCGGCGCGAGGTGTTCCGCGACGGCCGGGAAGTGCAACTGGCGCCGAAGGAGTTCGCGGTGCTGGAGGTCCTCATGCGCAGCGAGGGGACCGTGGTGTCCGCCGAGCAGCTCCTGGAGAAGGCCTGGGACGAGAACACCGACCCCTTCACCAACGTGGTCCGGGTGACCGTCATGACCCTGCGCCGCAAGCTCGGCGAGCCGCCGGTCATCGTGACCGTCCCCGGTTCGGGATACCGGATCTGACGCGGGTGGCAGCGACCCCGGCGCCACCGGCGGCGCCACCGAAACCCACCTGGGACCCCGGCCAGGCCGAGGGTCCCTTCCCGTGGCTGCGCCCGACCATCCGGATACGGCTCACCCTGTTGTACGGCGGCATGTTCCTCATCGCGGGCATCCTGCTGCTGTCGATCATCTACCTGCTGGCCGCGCAGGCCCTGCGGGAGGGCAACGCCCTCCCGTTCAAGATCGTCGGCGGCCAGAAGGTCGAGGTGTCCAGCAGCACCTGTCCCGGTGTGGTCGGCATCGACCAGTCCTTCGACCAGTTCAACGCCGCCATCGGCAAGTGCATCATCGAACAGCGCCGGCACGCGCTGGACGATCTGCTGAGCCGGTCGCTGATGGCCCTGCTGGGCTTGAGCATCATCGCCTTCGCCTTCGGCTACGCGATGGCCGGCCGGGTGCTCTCGCCGCTGGGCAAGATCACCCGTACCGCCCGCCGGGTCGTCGGCTCCGACCTGACCCGGCGGATCGAGCTGGACGGGCCGGACGACGAGCTCAAGGAGCTCGCCGACACCTTCGACGAGATGCTCGACCGCCTGGAGCGGGCCTTCACGGCGCAGCAGCGCTTCGTGGCCAACGCCTCGCACGAGTTGCGGACCCCGCTGGCCATCAACCGGACGTTGCTGGAGGTGCACCTCTCGGATCCCGGGGCGCCGGTGGAACTCCAACAGCTCGGCAAGACGCTGCTGGCCACCAACGAGCGCAGCGAGCAGCTCGTCGAGGGCCTGCTGCTGTTGGCCCGCAGCGAGAACCAGATCGTCGAGCGCAAGCCCGTCGACCTGGCGGAGGTCGCTTCGCGCGCCATCGACCAGGCGCGCGGGGAGGCCCAGGCCAAGGGCGTGGAGGTGCGCGGCGAGCGCGCGTTGGTCGTGGTGCAGGGCAACGGCGTCCTGTTGGAGCGGATCGCCCTCAACCTGGTGCAGAACGCCGTCCGGTACAACGTCCCGGAGGGCGGCTGGGTGGAGGTCACGACCGAGGCCCAGCACGGCCAAGCGGTGCTCCTGGTATCGAACACGGGTCCCGTTGTTCCCGCGTACGAGGTGGACAACCTGTTCGAGCCCTTCAGGCGGCTGCGTACGGAGCGAACGGGCAGCGACAAGGGTGTGGGCCTCGGTCTGTCGATCGCGCGCTCCGTGGCCCGCGCTCACGGCGGTCGCATCCAGGCGACGCCCCGCGAGGGTGGTGGCCTGGTGATGCGTGTCACGTTGCCCCTTTGATCCACTGGGGGTGCGTTCGCTGTGAGCGGAACCACCCGGGAGGATGATGGACGGTAGTTGTGTGATCGATCACATTGTCGAGTGTCGGGTCATGTGCGTTCAGTGACCCCGAGGCGGCCGGAAAGCCCGGGAAGTCCGGGTTTCCGGCCCCCCTGATGGCGGGAATCACACGGGGTGGCGTTTGTGCATGACGCCCCCCGGACCGTGTACGGTCCCGCTCGTCATCCCAGCTACAAGCCCTTCGGGCGTGCGGCTGGGTGTCGATTGAGTAACAGACCTTGATGTGAGGCAAAATCTCCGCCTCAGGTCGGGCACAAGTCCGGCCTCTCGCGCGTTACGTGCGCTGAGACACCGCTAAATCCCAGAGGGGGAGAGCGAAAAAATGGCAACGGACTACGACACCCCGCGCAAGACCGATGACGACGTCGACAACGACAGCATCGAGGAGCTGAAGGCCCGGCGCAGCGAGAAGTCCTCGTCAGTCGTCGACGTCGACGACTTCGACGGGGCCGAGAGCCTCGAACTGCCCGGCGCGGACCTTTCCAACGAGGAACTGGCCGTCCGGGTGCTGCCCAAGCAGGCCGATGAGTTCACCTGCATGAGCTGCTTCCTGGTGCACCACCGCAGTCAGCTGGCGCGCGAGAAGAACGGTCAGCCGATCTGCCGCGACTGCGACTGAGGCCTCGGCCGTGACGGGCTCGACGCCGTTTCGGAAGCGACGCTTCCGTAAATCTGGTGGTCAGGCGGAGACGCAGGCGGCAGCCACGGACCCGGTAACGGGTCCTGGGGCCTCCGGCGGCTCGGCCATCGAGAGGACTGCCGTGCCCAGCGACACCGCCCCCGCGGTGCCGTCGGACACGGACGTCGACGACAAGCCCCGGCACCTGTCCGGGGTGCGTCCGGTGCAGGCCGTCAGGAACGGCGTGCGCAGGGGCGGCGAGAGCGTGAAGGCCGCCGCCCTGTACATCAGCGACCGGATCATCGAGAACGCCCCGCGCGTTCCGGTGCGGGACCTCGCGACACTGCGCGCGCAGTTCCCGGACCTCGGTCCCGATCAGCTCGCCGACAAGCTGATCGCCGGCGCCGCCAACGCCACGTCCACCGTGGGCGCGGGCATCGGCGCCGCGGCGATGCTGCCGGTTCCGCCCGCCATGCCGGCGGAGCTGGCCGCGGAGATCACCGGCGTGGCGGTGATCGAGCTGAAGCTCATCGCCGAACTCCACGAGGTCTACGGACTCCGCCCGCCGGGGAACCTGAAGGAGCGCAGCCTCGCCTACCTCACGTCGTGGACGGAGGAGCGCGGGGTGGACCTGACCAAGCCGACGACGCTCAACGTGGCGCTTGGCGGTCAGATGAAGCGCGAACTGCGCCAACAGATCATGAAGCGGATGTTCCGCAACCTGCCGAACCTGATGCCCTTCATGGTGGGCGCCGCCGTCGGCGCCGTCATGAACCGCAAGGACACCAGGAAGCTCGCCGAGAAGGTGCGTGGGGACCTGCGCGGTCGCGCCGTGCCCTGGAGTGCCCTCCCGGCCCTGCCGCCCCTGGAACGGCCCTCCGGGCCCCTTCCCGAGGCCGCCAGGATCGCACTGGAGGGCCCCCCGGCACGCGGCGACGACTGAGGCCGGCCGCCGAGGGCGCCGGCCCCCGCGTTCAGGCCCCGGCGGGGGCGGCCTTCGCCGCCCGGATCGCCGCCGACAGGGCCTGAGGCTCCCGGGTGGAGAGGTAGACGTACGGGGTCGGGTCCGCCGGGTCCGTCACCTCGACGCGGACCGCCGTCGGCACGTAGCTGCGCATCAGCATGAACGCGCGGGTGTCGGCCTTGTACGTGCGCCAGGCGCGGGCCTCCTCCGCGTCCAGGACCTCGGGCTCGCCCAGAGCGCTCACCGGGATCCGGGCTGTGCCCGCCGCCAGCGAACCGTTCACCACGCGCACGCGCGCGGAACCGTACGAACTCACCAGCAGGCCCGTCAGCGCCGAGCCGCCGATCAGCCCCGCGAGCAGCGGCGTCGTCCCGAGCGGGAAGAGCATCAGCGCGCACGCGAGGCCCGCCAGCACGACGATGCCCCACCAGGAGCGGGGAGCGGACAGGCGTTCGTCGTGGTGCGCGGGGGAGAGCTGCATACGGGCAAGCCTGCCACGAGGCGACCGGCGGGTAGCCGCGCGGGTAAGGTCTGCGGCTGTGAGTGGACGAAACACAGCGTTGACGCCCCCGGCCGATGCCGCCGCACCGGTCCGGCACCCCGACGCGCCGGCACCCGGCGAGCTCCTCGGCGCGCACTACGAACACTGTTTCGGCTGCGGCGGCGGACAGCCGCACGGCCTCCACCTGGAGGCCCGCGCCGGCGAGGGCGTGCGCGTCACCGCCGAGTTCACCGTCCGTCCCGCTCATCAGGGCGCGCCCGGCCTCGCCCACGGCGGCGTGCTGGCCACCGCGCTCGACGAGACGCTGGGTTCCCTGAACTGGCTGCTGCGGCTCATAGCCGTCACCGGCCGGTTGGAGACCGACTTCCTGCGGCCCGTCCCCGTGGACACCGTGCTGCACCTGGAGGCGGAGGTCACCGCCGTGGCCGGGCGGAAGATCTACTCCACGGCCGTCGGCCGGATCGGCGGCCCGCAGGGCCCGATCGCGGTCCGGGCGGACGCCCTCTTCATCGAAGTGAAGGTCGACCACTTCATCGACAACGGTCGGCCCGAGGAGATCCGGGCGGCGATGGCCGACCCGGACCAGGTCAGGCGCGCACGCGCCTTCGAGGTGAACCCCTGATGTCCCAGAACACCCATGCGCCCCGCCATGACGTCGACGTGCTGATCCGCCGGGTCGACCCCGAGGTGCCCCTGCCCGCCTACGGCCACCCCGGTGACGCGGGCTGCGACCTGGTCACCACCGTGGCCGCGGAACTGGCGCCCGGCGAGCGGACCGTCCTGCCCACCGGTGTCTCGATCGCCCTGCCCGACGGGTACGCCGCGTTCGTCCACCCCCGCTCCGGCCTGGCCGCCCGCTGCGGGCTCGCGCTCGTGAATGCCCCGGGGACGGTGGATGCCGGGTACCGTGGGGAAATCAAGGTGATCGTGGTCAATCTCGACCCTCGCGAGAGCGTCAGGTTCGAGCGTTTCGACCGCATTGCCCAGCTGGTTGTCCAGCGGGTCGAGAAGGTGCGCTTCCACGAGGTGGAGGAGCTTCCCGGCTCGGCCCGGGCCGACGGGGGGTTCGGCTCCACCGGCGGTCATGCGGCCGTGGCCGGATCCGGCGCTGGTCAGCAGGGTGGGAATGGCTACGCTTCGGTCGTAACCGACCGGGAAGGACAGTGACGTGTTCGGACGTCGCAAGAAGAACGACTCCGTCAAGGACGGCGGCGCGGCCGAGCAGGTCGACGGCGTGCGCGCCGATGAGCCGGACGACGCCGACGAGCTCGGCTCGGCCAAGCCGCGCAGGATGAACCTGCCGCCGGCCCCGCGGCCCGACGGCCCGTGGGACGTCGCCGAGGTGCTCGGCGACCCGGCCGACGGCCGCGTCGACCTGGGCGGCATCCTCGTGCCCGGTGTCGAGGGCATGGAACTGCGCGTCGAGGTCGCCGGTGACGCGATCGTGGCCGCCACCGTCGTCCTCGGGGACAGCGCGGTGCAGTTGCAGGCCTTCGCCGCCCCCAAGAAGGAGGGCATCTGGGGCGAGGTCCGTGACGAGATCGCCACGGGCATCACCCAGCAGGGCGGCATCATCGACGAGGTCCAGGGCCCCCTCGGCTGGGAACTGCGGGCGCAGGTGCCCGTACCCCTGCCGGACGGCCAGACCGGCGCCCAGCTGGTGCGCTTCATCGGCGTCGACGGTCCCCGCTGGTTCCTGCGCGGTGTCATCTCCGGCCAGGGCGCGGTGCGCCCCGAGTCGGCCGGTGTGCTGGAGCAGATCTTCCGGGACACCGTGGTGCTGCGCGGCGACGGCCCGATGGCCCCCCGTGACCCGATCGTCCTGAAGCTGCCGAACGACGCCCAGATGGTGCCGGACGGCGTGCAGACGGCCGAGGACCAGGAGGGCTCCCGCTTCTCCGGCGGCATGGGCCAGCTGGAGCGCGGCCCGGAGATCACCGAGGTCCGCTGATCCCACGAGCAGTCCGCCGGCGGGCGGGTCGCGCTCCCTTCGGGGGCGGGCCCGCCCGCGCGCGTTTTCGGCCACCGCCGGCGCCCGCGGCGGCGGGCGGGCGCGCGTCAGGGATGCGTCAGGGATGGGCGCACGGCGGCCCATCGGTGCGTGAACAGCGGTGACGTCCCCGAGAATGGGCGCATGGGACGCGGCAGGCTCAGGATCTATCTCGGCGCGGCGCCCGGCGTGGGCAAGACGTACGCCATGCTCTCGGAGGGCCACCGCCGGGTGGAGCGGGGCGGCGACTGCGTCGTCGGCTTCGTCGAGCACCACGGGCGACCGCGCACCGAGGTCATGCTGCACGGCCTCGAACAGGTCCCGCGCCGGGAGCTGCTCCACCGCGGCGCCGCTTTCACGGAGATGGACGTGGACGCGCTGCTCGCCCGCCGACCCGCCGTGGCGCTGGTGGACGAACTGGCGCACACCAACGTGCCCGGCTCCCGCAACGCCAAGCGCTGGCAGGACGTCGAGGAGCTGCTGCGGGCCGGCGTCGACGTGGTGTCCACGGTCAACATCCAACACCTGGAGTCCCTCGGGGACGTGGTCGAGGCGATCACGGGCGTCCGGCAGCGGGAGACGGTGCCGGACGAGGTGGTGCGGCGGGCCGACCAGGTCGAGCTCGTCGACATGTCCCCGCAGGCCCTGCGCCGGCGGATGGCGCACGGGAACATATACAAGCCCGACAAGGTCGACGCGGCCCTGTCCAACTACTTCCGCCCCGGCAACCTGACGGCGCTGCGCGAACTCGCGCTGCTGTGGGTGGCCGACCGGGCCGACGAGTACCTCCAGCAGTACCGGGGCGAGCACGACATCCGCTCCACCTGGCAGGCGCGCGAGCGGATCGTCGTCGGGCTCACCGGTGGCCCGGAGGGGCGCACGCTGATCCGTCGCGCCTCCCGGGTGGCGGCGAAGGGTTCCGGCAGCGAGATCCTCGCCGTCTACATCGCCCGCAGCGACGGTTTGACCTCCGCCTCCCCGAAGGAACTCGCGGTTCAGCGGACCTTGGTCGAGGACCTTGGCGGAACGTTTCACCATGTGATCGGGGACAACGTCCCCGACGGCCTCCTCGCCTTCGCCCGCGGGGTCAACGCCACCCAGATCGTCCTCGGCTCCAGCCGCCGCAAGGCCTGGCAGTACGTCCTCGGTCCCGGAGTCGGTGCCACCGTGGCCCGCGACTCGGGTCCCGACCTGGACGTCCACATCGTCACCCACGAGGAGGTCGCCAAGGGGCGCGGACTGCCCGTCGTCCGCTCGGCGGCCCGCCTCGGCAGGCCCCGCATCGTGGCCGGCTGGCTGGTCGGGGCGCTCTGCCCGGTCCTCCTGTGCCTCCTGCTCACGCACATCGACACCGATCCCGGCCTCGCCAACGACATGCTGCTGTTCCTGGCGCTGACCGTGGCGTCCGCGCTGCTCGGCGGCCTGTGGCCGGCCCTCGCCTCCGCCGCCATCGGCTCGTTGCTGCTGAACTGGTTCTTCGCCCCGCCGCTGCACCGGCTCACCGTCGCCGACCCCCGCAACATCATGGCCATCGCGGTGTTCTTCGGAGTCGCCGTGTCCGTCGCCTCCGTCGTCGACCTGGCCGCCCGGCGCACCCACCAGGCCGCGCGGCTGCGCGCCGAGTCCGAGATCCTCTCCTTCCTCGCCGGGAGCGTGCTGCGCGGCGAGACCGCCCTGGGGGCGCTGCTGGAGCGGGTACGGGAGACCTTCGCGATGGAGTCCGTCGCGCTGCTGGAGCGGCAGGGCGACGTCGAACCCTGGACCCGGGCCGGCAGCGTCGGACCCAACCCGGCGGCCCGGCCCGAGGACGCCGACGTGGACATGCCGATCGGGGACCACATGGCACTGGCCCTGTCCGGGCGGGTCCTGCCCGCGGAGGACCGCCGGGTGCTCGGCGCCTTCGCCGCCCAGGCCGCCGTCGTACTGGACCGCCAGCGGCTCGTCGGCGAGGCCGAGGAGGCCCGCCGGCTCGCCGAGGGCAACCGGATCCGTACCGCGCTGCTCGCCGCCGTCAGCCACGACCTGCGCACGCCGCTCGCCTCCATCAAGGCGTCCGTCAGCTCCCTGCGCTCCGACGACGTCGAGTGGTCCGAGGAGGACCGGGCGGAACTGCTGGAGGGCATCGAGGACGGCGCCGACCGGCTCGACCACCTGGTGGGCAACCTGCTCGACATGTCCCGGCTCCAGACCGGGACGGTGACCCCGCTGATCCGCGAGATCGACCTCGACGAGGTGGTTCCGATGGCGCTGGGCGGCGTACCGGAGGACAGCGTGCTGCTCGACGTGCCCGAGACCCTGCCCATGGTGGCGGTGGACCCGGGGCTGCTGGAGCGGACCGTGGCCAACGTGGTGGAGAACGCCGTCAAGTACAGCCCGGTCGGGCAGCCCGTGCTCGTCGCCGCCAGTTTCCTCGGCGACCGGGTCGAGGTACGGGTCGTCGACCGCGGCCGGGGGGTCCCCGACGAGGCCAAGGACCGCATCTTCGCCCCCTTCCAGCGCTACGGGGACGCCCCCCGCGGCGCCGGCGTGGGCCTCGGCCTCGCCGTCGCCCGGGGCTTCGCCGAGGCCATGGGCGGCAGCCTCGCCGCCGAGGACACCCCCGGCGGCGGGCTGACGATGGTGCTCACCCTGCGCGCGGCCGGCCGGGACCGGCCGCCGCCCGACGGCCCGCCGGCCGCGACCCGGGCCGGATCCCCGCGCGTGGACACGGCAGCCGACCCCGAACGACAGAAAGCAGGACCCCGATGACCCGGGTGCTCGTGGTGGACGACGAACCGCAGATCGTCCGGGCCCTCGTGATCAACCTCAAGGCGCGTCGCTACGAGGTCGACGCCGCCTCCGACGGCGCGGGAGCCCTGGAGCTCGCCGCCGCCCGCCACCCCGACGTGGTCGTCCTCGACCTCGGGCTGCCCGACATGGACGGGATCGAGGTGATCAGGGGGCTGCGCGGTTGGACCCGGGTGCCGATCCTCGTGCTCTCCGCCCGCCACACCTCCGACGAGAAGGTCGAGGCCCTCGACGCGGGCGCCGACGACTACGTCACCAAGCCCTTCGGCATGGACGAACTGCTGGCGCGGCTGCGCGCCGCCGTCCGCCGGGCCGAACCCGCGGCCGGCGCGGGCGGGGACGAGGTGATCGTGCGGACCGAGGGGTTCACCGTCGACCTCGCCGCCAAGAAGGCGGTGCGCGCGGGGCGCGACGTACGCCTGACCCCCACCGAGTGGCACCTGCTGGAGGTGCTGGTCCGCAACGGCGGGAAGCTGGTCAGCCAGAAGCAGCTCCTCCAGGAGGTCTGGGGGCCCTCCTACGGCACGGAAACCAACTACCTGCGGGTCTACATGGCCCAACTGCGCCGCAAGCTGGAGGCCGACCCCTCGCACCCGCGGCACTTCATCACCGAGCCGGGCATGGGATACCGCTTCGAGAGGTAGCGGGGGCGCCGGTAGGCTTCCCGTATGAGTGCTGAACCGCGTCCAGACAAGCCCCAGAAGCCGGCCAGGCCGGCGGGCCGGTTCCGCCGGATGATGGAGCGGCTGTCCACCTCCCAGGAGGAGCTGCATTCGGCGGAGCTGCAGGAGGACGCAGAAGCGGCTGGGTGCACGCGGATCTGCGACTGCCACGACCGCCAGATAGTCAAGGTGACGGGCACCCTGCGGACCGTCACCCTGAGGCCGCGCGCGGGAGTGCCCGCACTGGAAGCGGAACTGTTCGACGGCTCGGCCGCGCTGGACGTGGTGTGGCTCGGACGTCGCTCGATCGTGGGAATCGAGCCCGGGCGGCGCATGATCGCCTCCGGGCGGATCTCGATGAGTCATGGGCGCCGGGTGCTCTTCAACCCGAAGTACGAACTCCGACCGCTCGGACAGGAGCACTGACGGTGACGTCACTCGACAAGCCCACCACGCCCGAGGGCCCGGTGGGGGACGACCAGAAGGCCGTGACGCAGGCGGCGCTGTTCGACGCCTTCGGCGGCATCCGCGGGACCGTGGAGACGATGCTCCCCGGCCTGCTGTTCGTCATGATCTACACGATCAACAAGGACGTGAAGTCGTCCGCCATCGCGGCGGGCGCGGTCGCGGTCCTCCTCGTGGTCGTGCGGCTGTTGCGCAAGGACACCGTCAAGCACGCCTTCAGCGGCGTCTTCGGCGTCGGCGTGGGCGTGGCCTTCGCCCTGTTCACGGGCGACGCCAAGGGCTTCTACCTGCCCGGCATGATCTACGGCGCCGGTCTCGGCGTCGCGTTCACCGTCTCCGCGCTGGCCGGCTTCCCGTTGCTCGGCGTCATGCTCGGACCGGTCTTCAAGGAGAACCTGTCCTGGCGCACCCGCAACCCCGGGCGCAAGAAGGCGTACACGAAGGCCAGCCTGGCCTGGGGCCTGATCTTCCTGGCCAAGTACGCGATCCTCTTCCCGCTGTACTGGTGGGGCGACGCGACCCAGCTGGGCTGGGTCCTGATCGCGCTCAAACTCCCGCCGATGGTGCTGGCCGTCTACTTCACCTGGCTGTTCCTGGCGAAGGCGCCGCCGCCGATCGACGTCATCGCCGAGTACGAGGCCGAGGAGGCCGCCGAGAAGGCGGCCAAGGCGGCGCGCGAACGCGGGGTCTGACGCGGCCCCGCACCGCGGGTGTACGCCGAAGGGGCGGAGCGGCCGGTCGGCTGCTCCGCCCCTTCGGCGTACGCGGGTTCGGGTTCCCCGGCCCCGGTTCCTAGTTCCGGGCCTGGAGGAGGTCCTCCAGCTGTTCCTCGCGGGCCTGCGCCGCGACGAACAGCAGTTCGTCTCCGGGCTCCAGGGTTTCCTCGCCGTGCGGGGTGAGGACCCGGTTGCCGCGGATGATGGTGACGAGCGAGGTGTCCTCGGGCCAGGTGATCTCGCCGATCTGGGTGCCCGCGACCGAGGAGTCCGGGGGCAGGGTCAGCTCGACCAGGTTGGCGTCGCCGTGGCTGAAGCGCAGCAGCCGCACCAGATCACCGACGCTGACGGCCTCCTCGACGAGGGCGGACATCAGGCGGGGCGTGGAGACGGCCACGTCGACGCCCCAGGACTCGTTGAAGAGCCACTCGTTCTTCGGGTTGTTGACGCGCGCCACGACCCGGGGGACCCCGTACTCGGTCTTGGCGAGCAGGGAGACGACGAGGTTGACCTTGTCGTCACCGGTGGCGGCGATGACCACGTTGCAGCGCTGCAGCGCGGCCTCGTCGAGCGAGGTGATCTCGCAGGCGTCGGCCAGCAGCCATTCGGCCTGCGGCACCCGCTCCACGGAGATGGCGGTCGGTGCCTTGTCCACGAGGAGCACCTCGTGGCCGTTCTCCAGCAGCTCGCCCGCGATGGAACGACCCACGGCGCCGGCTCCGGCGATCGCGACCCTCATGCGTGTGCCTCCTCAGGCCCCTCGGCGAAGGCCGCCTCCACCTTGTCGATCTCGTCCGTACGCATCATCACGTGGACGAGGTCGCCCTCCTGGAGGACGGTCTGTGAAGTCGGCAGCATGGCCTCGCCCAGCCGGGTGAGGAACGCGACGCGGACGCCGGTCTCCTCCTGGAGCCGGCTGACCTTGTGCCCGATCCACGCGGCGGAGGTGTGCACCTCGGCGAGCTGCACACCTCCGCTCGGGTCGCGCCACAGGGGTTCGGCACCCGACGGCAGCAGCCGGCGCAGCATCTGATCGGCGGTCCACCGTACGGTCGCGACGGTGGGGATGCCGAGCCGCTGGTAGACCTCGGCGCGCTTGGGGTCGTAGATGCGGGCGGCGACGTTCTCGACGCCGAACATCTCGCGGGCCACGCGCGCGGCGATGATGTTGGAATTGTCACCACTGCTGACCGCCGCGAAGGCTCCCGCGTCCTCGATCCCGGCCTCTCGCAGCGTGTCCTGGTCGAAGCCGACACCGGTGACGCGACGGCCGCCGAACGATGCTCCGAGCCGGCGGAATGAGGTGGGGTCCTGGTCGACGACGGCGACCGTATGCCCCTGCTGTTCCAGGGTCTGCGCGAGGGCAGAGCCCACTCTTCCGCAGCCCATGATGACGATGTGCACGGCCGTCCTTCCGGCTGACAGCGACTCGCTGGTTTCCAGCCTCATTGCATGCTCTGGCTAAACAGGGTCTCAGACCATGGGCCAAGCTACACACGGGCGGTCACCAGTGTGACCATTTGGGGTCCAGGCGGTGCCTCATTGCCCCGAGAACGGGCGGGGGGTTCGTCAGCCCGATTTCGAACGCTTACGATCCTCTGCGTGTCCAAACTGACCGACGTGCCCAAACGGATCCTGATCGGCCGGGCGCTACGCAGCGACCGCCTCGGGGAAACGCTCCTCCCCAAGCGGATCGCCCTGCCCGTGTTCGCATCCGACCCGCTGTCCTCCGTGGCATATGCCCCCGGTGAAGTGCTGCTGGTCCTGTCGATCGCGGGTGTGTCGGCGTACCACTTCAGCCCCTGGATCGCGGCCGCCGTCGTCGTCCTGATGTTCACCGTGGTCGCCTCCTACCGGCAGAACGTCCACGCGTACCCCAGCGGGGGCGGCGACTACGAGGTGGCCAACACCAACCTCGGACCCAAGGCCGGCCTCACCGTGGCGAGCGCCCTGCTCGTCGACTACGTCCTCACCGTGGCCGTGTCGATCTCCTCCGGAGTCGAGAACCTCGGCTCGGCCGTCGATTTCGTCATCGAGCACAAGGTGCTCTCGGCGATGGTCATGATTCTGTTGCTCACGCTGATGAATCTGCGCGGAGTCAAAGAATCCGGAAACCTCTTCGCGATTCCGACGTACATCTTCGTCGGCGCCGTCTTCGTCATGATCGCCTACGGCGCCTACCGGGGCATCGTCCTCGACGAGACCATGAAGGCGCCCACGGCCGATCTGGAGATCAAACCCGAGCACCAGGGACTCGCCGGATTCGCCCTCGTCTTCCTGCTGCTGCGCGCCTTCTCCTCCGGCTGCGCCGCGCTCACCGGCGTCGAGGCCATCAGCAACGGCGTCCCCGCCTTCCGCAAGCCCAAGAGCAAGAACGCGGCCACCACCCTGGCCCTGATGGGCGCCCTGGCCGTCACGATGTTCTGCGGCATCATCGGCCTGGCCATGGCCAGCAACGTGCGGATGGCGGAGAACCCCGCCGCCGACCTCCTCCAGGACGGCGTCCCGGTCGGCTCCGACTACGTCCAGCACCCGGTGATCTCCCAGGTCGGCGAAGCCGTCTTCGGCGAGGGCAGCTTCCTGTTCATCGTCCTGGCGGCGGCGACCGCGCTCGTCCTCTTCCTGGCCGCCAACACCGCCTACAACGGCTTCCCGCTGCTCGGCTCGATCCTCGCCCAGGACCGGTACCTGCCGCGCCAGCTGCACACCCGCGGCGACCGGCTCGCCTTCTCCAACGGCATCGTCCTGCTCGCGGGCGCCGCCATGCTGCTGGTGTGGCTCTACGACGCCGACTCCACCAAGCTCATCCAGCTCTACATCGTCGGAGTCTTCGTCTCCTTCACGCTGAGCCAGATCGGCATGGTCCGGCACTGGAACCGCCACCTGCGCACCGAGCGCGACGTCGCCGCCCGCCGCCGGATGCACCGTTCCCGGGCCATCAACACCTTCGGCGCCTTCTTCACCGGCATGGTGCTGGTCGTCGTCCTCGCCACGAAGTTCACCCACGGCGCCTGGGTCGCCCTGCTGGGCATGGTGATCTTCTACGGAACGATGACCGCGATCCGCAAGCACTACGACCGGGTCTCCGCCGAGATCGCGGCGGCCGAAGGCCCCAGCGACGACAGCGTCCGCCCCTCGCGCGTCCACTCCATCGTCCTGGTCTCCAAGGTCCACAAGCCCACGCTGCGCGCCCTCGCGTTCGCCAAGCTGACCCGCTCCGACACCCTCGAAGCGCTGAGCATCAGCGTCGACCCCGTCGAGACGAAGGCCCTGCGCACCGAGTGGGATCGGCGCGGGATCAACGTCCCGCTGAAGATCCTCGACTCGCCGTACCGCGAGATCACCCGGCCGGTCGTCGAGTACGTGAAGGGCCTGCGCAGCGAGAACCCGCGCGACGCCGTCAGCGTCTACATCCCGGAGTACGTCGTCGGCCGCTGGTACGAGCACCTGCTCCACAACCAGAGCGCGCTGCGGCTCAAGGGCCGGCTGCTGTTCACGCCGGGCGTGATGGTCACCTCCGTGCCCTACCAGCTGGAGTCCTCCGAGCTGGCGAAGCGGCGGGCCAAGAAGCGGCAGGAATGGAACGCCCCGGGCGCCGTCCGCCGCGGACCGGTCGACACGCCCCGGCCGCCGAAGCCGCCGCGGTCGCCGCGGTCGAAGGACTCGGCGGGGAAGTAGCGGCGGCGGGGGGCCCGGCGCCGGTGGTGAAGTAGCGGCGGCGGGGGCCCGGCGCCGGTGGTGAACGGCCGGACGAGATCCACGTAAACTGGTGGGTCGGTCGTCCGGCCGTTTTCCTTTTGCCTTCCTTGATCTCCTGGAGCCTCCCCACCATGACCGAGCAGAACGAGAAGCAGTCACTGGTCGGGGAGGAGTTCGAGGTCGAGGTCGGGCCCGTCGCGCACGGAGGCCACTGCATCGCGCGCAACGCGGACGGCCGGGTCCTGTTCGTCCGCCACACCCTGCCGGGCGAGAAGGTCATCGCGAAGGTCACCGAGGGCGACGTCGACTCCCGCTTCCTGCGCGCCGACGCGATCACCGTGCTGGACGCCTCCAAGGACCGCGTCGCGGCCCCCTGCCCGTACGCCGGCCCCGGCAAGTGCGGCGGTTGCGACTGGCAGCACGCCAAGCCGGGCGCCCAGCGCCGCCTCAAGGGCGATGTCATCGCCGAACAGCTGCTGCGCCTCGCCGGGCTCACCCCGGAGGACGCCGGCTGGGACGGCACCGTCATGCCCGCCGAGGGCGACAAGCTCCCGGCCGGCGAGGTCCCGCAGTGGCGCACCCGCGTCCAGTTCGCCATCGACGACGACGGCAACGCCGGCCTGCGCAAGCACCGCTCGCACGACATCGAGCTGATCGACCACTGTATGATCGCGGCGCCCGGGGTCTCGGAACTCGGCATCGAGAAGCAGGACTGGCCGCAGATGGCGTCGGTGGAGGCCATCGCGGCGACCGGCTCCCAGGACCGTCAGATCGTCCTGACCCCCCGCCCCGGCGGCCGTCTCCCCCTCGTGGAGCTGGACAAGCCCGTCTCGGTGCTGCGCGTCGAGGAGAAGGACGGCGGCGTCCACCGCGTCCACGGCCGCCCCTTCGTGCGCGAGCGCGCCGACGGCCGCACCTACCGCGTCGGCATGGGCGGCTTCTGGCAGGTCCACCCGCAGGCCGCCGACACCCTGATCAAGGCCGTCATGCAGGGCCTGATGCCGCGCAAGGGTGAGATGGCCCTCGACCTCTACTGCGGCGTCGGCATCTTCGCGGGCGCCCTCGCGGAGCGCCTCGGCGAAACCGGCGCCGTGCTCGGCATCGAGTCCACGAAGCGCGCCGTGGAGGACGCCCGCCACAACCTGGCGGACTTCCCCCGGGTACGCATCGAGCAGGGCAAGGTCGAGCAGATCCTCCCGAAGACCGGCATCACCGAGTGCGACCTCGTCGTCCTCGACCCGCCTCGCGCCGGCGCCGGCAAGCAGACGGTCCGCCAGGTCGCCGGCCTCTCCCCGCGCCGCATCGCGTACGTCGCCTGCGACCCGGCGGCCCTGGCGCGCGACCTGGCGTACTTCGCCGAGGCGGGCTACAAGCCCCGCACCCTCCGCGCCTTCGACCTCTTCCCGATGACGCACCACGTGGAGTGCGTGGCGATCCTGGAGCGCGTGGCCAAGGACGCCTGAGCTGCAGGGTGGAGCCGTGCGCACGATGTGCGCTGTGCGCGTTGAGGGTGATGTCGTGACGCCCGGTTGACGCACACGAAGCGTTCTCTGATGGATCGTCAGTACGAAAAGCCGTCTCCCGCACCCGGGCTGCAGCCCGGGTGCGGGAGACGGCTTTTCCGCTGTTGGTGGCCCCGACGGCCGCCATGACGCCCAACCACCTCGGCCGCATCGACTACATCGACAAGTACGGTGTCGCGCTCCCGGAACCGAGGGACGCGCCCCGTTTCTGTTCACTGGTCCTGGAGTCGGCCCCACGGTGGCTCGATCTCGTGCTGTCGGTACGCGACCGGGGGCTCGGTCTCCCTTCGGGTTCGGCTCCCAGGAACGGAACTACGGCCGGCCGGTCCACCTGGCGGTGGGGCGCAAGTTCGGGCCCCTGGTCATCGAGTCCGTGTCGCCGGATCTGGTGGTGTGCGGCCATACCGACAAGCACTTCGTGTTCCGGTCGTTGTTCGAGGTCGACCCGGTGCGCCAGTGCGGCAGCTTCACCACCTAGGTCAGGCGTCGACCGTCAGGGCCGCGGGACCCGTGACACCCATCTTCGGCTCGCCGCCCCGGAGCTGGTCGTTGCCGTCCGAGCGCAGCTGGCGGATCGACTCCAGGCCGGCTTCGGCCGCCGGATCCTTCTCGGCGGAGACGATTGTCGCGAGGGTCGTCTTCCCGTCCTTGGACACCGCCTCGGGCGAGGTCGCGACGTTCTTCAGGGTCTCGTACCGTTTGGTCTGAAGGTCTCCGGTGATCTCCGCGACGGTGGCCTTGTCGGCATCCGTCAGTGCGGCGCCGTCGTTGCGCTGGAAGACCACGATGGCTGCCGGAGTCTCCTGCTGGGGGCCTTTGGAAGTGGATTGGGTGCGAAGCCGCGGGTTCGCGGCAGGTCAGCACCATTGGCCGCCCGTTGTCAGGGCGGCAGCGGCACAATGCCGGGCGTCAAGTCTTGTGTGCTGGGGCGGAATTGAAGGATCCGAGCTTGGTTGCCGACAGGTTGTAGACAGAGCCCCGGAACTCCCGTCGCCAACCGGCCCGGTCCGATCGCCCCATGTCACTCTTGAGGACATCCGGCCGGCTCTTCCCGTGCTGCGCGGAACCGGCTCCCACGGTTGCGCCGGGCAGGCAACCGGCTCCTCCCCCGTCCGGGGGAGACGGATGGCCCCCGTAGGTGGAGGTCCGGAGACTGGTCGGCGTCGTCCAGGCGCGCAGCCTGACTTCGGGCAGCCTCACGGGTTCCGCGACCCAGGAGGTCCTCCTCGTCGCCTCCTACGCCCCGTTGCTGGCCTGGGCCCCGTTCCTGGCGGTCTCGGCCCTCGCGTACCACCGGCGCCGGACGGTCGCGTCCCCGCGGCCGGAGCGGGTGCTCGAGCACCACTGAGCGGTAAGCCCTGCGGCGCCATTTCCGTCCGGCGCGGTGAAGCTCCATATGGAGGTATTCGATGGACGAATGCGCCACGACTGGTTGATATCCAGGGTTTAACCCATGTCGACTGACCTGCGGCGGTCCAATTTCCGGTTCCTCGGGGCGGGGGCGAGAGGCTTTCGCACACGCAGCGGCCTGGTCCGAGTGCCGCGGGAACACCCCGGGCCCCGGCCGTACTGCTGCTCGACCACCAGGGCACCGGGTATCCGATCGCGTGTCCTGAGTCCTCGATCATCAGCGCCGCCCGCACGGCGGCCTGCGCGGCCCTCGAGGCGGATGCCCTCACCCGGCACCACGGTCGCCCCCGCAGGGTCGGCTTCCTCGGCGTCCGCCTCATCGCGCGCTACGTCCACCTACCTCGCCGCCACGGGCTGGACGTCGGAGCCGAGGAAGCCACCCCGCACGACCGGGCGAGGAGCTGATCCGCGGGTCCGACCTGGTGGTCTTCGCGATGGTGCCGGGGTCCCCCACGTCACGGATCCCGCGTGGTTCGACCACAACCCGCTGGTGCTGCACGTCTGCCTGAGGGACCTGTCGCCGGAGATCCTGCTGGCCTTGACCAATATCATCGGCGACGTCGACCACTGCCTGAGCTCAGCCGCTACGGGTCGGGGGGCTGAGACGTGCCCATCGTCGACGCCCCTGAGCAGCTCAAGACCTGCACTCCACGAAGGACCTCCTGGAGGGCCGCACCGGCCCCGTCACCTTCGGCTGAACCGCCCCGCCGTGGCGCAGGGGCCCGGTCAGCCGTCCACGTTCGGGTGCGCCGTCGCGGCGGCGGCTGTTTGGTGCGTCGGGTGGGCTGAGGGATTCTTGTGGGGTGGGGAGGGGGAGCTGATGCCGGGGAAGCGTTATGACCAGCGGGTGTTGGTGCTCGTCGAGGTGCGGGGGGAGCGGCGCGACTGGGACGAGGCGGAGCGGGGGTTCGAGCTGCGGGGCTGGCCCGTCGTCGATTCCTTCGCGCGGGGCGAGGGCGCGTCGCGGGGTGTCCTGAGCGCGGACGTCCCGGCCCGGCTGTACTGCGTCGAGGTGCGGTTCTTCGGGGCGCGCAATCGGCGTACCGAGCAGGCGGCCGTCTGGCAGGTGCAGCGGCTGGCCCGGGCGGCCAAGCTGGAGATGTACGCCCGGCGCAGTGATCCGATGGACCGGGATCGGGAGCAACTGACCGGCTGGCGCGCGCATACGGTGGCCGGCAGGCCGAGCCGGGTACCGGTTCCGAGGCCGGTGACACCGACGGAACGACTGCGCCGCGCCGGGGCGGTGGCACGTGCTCGATTCTCGGAGGGGCGCGGCCGGCGCGACACCGGAACGGTGGTGACGGGCACGGCCTCGGAGGCTCGCCGGCTCTCCCGCATGACGCTGCCCGGCGGTTCCGCCCACGACGCCGACACCGACGTGAGGGCGCAGTACGGCCGGGAGCGCCCGCACATCGTGATGCGTCGCGAAGAGGACCAGCACCGTCGCACGGCGCGCGTGATGGCCTGGACCCTCGCCATGATCTTCTGTGCCGTGGTCGCCCGGCAGCACGATGGGGTGCGGACGTGGGTGTGGTCGGGCCTCGCGGCGTGGTGTCTTGTCCGGGGCGCCCGACTCGCGCACGGCGTGTTCGCGGCCGGGGGCCGCGCGGGGAGCCTCCTGGTGTGGGGCGCCGCAGCGGGGTTCCTCCTCGCCGTCGCCTTCGGCGCGGACATGGGGGACAGGCGGGGCTGGACTCCCGTGCAGATAGTGTCGGTCGTCGCCGTCGCGGCGACGACCGGGGGGATCTGGCTGTTGGTCCGCCAGTGGACGTGGGGCGAATGGCTCGCCTGGGCGGCGCCGGTGGCGTTCGCGCTCGTGGCGTCCTGCGTGGTGGCCTCCGGGTCGGTGATGCACGCGATGTACGCGGACAGTCTCGATGTGACCCCCGATGACCTCGATGTCCCCGCGATCTGGCAGGCCGCTTCGGCGTTGAAGCTCCTGAGCCTGCTGAGCTTCATCCTGTTCGTACCGGCGGTGTGGGGCATCGCGAAGCACGTGCACGCGCCGATCGTCAGCCCCATCGAGCGGCTCGGGGTCCCCCTGTACGTCGTCACTCAGGCGGTGGTGGTGGTGTTGTGCGGGCTCTGGGCGTTGGACTCGGCGGGCGACGCGGTGAAGGACCTGCGCGCCGCCGCGGCGCAGAAGGCGGACCTGCCCTCCTACTTCGGCGTGGAGCCGGAGTGGATGTGCGTGGAGCCGACCGTCCCCGCGGCGAAACTCAGCAGCCGGGGCGGCACCCTCAACCCTGAGCGGCCGTACGTCTCGTTCGGCGAGGCCGGGGGAACGGTGTCGCTGTGGGACGAGCCGGCGGGCAAGGCGCTCCAGATGCCGGCGGAACAGGTACGCCTCGTGCCCGCGGTGGACGGTCGGGTCCGGTGCGCGTTCTCCTACGCGAGCCTGCCCAAGGGGGACTGACCCACCCTGCGGTCCCCGGGGCCGGGGCGTTGGACGGCGTGGCCGCGGTCGGGGCCCCCGTCGCGCTCGACTGACGGGCCTCGGACGGGGACGCGTAGCGTGGGGGGATGCGCAGACTTCCTTTGCTTGCCGTGGTGTTCGACCGGGGTTCCGCCAGCGCCGTTGAAGTGCTGGCCTCCGCACGCAAGTTGTGCGGTGTGGTGTTTGTTTGTGACGACGCGGGGGTCGCGACGGGGCTCGGGGAGGTGGGTGAGGTGTTGGACGTCTCCGGGCTCGGGGCGGAGGAACGGGCCAAGGCGCTCGCCGAGTTGGGCGTCGAGGGGATCACGACCTTCAGCGAGTACCGGCTGGCGTGGACGGCGGAGTTGGCCGCGGCGTGCGGGTTGGTGTTTCACAGTCCGGAGGTCGTCGAGGGACTCGTCGACAAGGAGCGGCAGCGGGCGCGGCTGCGGGAGGCCGGGGTGCAGTCGACGCGGTGCGTGGCCGTGAGGGTCGTGGAGGAGGTGCCGGGGGCCCTGGCCGAGGTCGGGCTGCCGGCGGTGATCAAGCCGCGGAGCGGCGCCGGGAGCGTGGACACCTGCCGGGTCGACACCCACGAGCAGGCGATGGAGCGGGCGGGTCGGTTCCTTGCGGGCGGGGGAGCGGAGTTCGTGGTGGAGGAGTTCCTGGCCGGGGATCCGGAGGCGGCCGGGCCGGGGTTCGGGGACTACGTGTCGGTGGAGTCCGTCAGTTCGGGCGGCGTGCTGCGCCACGTGTGCGTGACGGGGAAGTTGCCGCTCGCCGAGCCGTTCCGGGAGACCGGCATGTTTCAGCCGGCCTGTCTGGCGGGCGGGCTGGAACGGGAGGTGTACGCGCTGACGGAGGCCTCCGTGCGGGGGCTCGGCATCACCGACGGCGTGACGCACGTGGAGATCAAGCTGACGCCCGACGGGCCGCGCCTGATCGAGGTCAACGGTCGGATGGGCGGCTACGTCGGCGCCCTGTTGCGGAGGTCGGCCCGCTTCGACCTGCTGCGGGCCGCGCTGCGGGCGGCGCTCGGGATGCCGTTGGAGGTGCCGGAACCGTCCTTCGGCGGCGTCGAGTTCGTGTACTTCGTGACCCCGCCGGCGACGGAGGGCGGGCAGACCCTCGCGGGGGTGAGCGGGCTGGACGAGGTGGCCGCGCTGGAAGGGGTCTGGCAGGTCAAGGTGGATGCCGAAGCGGGTCGGGAACTGCACTGGCGGGCCGGTACGGAGGGCCATCTCGGCACGGTGCACGGGGCCGTCGCCGACCACGCGGCGCTGCGGGAGACGGTCGCGGCCGTCGATGCCGCGATCGTGTTGGAGTACGTGTAGTCGACGCCGCACTCGGCCCGCACCCGGGCCGGCTGCGGCGTCGACCGGAGCCCCCCGCCCCCTACAGCGGGATCGTCGGGTCCAAGGGGTCGCGCAGCCGGCGGGTCACCAGGGGGCGGACCGGGGCGGCCCAGGGGGTGACGCGCCACCACGTGGTCGGGAGCATCGTGCGGAAGAGGCGGAAGTTGCGGCGGGCGGTGGGCGTCGGGCGCAGCGGGACGCAGGAGACCAGGAGGGCCGCGCGCAGGGCGCGCAGGTGGGTGGCGGGCCGGCGCGAGGCCAGCAGGGTCTGGGCGAAGGCGTTGCGGTAGGCCCACCACATCATCTCGCGCTGCTCCGCGCCGATCTGCTGGCGCGTGTTGGGCTCGCCGGCGTGCGGGTCGGCGGAGTGCGCGAGGTCGGCGGCGAGGTGGTGGACGTACCGGTAGCGGTCCGCGATGCGCCACAGGAGGGTGCCGTCGAGGCCGAGCCCGTGACTGAAGTCGAACGGTAGCCGGTTGGGGAGTTCCTCCTCGAAGGCGTCGAGCAGGTCGGCGCGCCGGGCGAGGGTGCAGGAGGCACTGACCGGTACCTGGTCCTCGACGGTGGCGGAGCGGATCAGGAACTCGAGGGAGTCCATGGGCCCCTCCTGCCGCCGGTAGCAGGTTTCGGGCTCCTGGTAGTGCCATGTCATCGCCGTGAAGACGAAGCCGGTGCGGGGCTCGCGGTCGAGGACCTCCACCGAGCGGGCGACGGCCTCGGGGGAGATCCAGTCGTCGGAGAAGAGCAGTTTGACGTATTCGCCCTCGGCGAGTTCCACGGCCCGGCGCCAGTTCCGCACCCGCGATATCACGGAATCGTTCCGGTATGCCCGGACACGCGGATCGGATTCGGCCAATTCGGTGATGACGTCCCACGTGGAGTCGGTGCTCGCGTTGTCGACGACGATGACTTCAATGTCGCTAAAGGTCTGTTCGAGGGCGCTCCGCACCGCTCGCTCCACCTCCTGCGGGCGGTTGTACACCGGCACGCAGACGCTGACCCTGGCCATTTGCGACACTCCTCGACTCGTGGGGCGTCATCTAACCACAGGGGCGTCAACCCTCCCCGGGTGAAGCCGTCTTGGTGATCCCTCCATGGATGATCTTGAGGTCTTGACCTTTCGTTCACCGCATGTTTGGTTTGGTCCGCACTCGGTTCGCACTTCTCCGTCCTGATTCGACCTAAATGGACGGATGGTTGTGTGCGGACCGTTGTCCATTTCTTGGGGGAAAGTCTCTTGCCGTCTGCTGATAATTCCTTCGCGTTCGTATTCTGTGGCGGCGGACCCGCCGGACTCGGACCGATCGTCACCGCGGCGAGGAACGGCCGGCTCGGCGAACTCCTCGACCGGGGAATCGCCCTCGTGGAGCCCGGACCGCTCGGCCCCGGCGGCCTCGCGCACTACCGCATCGGCGCGAACTCGCTCGGCGGCCCCTTCCTGGAGTGTCTCGACGGACTCGGGGACGACTCACCGTTCGCCGCGCTGCGCGACCTGCCCGAGACCGCGCTGCTGCGCGGGCACGCCGACGAACACCCGCCGCTGTCGGTCGTCGCGCCGTTCCTCACCCGCCTCGGCGCGGTGGTCCGCGCACTGCTGGAGGCCCACCCGCGCTGCGCGTACGTCGCCGACCGGGTCGACGCGATCGCCCTCACCGATGACGACGGGGTCGTCGTCACCACCGGCGAAGGTCGGCAACTGCGGGCCCGCCGTGCCGTGATCGCCACCGGCGGCCGGCCGCTCGCCGGGTTCGACCGTGCGGAGATCGTGCCCGGGCTGAGCCTGGCCCCGCACCAGGACCGGGTCTTCCACTCCGAGTCGTTCATCGACGCCCGCCGCCGGCTGCCCGCCGCGCACGGTCGGGCCGTGGTCGTGGGCGGCTCCCACAGCGCCTGGTCCGTCGTCGACCTGTTGGCGTCCGACGCGGCCGAGGTCACCCTGATCCACCGCAGCGACCTGCGCCTCTTCTACAGCGGCGCCGAAGAGGCGCGGGCCGACGGCTACGCCTTCGACCCGGTCCTCGACGTCTGTCCGGCCAACGGGCGCGTCAACCGCTACGGAGGCCTGCGCGGCCGGGCCCACGAGCTCGCCGCCGCCGCCCTCGGCCTGCGGGGCCCGGGCCCCGCCCCCGTGCGCCTGGTCCGGGCCGGGGCGCCCGGGGCACCGGACGCCGCCCGGCAGGCCCTCGCCGAGGCCGACGTCATCGTCATGGCCAACGGGTTCGAGGCGAACCTGCCGCGACTCAGCCACCCGGACGGCGCCGTGCTCACCGCCGCCACCGGCCCCACCGGCACCGAGGTCACCGACCAGGGACACCTGGTCGACGTCCACGGAGTCCCGCACCCGCGCCTGATCGCCTACGGGCTCGGCGCCGGACTGGCCCCGTCCGCCGAGGTGGGCGGCGAGCCCAGCTACACCCGTCGGGCGGACGGCGTCTGGCTCTACCAGCACGACATCGGCGAGATCGTTCTCGCCGACCTGCTGCACCACGTGACGACTACGGGGGAGATCCACGCATGAACAGGCCCACCAAGGCCGTTGTCCTGGCCGCCGGCCTGGGCCGCCGACTCGGACTCGACACCGCCAAGCCGCTGCTGACGGTGGCCGGCAAGCCGATCCTGATCCGCACCCTGGAGAACCTCGCGGCGGCCGGCGTGCGCGAGGCCGTGCTCGTCGTCGGCTACCTCGCCGACGAGGTACGGACGACCGTCGGCGAGAGCTTCGCCGGCATGGACGTCAGCTACATCGAGTCCGACGCGTTCCGCACCACCAACAACGCGTACTCGCTGTGGCTGGCGCACAAGCACCTCGACCAGGACGTGTACCTGGTCGAGGGGGACGTCGTCTTCGACGGCGAACTGCTCGGCGCGCTCGTCGGGGCCGAGGGCGACGTGGTCACCGCCGTCGCCCCGTTCCGGCCGACCATGAACGGCACCGTCGTCACCCTCCGCGAGGACGGCACCGTCGAGGAGATGCTGCTGCCCGCGCGACAGGGACCCGAACTCGACCTGGCCACGACCTTCAAGACCGTCAACGTGCACCTGCTGCGCGAGCGGTACCTGCGCGAGGAGTTCGTACCGGCGCTGGAGGCCCTGATAGCCGACGGCGGGCACGGCGCCTACTACGAGTTGGTCATCGCCGACACCGTCACCGCCGGTCGCTTCCCGGTGCGCGGCGTCGACTGCGGGGCGGTGCGCTGGTACGAGGTCGACGACCTGACCGACCACGGCGCCGCCGAGTACCTGTTCTCCGCCTCCGACGACCGCCTCACCATGCTGGAGAACCTGCACGGCGGCTACTGGCGCTACGACCTCATCGACCACCGCCTGCTCTACAACCTGTACTTCCCGCCGACCGAGCTCGTCGACGAACTCGCGCGGGACTTCCGCGACGCGCTCGTGCACTACCCGATGGGCCACCAGGCGCTCCAGCGGCTGCTCGGCGCGGTGGTGCGCCAGCCGTCCGAACGGCTCGTCGTCGCCAACGGGGCCTCGGAACTCATCAAGATCCTGGGCGGTTTGCTCGGCCGCGTCGGGTTGGTCGTGCCCGGCTTCAACGAGTACGAGGCCGTCTTCGACGAGGCCGACATCCACCGCATCCACCTGCCGGCACCCGCCTTCACCATGGACGCGGCCCTGGTCGCCGAGGAGGCCCGCCGGGCCGGTGTCGCCGCGGTCATCATCACCTCGCCCAACAACCCCACCTCCATGGCCGTGCCCCGTGCCGACCTCGTCGACCTGGCCCACCGCCTCGCCGATCACGACATCCGCCTCGTCGTCGACGAGTCCTTCGTCGACTTCTGCGCGCCCGGCCACAGCCTGGAGCCGGACCTCGCCGAGCTCCCCGGCCTGACCGTGGTCAAGAGCATGAGCAAGGTCTACGGCATCGGCGGACTGCGCCTGGGCTACCTGCTCTCCGCCGACCTCGCGTTCGTCGCCGCCGTCCGCGCCGCGCTGCCCATCTGGAACGTCAACGGCTTCGCCGAGTGCTTCCTGCGCCTGCTGCCCCGCTACCGCGACGCGTTCACCGCGAGCTGCGCCCGGGTCCGCGACGACCGTGACGCGATGGCCGACCTGCTCGCCGGGCTTCCCGGCGTCGAGGTGTACCCGCCCGACGCCAACTACGTGATGGTGCGGCTGCCCGAAGGCGCCTCGGCCCTCGACGTCGTGCGCCGCACCTTCGCCGACCACGGCATCCTGATCAAGGACTGCGGCGGCAAGTCCATGCCGGACGGGGACCGTTACCTGCGGCTGTCCTGCCGCACCCCCGACGAGAACGCGGCGCTGACCGCCGCCCTCGCCGCCGTCCTCGCCGAACGCCCGGCCCCGATGGCCACGGGCGCCCCCTGATGGCCGCCGCGCCCCCGCCGGCCGTGCATCCGTCCCGACGCGACGAGATCCACGCCGCCCTGAGGTCCGTACTGGGCCCCACCGACCGCCTGTTGGTGCTGCACTCCTCACTGTTCGCGTTCCGCACCGACGTGCGGGGGCTGCGCGGCGACCTGCTCGCGGCGCTGCGCGCGCTGGTCGCCGAGGGCGTCACGGTGGCGCTGCCGGCGGTCACCTTCGAGTTCTGCCGCACGAAGGAGTACCACCACCGCACGTCGGCCCCCACCACGGGCGTCCTCGTGGAGTGGTTCCTCGGCCTGCCCGAGGTGCGCCGCACCCCGCACCCCGTGTACTCCTTCGCGGTCGCCGGCCCGCTCACCGACGAGCTGATGGCCTGCCCCCCGGACACCGCCTTCGGCGCCGGCACCGTCTTCGAGGTGTTCGAACGCCACGACGCGCGGATCGCCACCCTGGGCGCGTCCTGGAACTCCTGCACGCAGGTCCACCGCTACGAGGAACTCGCCGCCGTGCCCTACCGGCACCCGATGACCGTCAGCGGCACGGCGGACTTCGGCGCGGGCCCCGTCCCCGTCGACCTGGAGATGATCGTCCGCGACACCGCCCTGCGCTCCACCCTGGACTTCGCCCCGGTCTTCGACCGGCTGCGCGCCGACGGGGCGATGACCACCGGCGAACTCTGGGGCGCCGCCGTCGAGTCGGTCTCCACACGCGACCTCGCCCGGGTCTGTGACGCCCTGATGGGCGACGACCCCTGGGCCCTGTTGCGCGAGGCCCGCGTCATCGAGCACCGGGCCCGCACGCTCGCCGCCGAACCCGTACGGCTGGCCCTGCTGGGGTCGCGCAACCTGGAGATCCTGGCCGCCGAGACCGCCGCCGAGGCCCGGCGGGTCCTGGGCGACGCCCCGTACGCCCTGCACGTGCCCGAGTACGGGACGCTCGGCCGCGAGGTCCACGACCCGGGTTCGGCCCTGCGCGGCTTCGACCCGCACGCGAGCTTCTTCACCGACCGGCTGGAGGACGTCCTCGGCGTCGACGAACCCGGCACCGCCGACGGTGAGCGGCTCGGCGCGGCCCTGGAGCACTACACCGACCTGGTGCGCGCCTACGCCGCGACCACCGACCGGCCCGTGTTCGTCGTCTCGTTCGCCGAGGTCCAGCCGTACGCGGTCGACGCCGCCCCGGTCGTGCGCGAGGCCGGCCGGCTGCTGCGCGAGGCACTGGCCGACCTCGACCACGTCCACGTCGTCGAGCCCGCCGCGATTATCGCCCGCACCGGCGGCGGCCCGCTGGTGGACCAGCGGCTCTGGCTGGTCGGCCGCGTCCCGTACGGCGCCGCCATGAGCCGGGCCCTGGCCCGCAGGTTCTGGGGGCTCACCCTGTCGGTGACCGGCCGCACCGCGCGGGTCGTCGTCACCGACCTCGACAACACGCTGTGGCACGGCATCCTCGGCGAGGACGGCCTCGACGGCATCCAGATCGGCACCGACCACCCCGGCAACGCCCACCTGCGGCTCCAGCGGGCCCTGAAGTCGCTGCGCGCGCAAGGCATCGCCCTCGCGGTGTGCAGCAAGAACGACGAGGACCTCGCCCTGCGGGCGCTGCGCGAACACCCCGCGATGGAACTGCGCGAGGAGGACTTCGTCGCCACCGAGATCGGCTGGCGACCCAAGGCGGAAGCCATCGCCGACATCGCGGAGCGTCTCAACGTGGGCCTCGCCAACGTCCTGTTCCTCGACGACAACCCGGTGGAACGGGCCCGCGTCCGCGAGTTCCTCCCGCAGGTCGTCGTCCCCGAACTCCCCGAGGACCCCGCCGGATACGCCGACGCGCTGCTGGACAGCCCGTTCACCACCGTCTTCGGCGTCACCGACGCCGACCTGCGGCGCACCGAGCAGTACCGGGCCCGCGACCGGGTCGAGCGCCGGCGACGAGGCTTCGACCGGGTCGAGGAGTTCTACGCCTCCCTCGGCACCGAACTGCACGTCACGCCGCTCACCGAGGGCAACGCGGCCCGCGCCGCGCAACTGTGCGCCAAGACCAACCAGTTCAACACCACCACGCTGCGCCACACCCGCGCCGAGCTGCGCCGACTGGCCGACGCCCCCGACTCGGACGTGTTCGTCCTCGCCGTCGCCGACCGGTTCAGCGCGAGCGAGGACCTCGGCCTGCTGATCCTCTCCCACGAGGGCGCGCACACCACCGTGGACGGCTACCTGCTGTCCTGCCGGGTCCTGGGCCGCGGCGTGGAGGCCGGCGCCCTCGGCTGGCTGGCGGCCGCGACCACGGCGCGCGGAGGCACCCGGCTGTCCGGGCGGGTGACGCCGACCGAACGCAACGCGCCCTGCCGCACCGTGTTCGCGGACGCGGGCTTCGCCCCGGGCGAGGCCGACGGCAGCTGGCACCTGGACCTGACCGGCGAACACACCGCGCCCCCGTGGCTGCGCGTCATCGACCACACCGAGGCGGAGAACCACCGTGCATGACTTCGAGCCGGGCGACGTGGCCCACGGCAGCCACACCTTCACGGCGGCCGAGTTCACCGCCTTCGCCGCGGTCACCGGCGACCACAACCCCGTCCACCACGAAGCGGAGCACGCCGACGAGGCCGGTTTCGACGGCCCGATCGTGCCCCTCGTGATGGTCCTCGGACCGGTCTCGGCGCTGATCGGCATGGTCATCCCCGGGCCCGGCGCCGTCATCCTCGACACCGCCTTCCGGCCCGTGCGGGCCGTCGCCTTCGACCGGCCCGTCGACTACTCCCTCAAGGTGGACGCGGTCAGCCCGGGCACCGGGGTGCTGACCTGCCGGGTCGTCGCCCACCAAGGCCGCGAGGTCGTCCTCGAAGGGGAGGTCCGCACGACCGTACGGGCCCCGCGGCCCCGCCCCGACGACACCACCGGCGGCCGGTTGATCCCCGCGGGCGCCGCCCGGACCGCCGTGGTCACCGGCGCGGCCGGGGACATCGGCTCGGCCGTCGCCCTCGAACTGGCCCGCCGGGGCTGGGACCTGGCCCTGCTGCACCGCGGCGGGGCCGAGGACCTCGTACGCCGCTGCGAGGAGGCCGGCGCCCTCGTGCACTCGGTGACGGTCGACCTGGCCGAGCCCGCCGACCGGGCGAAGGCCGCCGCCGAGCTGGCCGCGCTGGCACCCGTCGCCCTCGTGCACGCGGCGGCCGCGCCGCTCGCCGCCGGACACCGGGAACACCTGGAGATCGGCTACGCCGCGCTGCGCGACCTCGCCGAGGCCGTGCTCGACGGGATGCTGGTGCGCCAACGGGGCAGCGTGGTCCTGCTCGGCTCCGAGGCCACCCGCTACCACCCGCGCGGCTGGTCCGACTACATCGCGGCGAAGGCCGCCGCCGAGAGCGTCCTGCACGGCATCGACCGCCGGCACGGGGCGTACGGGGTGCGGGCCGTCGTCATCGAACCCGGCTACGTCCAGGGCCGCTACTCGGCCGCCGTCCGGCCCGCCGGGATCGCCCTGATGCCCGAGGAGGTCGCGGAACTGGTCGCCGACGAGATCGGCGACACCCGGGCGCCGGCCCGCCGGGTCCGGCTGACCACCGACGGGATCACCACCGTCGACCTCGACGGGAACCCCGGGGCGGCCCCGGCCGCCGGCGCCCCCAGCGCCGCCGCCCGGACGGCGACCGCCGGGGCGCCCGGGGCGCCCGCCGGCGCCGGACCGGGGCCGGCGGGACCGTCGGGCCTGGAGGACCGGGTCGAGGCCGCCGTACGCGGTGTCCTCGGGACGACGGCGGACGTGCGCGGCGGGGGCGTCGGGCTCACCGCGGGCTGGGACTCCCTGCGGCAGATCCAGATCGTGCTCGCCGTGGAGGCCGAGTTCGGGATCCGGTTGCCCGCGGCGAGCCTGACGAGCGCGGGGCGCTTCGACCGGCTGTGCCGGGCCGTCGCCGAGCGGACGGGTGTCTGAGCGTGCCGTCAGTGCCAGCAGCCGCAGCCGGCCGGTCCGGCGGTGAACGGCGTGTCCGCGTCCGGCTCGGCGGCGACCGCCCCGGGCGGCGGGGACAGGGTGAAGTCGCGGGCCGGGTCGACGTCGTCGAACGAGCCGAACAGGTGGGTCGCCGGGAACCAGTCGCCGAACGGCGCGCTCGATCCGCCTATCCCGATGAACTGGCTGCCGGTGGCCACCGCGGCCCGCAGGTCCCACGGCCCGTCGCCGACGCACACCACGCGCTCGAAGTCGCCGCCCGCGCGGTGGACGGCCTCGCGCACCAGGTGTTCGCGGTACGTGTGCTCGCCCGCGGTGGACACCGGCCCGCTCGCGCCCAGCGGCGCCAGCTTGGCCGCCGTGACCTCGCGCATGCCGCCGGTCGCGAAGGCCACCTCGTACGCCTCGTCCTCGGCCAACCGGTGCAGGAACGCGGCGGCGCCCGGGAGTTGTTCCACGCCGTCCGCCGCGGTCGCCGCGACGAAACGTTCGTGCAGCAGGTCGGCGAAGCGCTGCGTCTGCGCCGCGTCGGGGAAGCGGCCCTCGTTCGCGCGGAACACCTCACGGAAGATCCACGAATCGGTGTGGTGACGGTATCCGCTCCACCGCGCGTCGATCTCGGTGAGTCCGCTGTCGCCCAACGCCCCGAGGAACGCCGCCTGATGGGCGGCGACGCTGTGCAACAGCGTGCCGTCGATGTCGAACACGATCAGGGTGGTCATGGCCTGCTCCCTCGGTCGAACGCACTGAAGATCCAAAAGCGTAGGGGAAGGGACTGGACATGTCGCTGAAGGAGAGTGGATCCGCCGTCCGGACGATCACACTGGACGCGTCGGCCGTCACCGCGGCGCGGGCCCTCGCCGCAGCGGCGGACACCACGGCGGAGGGGATCCTCGGCACGGCGTGCGCCGCCCTCGTGGCCCGGATCTGCCGCCTAGACGGCCCGGACGGGCGCGCCGGCGTCACCGCGCCCTCCGCCGCCCCGCCCGCGGTCCTCCTGCCCGACGGCGGCGCGGAGTTCGTCCTCGGCGCGGAGGTCGCCCCGCACGCGGCCGAGGTGATCGCCGCCCGCGCGGGCCGGTTCGTCGCCGCCGCGCTGGCCGCGCCGACGCGCCCCCTCGACGCGGTCGAACTCGTCGACGACGCCGACTGGGCGCTCCTGTCGCGGTGGTCGCGGCCGCGCACCGCGCCCGCCGCCACCGAGGGCGGGGCCGCGGCCGGCGCCGCCGCGCACCTGATGTTCATCGACCGGGCCCGCCGCCGGCCGGACGCCGTCGCCGTCTCCTCGCGGGGGGCGACGCTGACCTACCGCGAACTCCTCGCACGCGCCGCCGGCATCGCGGACGCGCTGATCGCCCGGGGCGTGCGCCCGGGGGATCCCGTGGGCCTGCTCTTCGAGCGCGGCGCGGACTCCGTCGCCGCGACGGTCGCCGTCGCCCTGGCCGGCGCCACCGCCGTACCGCTCGACCCCGGCTACCCCGAGCCGAGGCTCGGGCTGATGCTCGCGGGCCCGGGCGTACGCCTCACCCTGGCGGCCGGTCCCGTCGACATGCCGGTCGGCGAGGTCCTCCCGCTCACCGGGATCGCCCCCCGGACCGGGCCCCTCGACGAGAACCCGCCGCCCGCGACCGGGCCCGGGTCCGCACCCGCGACCATCATGTACACCTCCGGGTCGACCGGCCGGCCCAAGGGCGTACGCCTCACCCACCGGGGCATCGCCCGGCTCGTCCACGACGAGCGCCTCGACTTCGGACCCGGCGACCGCGTCCTGCACCTGGCCCCCGCCACCTTCGACGCGGCGCTCCTGGAGGTGTGGTGCACGCTGGCGCGCGGCGCCCGACTGGAGATCGCCCCGCCCGGGCCGCTGACGCTGGCCGAGCTCGCCGAGGTGATCACCGAGCGGGGCATCACCGCGCTGTGGCTGACCGCCGGCCTGTTCCACCAGATGGCGGAACACCGGCCGGAGGCCTTCGCGGGCGTACGGCGGCTGTTCACGGGCGGCGACGTCGTCTCGCCGCACCACGTGAACGCCGTCCTGTCCCGACACCGGGGCCTCTCCCTGGTCAACGGCTACGGCCCCACCGAGAACACCACGTTCACCTGCTGCCACCTGCTGGACGCGCCCCTGCCCGAGGGCACGCCCACCGTGCCCGTCGGCACCCCCGTGCACGGCACCCGCGTGCACGTCGTGGACCGCGCCGGCCACCCCGTACCGCCCGGTGTGCCCGGCGAACTGTGGGCCGCGGGCGAGGGCCTCGCCGACGGCTACCTGAACCTGCCGGAGCAGAGCGCGGAACGTTTCCCCGTGCCCACCACCGGCCGGCTGGCCGGCACCCGCTGCTACCGCACCGGCGACCTGGTCCGCTTCCGACCCGACGGCTCCCTGGAGTTCCTCGGCCGGGAGGACGGCCAGGCCAAGATCAACGGCCACCGCGTCGAACCCGGCGAGATCGAACAGGCCGTGCTGGCCCAGCCCGGGGTGCGCGGCGCCTGCGTCCTGGTGGAGACCGACCCGCTGGGCGGCAAACGCCTGGCCGCCTACATCGCCGGCGACGACCGGGGCCTGGCCAAGAGCGTGCGCGCGGGACTGCGCGCCGCGCTCCCCGGCTACCTGGTGCCCGCCCGCTACGTCGTCGTCGACAGACTTCCGTTGACCGCCAACGGCAAGACCGACCGGAACCGGCTGCGCGCCGGAGAGAGCGAGTCCCGATGAGCACGACCGCACGCGAGACCACCCGGGGGATCTGGACCGAGGTCCTGGGCACCCCCATCGACGACGAGGCCGACTTCTTCCTGCTCGGCGGCCACTCCCTGCTGGCCACCCAGATGGTGGCCCGCCTGGAGGCGGCGCTGGGCGTCAAGGTCACCATGCGCGAGGTTCTCGACCACCCCGAGTTCGGCGAGTTCGCCGACCTGGTCGCCGAACGCGCCGACACCGCAGCCCGAACCGTCTAGCCGAACCGTCTAGCCGAACCGTCTAGGAGCCACCGCACATGTCCGCACCCCTGCCCCTGCCCACCCTGAGCTACCAGGAGGGCAGGCTGCTGATGGACGAACGCGGCCGCGCCCTGGGCGTGCCGTCCGTCCGCACCATCTCCCAGGCCTACCGGGTCCGCGGCCGGCTCGACCTGCCGCTGCTCGACCGGGCCCTGGAACTGCTCTCGCAGCGGCACGAGGCACTGCGCACGCGCTTCGACGGGCCGCGCGCGCAGACCGTGCACGCCGACGTCGTCGTGCGCGGCGTGACCTTCGACGCGGCGGGCGACGAGGCGGCGGCCATCGAGCGGGTGCGGACCGAGGCGGAGGTGCCGCTGCCCGCGGAGCGGCCCGAGCGGCTGCGAGTCGCCGTGGTGCGCGTGGCCGACGACGACCACTTCGTCGTCCTCGTCTTCGACCACCTCGTGGTCGACGGCTGGGCCCGCGGCGTCCTGATGGAGGAACTCTCCACCCTCTACGCGGACCTCGCCGCCGGCCGGGCGCCCTCCCTGCCGGAGGTGGCGTACAGCTACCGGGACCACGTCCGCGACCAGCGCGACCTGCTGACCGGCCCGGACAGCGAGCGGATGCGGGAGTTCTGGCACGCGCGCCTCGCCGGCGTCGGCGCGATACCCCGCCTGGAGGTGCCCAAGCGTCCCGCCGGCGCCACCCCGGAGGGCGGCTACGAGACCCGGAACCTCCCGCCGGCCGTCGCCGCCGAGATCCGCGGGTTCGCCGCCCGGGAACGGGTCACCCTCTTCATGCTGGTCCTGTGCGGCCTGTTCGTGGTGCTGCGCGAGCACACCGGCAAGGACGACCAGGCCGTCGCCGTCAACGTCTACAACCGGGAGAGCGCCGGCCGCGAGAACCTCGTGGCCCCGCTGGCCGAACTCCTCGTCGTCCGTTCGGACCTGGCCGGCGCCGACACCTTCCGGGCCGCGCTGCGCCGCGTCCGCGGCGACAGCCTGGACGCGCAGGAGCACGGGGAGATCCCCTTCGCCGAACTGGTGAAGACCTTCAACCCGGACGAGTACGCCGACCCCGACGCCCCCATCGGCGTCGTCCTCAACATGCTCTACGCGCAACTCCACGGCGGTGGCATCGACTTCGCGCCCGCCACGACGACCGTCTTCCCGCTCTCCGACGAGGGCTTCCGCCCCCGCAGCGAACTGATGCTCGTCGGCGAGGCCGGCGTCGACACGCTGTCGCTGTCCGCGTACTACCAGGCCGACCGGCTGCCGGCGGAGTTCGTCGCCGGGCTGCTCGACCGGCTCGTCGTCCTGTTGGAGAAGGTCGTCGCCGACCCGCTGCTGCCGTTGGAGGTCCGCGGTGTCCGAGCGTCGTGACGAGACGCTGCTGAGGGCGGCGTTCATCGTCTCCACCGGCGGCGACTGGGTGTTCCGCTTCGCCCTGCCGGTCCTGGTGCTCCAGCTGACCGGCTCGGCCTTCCTCGCCGCGTTCACCTACGCGCTGGAGTTCGTGCCGTTCGTCCTCGTCGGCCTCTTCAGCGGAGTCGTCGCCGACCGCGTCGACCGACGCAACCTGATGATCCGCTGCGACGTGTGCTCGGCCGCCGTGGTCGGGGCGATCGGCCTGCTGTGCCTGCTGGATCGCCCGCCGGTGTCCGCCGTCTACGTGGCCGCCTTCGTGCTGGCCTGCATGCGGCCGCTGTACTTCCCCGCGTTCCAGGGGTTCCTGATGGAACGGGTGCCGGCCGAGCGCCGACCGGTGATGAACGCCTGGGTGCAGGGGTCGGAGAGCCTGCTCAACATGCTCGGTCCGATCGCCGGCATCAGCGTCGTCGCCTTCCTGGGGCCGGCCGCGGCCAGTGGCGTCAACGCGCTGTCGTTCGGGCTGTCCGCCGTGCTCATCCTGCTGACCACGGCCTCTCCCGTGACCAGGGCGACCACGGCCCTGCGCGAGGCGGTGCGGGGGATGGGCCCGGACCTGCTGACCGGCTTCCGACTGCTGTTCGCCGATCCGGTGCTGCGCTCGGGCACCATCCTGCTCACCCTCACGAACTTCGCGGTGCACGCCGTCGAGGCGAACCTCGTGTACGTGGTCACGGAGGCGACCGACCAGTCGAAGTTCGTGCTCGGCGTGGTCGTCGCGGCGCAGGGCGCCGGCGCGGTCGCGGGCGCTGCGGCCGTGCCGCGGCTGCTGAGGCGCTACCGGGAGGGGACGCTGCTGTCCGTCGGCATGGGCGCGCTGGCCTTGGCGCTGCTGACGCCGGCCGTCTCGGCCGACGTGTGGGTGCTGGCCCCGGCGTGGGCCCTGGCCGGGGCGGCGACCTCGTTGATCGTGGTGGGCTGGTTCACCTACCGGCAGACCGTCATCGACGCCGAGTACATGGGGCGGGTCGTCGCCGTGAACCGGGCCGTCTCCTTCACCGCGATCCTCCCGGCCTCGCTGCTGGGCGGTTGGATGGCGGCGGAGCTGGCCCCGGGCTGGCTGTTCGCCACCGCGGGGGCCGTGCAGGCGCTCGCCTGGATCGCGACGGCCGCGGGACTCGTGGGCAAGGCCGGCCGGCGCGACGGCGACGCCGGCCCGGGCGGGACCGGGTCGGCCGGGGAGCCCAAGGCGGCCGTCGGCTGACGGCGCCCGGCCGGGCGGCGCGCTCCCGCGCCCGACCCGCCGCCCGGATCCGACGGGTCTCACCGGTCCACGGGGAGGCCCGTCGGCTCCTTGATGCGCTTCATGATGATCTGCGAGTTGACCTCGGTGACGCCGGAGAGGGCCGTCAGCTGCTCGATCCACAGGCGTTCGTACGCGCGCAGGTCCGCGACGGCGATGCGCAGCAGGCAGCCGGGGCTGCCGAACAGGCGGTAGGCCTCGATGACGTCGGGGATGTCCTGGAGCGCGGCTTCGAAGGCCTCGACGGCGGCGCGGTCGCGGCGGACCTCGACGGACACCAGCACCTCGAAGCCGCGGCCCACCGCCTCGGGGTCGATGACGGCGCGGTAGCCCTGGATCACCCCGTCCTCCTCCAGCTGCCGGACCCGGCGCATGCAGGGGGAGGGGGTCAGCCCCACGCGCTGGGCGAGCTCCTGGTTGCTGAGCCGACCGTCCTTCTGTAGCTCGCGCAAGATTTCTCGATCGATCGCGTCCATGGCGCAATTATCACCCACCGAATGTAACGGGATGAGACGAAGAGGCAATCTCATTGCGCGTAGATCTCACTATCATTGCCGTGAATGGAATGTCTGTGCGAGATCTCGTGAGGGAAGGGTGGCCATGGGGCGCATCGTCGTCATCAGCACCGGCGGAACGATAGCCAGTCGCTGGATGGGATCGGGCTTCGCCGCGGAGGCCGACGGCCGTGAGGTGATGGCCACCGCCCCGCTGCCCGAGGGCGTCAGCATCGAGGTGGTGGACCTGTTCCGGGTGAACAGCCCCCGGCTCACCACCGCCCACCAGCTGACCCTGCTGCGCACCGTCCACGAGGTGCTCGCCGACCCCGACGTGGACGGCATCGTCGTCACGCACGGCACCGACACCCTGGAGGAGTCGGCCTTCCTCGTCGACCTCCACCACCACGACGCCCGCAGCGTCGTGTTCACCGGCTCGCAGCTGCCCATGGGCTCCGCCGACGGGGACGGGCCCGGCAACCTCTACGACGCCCTGCTGACCGCCGCCGGCACGCGCGGACTCGGCGTCCTGATCACGTTCGCCGGTCGGGTGCACGCCGCCCGCGGCACCGTCAAGACGCAGGCCGTGGCCCTGGACGCGTTCGCCGACCCCTCGAAGGAGCTCCTCGGGAAGATCGGCTTCGGCAAGGTCACCATGCTGCGCGAACCGCAGCGTCCGGCGCCGCTCGCGCTGCCCGCCATGCCGGAGCTGCCGCCCCGCGTCGACATGGTGATGCACCACGCCGACGCCGACCCGCTGCTGCTGAACGCCGCCGTCGAGGCGGGCGCCCGGGGCATCGTCCTGATCGGCACCGGGGCCGGCAACGCCACCCCCGAGATCGTGGACGCGGTCGCCGCCGCCGTCGCCCGGGGCGTGCTGGTCGCGCTGACCACCCGGGTCGCGGCCGGTCCCGTCACCGAGATCTACACGCACGGCGGCGCCGTCGACCTCGTCGCCGTCGGGGCCGTTCCGACCGGGACGCTGCGGGCCGGGCAGGCCCGGATCGCCGTGCTCTCCGCGCTGCTCGCCGGCTCCGACCCGGCGGAGCAGAACCGGATCCTGCGCCGCACCCTGGCCGCCGAGGACCAGGCCCTCACCTCCGCCTGAGCCGGACACCGAGCCGCCGCCGACCGCCCTGACCACCGGGCGCACACGGCCGAGCCGCCGCCGACCCCCGGAACAGCGGGGTCGGCGGCTCCCGGCCCGTTCGCCGGCCTTCGGGGCGGTCGGCCGTTCTCAGGCCCGGTTGCCGAAGGCGCCGAGGATGCGGTCCGCCGCCGAGGTGGCCGTCACCGTACCCGCCCTGACCTCGGCTTCGAGGGCCGGCGCGAGTTCCCGTACGGCCGGGTCCGCGCGGAGCCGCTCCAGCAGCGCGTCACGGACCATCGACCACGTCCACTCCACCTGCTGCGCCGCCCGCTTGGCCGCCAGCCGGCCACCGGCCTCCAGCAGCGTCCGGTGCTGTTCGAGGCGGTTCCACACCTCGTCCAGACCGATGGACTCCCGCGCGCTGCACGTCAGCACGGGCGGCGTCCACGCCGCGTCGGCCGGGTGCATCAGCCGCAGCGCGCCCGCCAGTTCGCGGGCGGCGGCCTTCGCGTCCCGTTCGTGGGGGCCGTCGGCCTTGTTCACGGCCAGGACGTCGGCCAGTTCCAGGACGCCCTTCTTGATGCCCTGGAGCTGATCGCCCGTCCGGGCCAGGGACAGCAGCAGGAAGGAGTCGACCATGCCGGCGACGGTGGTCTCCGACTGGCCGACGCCGACCGTCTCGACGAGGACCACGTCGTAGCCCGCCGCCTCCATCACGATCATCGACTCGCGGGTGGCCTTGGCGACCCCGCCCAGCGTGCCCGCCGAGGGGGAGGGCCGCACGAACGCCGCCGGGTCGACGGAGAGCCGCTCCATCCGGGTCTTGTCGCCGAGGATGGACCCGCCCGTCCGCGTCGAGGACGGGTCCACGGCGAGCACGGCCACGCGATGGCCCAACCCGGTGAGCATCGTGCCGAACGCGTCGATGAACGTGGACTTGCCGACCCCGGGCACCCCGCTGATGCCGATCCGCCGGGCGTGCCCGGCGTGCGGCAGCAGACGGGTCAACAGGCCCTGGGCCAGGGCGCGGTGGTCCGCCCGGGTGGACTCGACGAGGGTGATGGCGCGCGCGATGTGCGCGCGCTTCCCGTCGAGCACGCCCTTCACGTACACGTCGAGGTCGATCTTCGGGGGCATCCGCGCGGCCGCTTACAGCTCGTGGCCCAGTTCCGCGGCCAGCCGCGTCACCAGGTCGTGGGCCGCGTCCGGGATCACGGTGCCCGGCGGGAAGACCGCCGTCGCGCCCATCTCCAGCAGGGTCGGGACGTCCGCCGGCGGGATGACCCCGCCCACGACGATCATGATGTCCTCGCGCCCCTCCTCGGCGAGCTGCTGCCGCAGCGCCGGCACGAGGGTCAGGTGACCGGCCGCCAGCGACGACACGCCCACCACGTGGACGTCCGCCTCGACGGCCTGCCGGGCCACCTCCGCCGGGGTCTGGAACAGCGGGCCGACGTCCACGTCGAAGCCCAGGTCGGCGAAGGCCGTCGCGATGACCTTCTGGCCGCGGTCGTGACCGTCCTGGCCCATCTTGGCGACCAGGATGCGCGGACGCCGTCCCTCCGCCTCCTCGAACCGGTCGACGAGCGCACGGGTGCGCTCCACGGACGGGGACTCGCCTGCTTCCATGCGGTACACACCCGAGATCGTACGGATCTGGCTCGCGTGACGCCCGTACACCTTCTCCAGGGCGTCGGAGATCTCACCCACCGTGGCCATGGCCCGGGCCGCGTCCACGGCCAGCGCCAACAGGTTGCCCTCGCCGCTGCCGGCCGCGTTCGTGAGCGCCCGCAGGGTGTCCTGCGTGACGGCCTCGTCGCGTTCCTCGCGCAGCCGGCGCAGCTTGGCGATCTGCTGGGCGCGGACCGAGGAGTTGTCCACCTTGAGGACGTCGATCTCCTCGTCGGTGGCCACCCGGTACTTGTTCACGCCGATCACGGGCTGTCGGCCGGAGTCGATGCGGGCCTGCGTCCGGGCCGCGGCCTCCTCGACGCGCAGCTTCGGGATGCCCGCGTCGATGGCCTGCGCCATGCCGCCGGCCGCCTCGACCTCCTCGATGTGCTGCCACGCCCGTCGCGCGAGGTCGTAGGTGAGCTTCTCGACGTAGGCGCTGCCGCCCCACGGGTCGATGGAGCGGCAGGTCCCCGACTCCTGCTGGAGCAGCAGCTGGGTGTTGCGGGCGATGCGGGCCGAGAAGTCGGTCGGCAGGGCGAGGGCCTCGTCGAGGGCGTTGGTGTGCAGCGACTGGGTGTGCCCCTGGGTCGCCGCCATCGCCTCGATGCAGGTGCGCGTCACGTTGTTGAAGACGTCCTGCGCGGTCAACGACCAGCCGGAGGTCTGCGAATGGGTGCGCAGCGAGAGCGACTTGGCGTTCTTCGGGTCGAACTGCTTGACCAGGCGCGCCCACAGCAGGCGGGCCGCGCGGAGCTTCGCGACCTCCATGAAGAAGTTCATGCCGATCGCCCAGAAGAACGACAGGCGCGGCGCGAACGCGTCCACGTCCAGCCCGACCGCCTGACCCGCCCGCAGGTACTCCACGCCGTCGGCGAGGGTGTACGCCAGCTCCAGGTCGGCCGTGGCCCCGGCCTCCTGGATGTGGTAGCCGGAGATGGAGATCGAGTTGTAGCGGGGCATCTTCTGCGAGGTGAACGCGAAGATGTCCGAGATGATCCGCATCGAGGGCTTGGGCGGGTAGATGTAGGTGTTGCGGACCATGAACTCCTTGAGGATGTCGTTCTGGATGGTCCCGGCGAGCTTGTCGGGGGAGACGCCCTGCTCCTCCGCCGCCACGATGTAGAGGGCGAGGACCGGCAGCACCGCCCCGTTCATCGTCATCGACACCGACATCTTGTCCAGCGGGATCCCGTCGAACAGTTGGCGCATGTCGTAGATCGAGTCGATCGCCACGCCCGCCATGCCGACGTCACCCGTGACGCGCGGGTGGTCGCTGTCGTAGCCGCGGTGCGTGGGCAGGTCGAAGGCGACCGACAGGCCCTTCTGGCCCGAGGCCAGGTTGCGCCGGTAGAAGGCGTTCGACTCCTCGGCCGTGGAGAAGCCGGCGTACTGCCGGATCGTCCAGGGCTGGTTGACGTACATCGTCGGATAGGGCCCGCGCAGGTACGGGGCCACGCCCGGGTAGGTGCCGAGGAAGTCCAGGCCCTCCAGGTCCCGCCCGGTGTACAGCGGCTTCACGCCGATGCCCTCGGGGGTCTCCCACAACAGGTCGCCGGTGGCGTTCCCGGTGGACTCCTTCACCGCCGCGCGCCACTGGTCCTCGGTGATCCCGGTGGACGGGCCGTCGCCGAGCGCGAGTTCGGAGAAATCGGGGATGCTCATGACGAGACTCCCATCCGGTCGAGTACGGAGGACAGCACGGCGACCGCGTCACAGCCGGCGAAGACGTACTCGTCCACGGCCTGTTCGGCGCTGCCGGGCCTGCCCGCGAGGAACACGGTCGTCGCGCCCGCCGAGCGCAGCGCGTCGGCCACCGCCACCGCCTGCTCCTCGTACAGCGCGTCGCTGGAGCAGAGCACCGCCATCCCGTCGGCGCCGCTCGCGGCGTAGGCCGCGGCGGCCGTGTCCGGGTCCACCGAAACCGGTTCGTGGACGGGTTCGATGCCGCCCGCCTGGAACAGGTTCGAGGCGAAGGTGGCCCGCCCCGTGTGCGCGGCGGCCGGGCCGAGCGCGGCGAGGAAGATCCGCGGCCGGGCGCCGGTCGCGGCGAGGTGGGCGTCGCTGCGGGCGCGCAGCGCCTCGTACGCCTCGTCCCGGCGGACCCGCGGCAGGCCGCCCGCCGGCGCCGCCGGCAGGGGCTCGCGCACGACCGGCTTCTCCGACAGGGACGGGAACTCGCTGACGCCGGTGATCGGTTCGCGGCGCGTCGCCAGCTTCTTCGAGCGGGCCGCCCACGTCCCGGCGAGCCGCTCGGCGACCAGGCCCGAGCGCAACGCGGCCTCCTGGCCGCCAGCCTTCTCGACGGTGCGGAAGAACTGCCAGGCGGCGTGCGCCAGTTCGTCGGTCAGCGTCTCGACGTAGTACGAGCCGCCGGCCGGGTCGATGACCCGCGCCAGGTGCGACTCCTCCACCAGCACGGTGGAGGTGTTGCGGGCGATCCGTCGCGCGAAGGCGTCCGGCAGGCCCAACTCGCTGTCGAAGGGGAGCACGGTGACGGAGTCCGCGCCGCCCACTCCGGCGGCCATGCAGGCCACCGTGGTGCGCAGCATGTTCACCCACGGATCGCGACGGGTCATCATCACGGGCGAGGTCACGGCGTGCTGGCGCTGCGCCCCCGACTCGGGGCTGTCGCAGGCCTCGGCGACACGGGCCCACAACCGGCGGGCGGCGCGCAGCTTGGCGATCGTCAGGAACTGGTCGGCGGTGGCGGCGTAGCGAAACTCGATCTGGCCGAACGCGGCGTCGGCGCCGAGGCCGGCTTCGGTGAGGGCCCGCAGGTAGGCGACCCCGGTGGACAACGACAGGCCGAGTTCCTCGGCGGCGCTGCCGCCCGCCTCGTGGAAGGGCAGGGCGTCGACGGTCAGGGCGCGGACGCCGGGCCAGGCGGCGGCCGTCTCCCGGGCCAGGGCGGCGGCCGCCGGCAGGTCCAGGGCCTCACCGGTGCGGGCCTCGTGGCCCAGCGGGTCGATGCCGAGCGAGGCGCGGGCGTCCTGCGGGGCGACGCCGCGCTCCGCGTACAGGGAGAGCAACGCGCGGGTGGCCGCCGGGTACGCGGCGCCCGCGTCCAGGGCGATGGGGGCGAGGTCGAGGTAGACCCCGTCCAGGGCCCGGCCCAGGTCCTCGGCGGGCAGTCCGCCCGGCCCGACGGTCAGCCACAGGGAGGTGGTGCCGTTCTCCAGGTCCGCGAGGGCCGCCTCGTTCACCCGTACGGGGTCGCTGCCGGCGATCCGCTGGCGCACGTCCCAGCCGGAGGCAGTGGTGCCCTCCGGGGTGCCGCCGCGGACGAAGGGCGCGAACCCCGGGAAGCCGGTGCCGTCACCGTCCCCGTCGTCGGGGGGCGCCGTGTACAGCGGGCGGGTGATGAGCCCGTCCTCTAGCTTCGTGGAAAGGGCTGCTTCCGCCGCCTCGCCGGATACTTCCTTGCCCGACTTGTGCAGTACGCCTTCAACCAGGCGCTGCCACTGCTCATGTGTCGCGTCAGGAAACTCGGCGGCCAGGGAGAGCCCGTCGTCAGGCTGGACCGTCATGGCTCGAATGCTAGGGGGGCCGCTCAGGCGAGACCATAACCGCCGGATGTGATCTCGCACTCCCAGGTCAGATAGGGGTCGGAGTGGCGCGGAACCCCCCCGGACGGGGCCCGCGGGGGTTGCGGCCGCGCTCGGGCCGGCGCTCAGCCGGCGGTGGGGCGGCCCGGGTCGCGGAACAGCGGGTCCAGCAGGACGGTCGCCGCGGCCTGCGGCAGGACGGCCGGCCCGGCGTGCGGGGAGATGATCCGTCCGGGCTCGTCGCACACGTGGGACCGCTCGACGGCGGCGGCGCGGATCTCGTCCAGGTAGCCCTCGTGCAGGACGCTGGACAGTTCGGTGACGACCATGACGGCCGGATTGAACACGTCGAGGAGCAGCGCCGCCGCCCGACCCACGGCCCGGGCGCGCTCGCGCAGCAGCCGGTCGGCGCGCGGGTCGCCGGTGGCGGCGGCGTCCACGAGGAGCGACACGGACGGATCGGGGACGATCCCGCGTCGGACGGCTTCGGCGCCCAGCGCGGTGTCGGACGCGGTCGCCTGGAGGCAGCCCGTACGGCCGCACCCGCAGGCCGCCCGCGACCCGGGCACCGGCAGGTGGGCCACGTCGCCCGCGGCGGAACCGGGGCCCCGGTGGACGGTGCCCTCGATCCCGAACGCCGCGTCGACCACGTTCCCGACGAAGAGGTGGACCAGGCTCCGACGGGCCGCGGGCGGGCCGTAGAGCATCTCGGCGCCGGCGACGGCCCGGGCGTGGTTGTCCACCCGCACCGGCAGGCCCAGCGCCCGGGACAGGTCGGCGGCCAGCGGCATCCCCCGCCACCCGAGCGCCGGATGCCGTACGACGGTCCCCGTGTCGGGGCGGACCCAGCCCCCGAGGGCGACTCCGACCCCGAGCAGGGGCCGGCCGGTGTCGAACCGGGCCAGGAATCCGGCGAGTTCGTGGGCGATGCGGGCCGGGAGCCGCGGATCGGTGGGGTCCTGGTAGGGGAACGCGCGCCGGGCGAGGACCTCCCCGCGCAGGTCGACGAGGCTGAAGGTGGAGGACGGCACCCCTATGTGCAGCCCCGCCGCCACCGGCCCGCCGACGGCCCCGGTGTGCAGGTCCAGCGGGATCCGCGGTCGCCCCGAGGCGATCGGGCCGGTCGGTTCGGGCAACTCGCGCAGCAGGCCGCCGCGCAGCAACCCGGTGGTCTGCCGGGACACGGCGGCGGGGCTCAGCCCGCACAGCTCGGAGATCCCGCTGCGCGCCACGGGCCCGTGCTCCAGCACCGTGCGCAGCACCGTGGCGGCGTTGGCGGCCCCGCGCCGGTCGCCGGTGCGGTCGCCGGTCCTGTCGGTCACGGGGCCTCCTCGGGGCGCGGCGGTCGGATTCCCCCCGATCATGCCGGACCGGGCACCGGGTACCGGGCGGTCCGTGGCGGCCGCATTGCGGGACCGTGAAATCAGGCCACCGTTTCCGGCCGTCGGGGGTGCCGCAGAAGTCTTATGAGGTCGCTGAACGTACTGGTCAGAGCCGGTTTCGGGGGACCGGCGGCGGCCGGTTTCACCGACCCCGGCCGGGGGTTGACCGGCGGCGGGGCCGCTGACAGGCTCCGGGACATGTCCGCGAACGAACGCCTCGCCCCGCGGCTCCGCACCTCCGGCCTCTGTACCGCGCCGGGTGGGTGTCCGGGCCGCTGTCCGGCCCACCGCCGCGCCTGAGCCTCCCGCCCGGGCCCATCGTGGGCCGGGTCCGGATCCGCCCCGCCCGGGTTCGACCCGGTGCGTACGGGTCGGACCCCGCTGGGAGTCGCCTCCGTGGGGTCGCCTCCGACGGGGTCGACTCCGACCGGGTCCGACTCCGCCCCGATCCGGTCCGGCTCCGGTGCCGCCGGGTCCCGGCCGTCGGGTCCGGTCCGGCGGGCCCCGGTCCTTCGGATGCCGTTCGGTCCGATTCCGGCCGTCCCGTCGGGTTGCGGCCGGGCCGGGTGACCCCGACCGGGCGTCATCCGGGCGGCCCGCCGGTTCCGGGAGGCCCGCCGACCCCGCCCACCGCGCACGGGCCCGTCCGCCCCGAGCGGCGGGAACTCCCGTCCGGGCCCCGGTGCGATCGACCCCGCGCAGCGCCGCGCGGGGCGCCGACCCGCCGGGGGAGCACCCACCGCCATCGTCGGATCCTGCCGCGCCCCGCTCCGTCGGCCCACCGTCCCGTCGTCCTCCCCACCCCGAGACCGCCGCGTTCCGCGGCGCCCCGTGCTTCCCGTAACGCCATTTCTTCCGCTGCGGAAATAATCTCCGCACGTCTGTGACCAGGGAGTTCCCATGACCACTGCGCTCCGTACCACCGTGACGAAGATCGGCGGCCGGATCGGTGCCGAGATCGGCGGCGTCCGGCTCGGCGGCGACCTCGACGCCGGGACCGTGGCCGAAATCCGCTCAGCGCTCCTCGCCCACAAGGTCGTCTTCTTCCGCGGCCAGGACCACCTCGACGAGGCCGGCCACGAGGCGTTCGCCCAGCTGCTCGGCGCCCCCGTCGCGCACCCCACGGTCCCCTCCGCCGACGGCCGCTACGCGCTCGGCATCGACTCCCACCACGGCGCCCGCGCCAACCAGTGGCACACCGACGTCACCTTCGTCCCCGCTTACCCGGCCTTCTCCATCCTGCGCGCCGTCACCATCCCGCCCTACGGCGGCAACACCCTGTGGGCCAACACCGCCACCGCCTACTCCCACCTCCCCGAACCGCTGCGCGTCCTCGCGGACGGCCTGCGCGCCGTCCACTCCAACGCCTACGACTACGCCGCGCTCAGGCCGGACGCCCTGCCCGAGGCGCTGGCCCAGTACCGCGAGGTCTTCACCTCCACCGAGTTCCTCACCGAACACCCGGTGGTCCGCGTCCACCCCGAGACCGGCGAACGCACCCTGCTCCTCGGCAACTTCGTCCAGCGCATCCAGGGCCTGACCGGCCGTGACTCCCGCGTCCTGCAGGACCTCTTCCAGGCCCACATCGAAAGCCCCGAGAACACCGTCCGCTGGCAGTGGCAGGACGGCGACGTCGCGATCTGGGACAACCGCGCCACCCAGCACTACGGCGTCGACGACTCCGACGACCACGAGCGCACCCTGCGCCGCGTCACCGTCGACGGCGACGTCCCCGTCGGCCCCGACAGGGCGCCCTCCCGCCTGATCAGCCCGGAAGCCGTGCCGGACCCGGCCTTCGGCATCGCGTCCGGCGCCTCGAACGGAGCCGCCGACGCCCCGAACGGCGTCCCGGCCGGCGCCTCCGCCTGATCCACGGCCGTCGAAGCCGAAGCCCCGTACGCCGCCCCGCCAAGGAGCCCCCGTGCCCAGACTGCTCGCCCTCACCGGCAGCCCCTCCGTCCACTCCCGCACCGCGGTCGTCGCCGACCACGTGCTGCGCCGCCTCTCCCACGCCGGGTTCGAGACCGCGCACCTCGCGGTGCGTGACCTCCCGGCCGCCGACCTGCTGGCCGCCCGTCGCGGCGAACCGGACGTACGCCGCGCCCTCGAAGCCGTCGCCGCGGCCGACGGCCTGGTCATCGCCACCCCGGTCTACAAGGCCTCGTACACCGGCCTGCTCAAGGCCTTCCTCGACCTGCTCCCGCAGGACGGTCTGGCCGGCAAGACCGTGCTGCCCCTCGCCACCGGCGGCAGCCTCGCCCACGTCCTGACCATCGACTACGCGCTGCGCCCGGTCCTCGCCGCCCTCGGCGCCCGGCACGTCACCGCGGGCCGGTTCGTCCTGGACTCCTCCGTCGAGCGCGGCAACGGCCCCGACCGGCTGCTGCCCGAGGCGGAACTCGACCTCTTCCAGGCCGTCGACGAGTTCGCCGACGCCCTGCGCGGCGTCGGGGCCGCGGTCCTGACCGCCGCCCCGTAACCCCGTTTCCCGTACCCCCGTACGTACCGACAAGGACCAGCCATGCCCGCAGCCTTCACCTCGAAGACCACCTCCCGGCGCCAGTTCCTCACCCTGCTCGGCATCTCGGCGGCCGCGGTGAGCTGCGGCACGGCCACCGCCAACGGCGGGTCCGGATCCGGCAAGCAGATCACCGCCCTGAAGTACCAGGGCGCGGTCGGGGCGGTCACCCTGCCCGAACTCGCCGCGGACCTCGGGTTCCTGAGCGGCCTCACCCTGGACTGGGTGGGCAACACCATCAGCGGCCCGCAGGACATCCAGTCCGCCGCGACCGGCCAGACCCACTTCGGCGGGGCCTTCAACGGGGCGGTCGTCAAGCTCGCCGCGGGGAAGGCCCCCGTCAAGGCCGTCATCTCGTACTACGGCTCCGACAAGGAGACCAACCTGGGCTACTACGTCCTGGAGGACAGCCCGATCCGCTCCGCCCGCGACCTCATCGGCAAGAAGGTCGGCATGAACACCCTGGGCGCCCACGCCCAGGCCCTCCTGGACATCTACCTGGGCCGCGGCGGCCTCTCCCGGGCCGACTCCGACAAGGTCGAGGCGCTGGTCGTCCCGCCCGTCAACACCGAACAGGCCCTGCGGCAGAAGCAGATCGAGGTCGGCGTGCTCAGCGGCGTCCTGCGCGACAAGGCCCTCGCGGCCGGTGGCATCCGCCCGCTGTTCAGCGACTTCGACCTGCTGGGCGCCTTCAGCGGCGGCACGTACGTGATGACCCAGCGCTTCATCAAGGAGAACCCGGACACCGTACGCACCTTCGTGACGGGGGTCGGCAAGGCCATCGAGTGGTCCCGCACCACCCCCCGCGAGCAGGTCATCGCCCGGATGACCGAGATCGTCAAGAAGCGGGGCCGCAACGAGGACACCTCGACGCTCCAGTACTGGCGCTCCTACGGCGTCGCCGCGCCCGCCGGCCGGATCGAGGAGAAGGAGTTCCAGCTCTGGATCGACTGGCTCGGCGACCGGGGCGAGGTCAAGAAGGGTCAGCTGAAAGCGGCGGACCTGTTCACCAACGAGTTCAACGGCAACGGAAAGGGCTGAGGACCCCACCATGGCGAAGATCGTCTTCGAGTCGGTCACCAAGACCTTCCCGACGAAGGACAAGAAGGCCAAGGAGGAGTTCACCGCCCTCGACGGCATCGACCTGGAGATCGAGGCGGGCGAGTTCGTGGTCGTCGTGGGCCCCAGCGGCTGCGGCAAGTCCACCCTCCTCGACCTCCTCGGCGGCCTGACCCGGCCGACCTCCGGACGCATCCTGCTGGACGGCAAGCCCGTCACCGGGCCGGGCCTGGACCGGGGCATCGTCTTCCAGCAGTACGCGCTGCTGCCGTGGCGCACGGCACTGGGCAACGTCGAGTTCGGCCTGGAGGCCACCGGCGTCCCGCGCCGCCAACGGGCGGCGAAGGCACGGGAGTTCCTGGACCTGGTCGGCCTCACCGGCTTCGAGGACCGGCACCCGCACGAACTGTCGGGCGGCATGCGCCAGCGCGTCGCCATCGCCCGCTCGCTGGCCTACGACCCGGACGTCCTCCTGATGGACGAACCGTTCGCCGCGCTCGACGCGCAGACCCGCGAGTCCCTCCAGGACGAACTGCGCCGGATCTGGCAGAGCACCGGCAAGACGGTCGTCTTCATCACCCACGGCATCGAGGAGGCCGTGTACCTCGGGCAGAGGGTCGCCGTCATCACCTCGCGCCCCGGACGGATCAAGGAGGTCGTCCCGGTCTCCTTCAAGGACCGCGCCACCGCCGCCACCGGCGAGGACCTGCGCTCCAGCCCCGAGTTCGCCCGCTACCGCCACGAGATCTGGACCCTGCTCCACGACGAGGTGGCCCGCGCCCAGCAACTGGAGAAGGAAGAGGCCACGGTATGACCACCGGAACCGAAGCCGCGGCCCCCGCCGCCGCGCAGAGCGCCGCGCCGAACGCGTCGGCCGTCGCGCCGCCGCCCGTACTGGCCGCGCAGGCGCCCGTACCTGTGGCCGAGGCGCCCGCGTCGCCCGTACCAACCGCTCAGGCGCCCGTGTCGGCCGCGACCGGTGCGGACGCGACCTCCGAGGAGGTCGCGGTCCCCGACGCGGCTCCCGTCAAGGCCGCGGCGCCCGCCCGTAAGGCGTCCGTACCGGGCACCGTGCTCCGGTGGCTGCGGGCCGCGCTGCTGCGGTCGGCGGCCGTCATCGGACTCCTGGCCGTGTGGGAAACGGCGCCGCGGCTCGGGCTGGTCGACGCGACCTTCCTGCCGCCGGTATCCGAAGTGGCCTTGGCCTGGTGGGAGTTGCTCGGCGACGGGCAGCTCGGGGAGCACGCCCGGGCCAGCCTCACCCGATCGTTCGGCGGGTTCGCCATCGCCGTGGTCGTCGCGGTCCCGCTCGGGCTGCTGATCGGCTGGTACCGGCCCGTCGCGGCGTTCCTCGGTCCGCTGTTGGAGCTGTTCCGCAACACGGCGGCGCTCGCGCTGCTGCCGGTCTTCGTCCTGCTGCTCGGCATCGGTGAGACCTCGAAGGTGTCGATCGTCGTCTACGCCTGCGTGTGGCCGATCCTGCTGAACACCATCAGCGCCGTCGGCAACGCCGATCCCACGCTGGTGCGGCTGGCCCGCTCGATGGACCTGTCCACCCCGAGGCTGTTCCAGAAGGTGATCCTGCCGTCCTCGGTCCCGGCCATCTTCACCGGCATCCGGCTGGCGGGCGCCGTCTCGATCCTGGTCCTGGTCGCCGCCGAGATGATCGGGGCCAAGGCGGGCCTCGGCTACCTGATCAACGCCTCGCAGTACAACTTCGCCATCCCGCAGATGTACGCGGGGATCATCACGATCTCCGCCATCGGCGTGGCCTTCAACCAGGTCCTGGTCACGATCGAACGCCGCCTCAGCGTCTGGCGCGTCCCGGCCTGACCCCCCGCTCCAGGTCCGGGGCCGGCCCCCCGCACCCCGGGGTCCGGCCCCGGCCCTGGCCCCTCCACCCGAAGCCCGCACCGCACCCGGAGCCCGCACCGCAGCGGGACCCCGCACCGCACCCGGAGCCCGCACCGCATCGGGAGCCCCGCACCGCATCGGGAGCCCCGCACCGCACCCGGAGCCCGCACCGCACCCGGAGCCCGCACCGCATCGGGACCCCGCACCGCACCCGGAGCCCGCGCCCATCCGGACCGCGACCCCGCCGCGTCAGGCCGGGGTCCGGGTCCCGGCCTCCCGTCCCGCCCGGCGCCCCGCCCCGCGCCCACCACCGAACACAGGGAACAGACATGTCCGCACCCCGCACCCTCCACCTCAACGCCTTCCTGATGAACGCCGGCCACCACGACGCCGCCTGGCGCCACCCGGACAGCGCCCCGGAGCGCGTCACCGACCTGCGCTACTTCCAGGACCTGGCCCGCACCGCCGAGCGCGGACGGCTCGACTCCATCTTCTTCGCCGACGGCCTCGCCCTGTGGGGCAAGGCCCGCTACAACGCCCTCGGCGGCTTCGAGCCGCTGACCCTGCTCTCGGCGATCGCCGCCGTCACCGAGCACATCGGGCTGATCGCGACCGTCTCGACGACCTTCAGCGAGCCCTTCCACACCGCCCGCAAGTTCGCTTCCCTCGACCACATCAGCAACGGGCGCGCCGGCTGGAACATCGTCACCTCCGGCACCGTCGACGAGGCCCGCAACTTCAACCGGGACGAGCACCTGGAGCACGGCCTGCGCTACCAGCGGGCCCGCGAGTTCCTCGATGTCGCCACCAAGCTCTGGGACAGCTGGGAGGACGACGCGATCGTCCTCGACAAGGAGCGCGGCATCTACGCCGACACCGACAAGCTCCACCCGGCCGGCCACCGGGGCGAGCACTTCGGCGTCGCCGGCCCGCTCAACGTGCCCCGCTCGCCGCAGGGTTACCCGCTGCTCGTCCAGGCCGGCTCCTCCGAGGCCGGCAAGGAGTTCGCCGCCCAGTACGCCGAGGCCGTCTTCACCGCCCAGCAGACCCTCGCCGACGGCCAGACCTTCTACAAGGACCTCAAGTCCCGCCTCGCCCGCCACGGCCGCGCCGAGGGCGACCTCCTCGTCCTGCCCGGCATCGCCCCCGTCATCGGCTCCACCGAGGCCGAGGCGAAGGCGCTGGAGCAGCAGCTCACCGACCTCCAGGTGCCCGAGTACGGGCTCGCCCAGCTCTCCGGGATGCTCGGCATCGACCTGACCGGCGCCGATCTCGACGGCCCGCTGCCCGAGCTGCCCGAGGAGCGGGACATCAACGGCAACAAGAGCCGTTTCACGCTGGTCGCCGAACTCGCCCGCCGTGACGGGCTCAGCCTGCGCGAGCTGATCGCCCGCCTCGGCGCCGGCCGCGGCCACCGCGTGTTCGCCGGTACCCCCGAGCAGATCGCCGACCAGCTGGAGGAATGGTTCACCCAGGGGGCCGCCGACGGGTTCAACATCATGGCGCCCGTGCTGCCCACCGGACTCACCGACTTCGTCGAGCACGTGGTGCCGATCCTCCAGCGGCGCGGACTGTTCCGCACCGAGTACACCGGCGCCACCCTGCGCGAGAACTACGGCCTGCCCCGCCCCGCCAACCGGTACGCGAAGGGGACGGCATGAGCGATCTCCTCGCCGACGTCCTCGTCGTCGGCGGTGGACCGGCCGCGACCTGGGCCGCGCTGAAGGCGGCCGAGGACGGAGCCCGCGTCGTCCTCGCCGACAAGGGCTGGTGCGGGACCAGCGGAGCCACGGCCGCGGGCGGCACCGGCGTCTGGTACGTGCCGCCCGAACCCGTCGCCCGGGAGGCCGCCATGGCCTCCCGGGAGGGTCTCGGCGGCCACCTCGCCGACCGGCGCTGGATGGCCCGGGTCCTCGACGAGACGTACGAACGGATCAACGAACTGGCCGTCGAGGGCCGCTACCCCTTCCCCACCGGCCCCGACGGACAGCCGCTGCGGGGCGGCCTCCAAGGCCCCGAGTACATGCGGCGGATGCGGATCCGGGTCCGCCGCGCCGGGGTCCGCGTCCTCGACCACAGCCCCGTCACCGAACTGCTCACCGACCGGGACGGAGCCGTCGCTGGAGCCGCCGGGCACCGGCGCCAGGCCGGCGGTTGGGCATCGACCCCTTCACCGACAGGTTCGCCGTGACCCTGCTGGCCGAGGGCACCGTCCGGGGCACCGGCGGGATCCGGATCACCGGCGACGACTGCGCCACCGGGATCCCCGGCCTGTACGCCGCCGGCGACGCGGCCACCCGCGAGGAGATCTGCGGCGGCTTCACCGGGGGCGGCAGCCACAACGCCGCCTGGGCGATCTCCTCCGGCAGTTGGGCCGGGCGGGGCGCCGCCCGGCACGCGCGCTCCCTCGGCTCGGGCAGCGCCGCCGCCCGGCGGATCGGCGGGGCCGGAGGAGCGGGGCTCCGCCCGACGGGGAGCGCCGCCGCGCCCCTCGACCACCGAGAGGCCGTGGAACTCGTACAGCGGGAGGTGCTGCCCTACGACAAGAACTACCTCCGCCACGGGGAGGGGCTCACCGCGGCGCTGCGGTCCCTCGACGCCGGCTGGGCGCAGTCGCGCGCCCGCTTGCACGGCGAGGGGCCGCGCTGGTCAAGGCCCGGCAGGCGGCGGCGATGACGGCGCACGCGCGGTGGATGTACGCCTCCGCGTTGGCCCGCACCGAGTCCCGCGGCATGGCCCGGCGCCTGGACCATCCGGGGCAGGACCCGACGCAGCACCACCGGATCCTGGCGGGCGGGCTCGACCGGGTGTGGGCCCGCCCGGCGGTCGGGCACGGGGCGGGGGTGGCGGTGTGATCGAGCTGGTCTCCGCCGAGCGTTGCATCGCCTGTGACAAGTGCGTCGAGGTCTGCCCCACCGACGTCTTCGAGCGGGGCCCGGACGGGATCCCGTTCCTGGCCCGGCACGAGGACTGCCAGACCTGTTTCCTGTGCGAGGCCAACTGCCCGGTCGACGCCCTGTTCGTGTCCCCGCTCACCCGACCGCAGCCCGAGGACCCGGCCGTACGGGACGAGGGTGCCCTGGCGGGCAGCGGCCTCGGCGGTTACCGGCGGGAGATCGGCTGGGGGCACGGTCGTACCCCCGGGACGCTGAGGGCGGTCGGCCCCTCGTTGGGCGGTCCCGGGAGGCCGATCATCTCCTGACGGCGGCGCGCGGTCCGCCGGAGCGGCCTGCTCCGGCGGACCGTCGGCGCGTCGTGGGGCGGGGCGCCTCAGACGGTGAGGACGATCTTGCCCCGGGTCCGGCCCCTGGCGCTCAGTTCCCAGGCCTCGGCGGCCTCCGCGAGCGGCAGGGCGTGCTCGACGTTGACGGTGAGCCGGCCCGATTCGGCGAGTTCGGCGAGGGCCGTGAGGTGGGCCGTGTCGGCCCGGGCCCAGATGTGCCGGGCGCCCTTGGACCCCGCGTCGTTGTCGGCGATGGAGATCACCGGGCCGCCCGCGCGGACCACCGACTGGAGGAGTTCGACGCCGCCCTCGCCGTAGAAGTCGAGTCCGGCGTCCACGCCCTCGGGGGCCAGCGCGCGGATCCGGTCGGCGACGCCCTCCCCGTACAGCACCGGTTCGGCGCCGAGGCCGCGCAGGTAGTCGTGGTTGTGGGCGCCGGCGGTGCCGATGACCCGGGCGCCGAGGGCGACCGCGATCTGCACGCCCAGCGAGCCGGTGCCGCCCGCCGCGGAGTGGATGACGACGGTCTGGCCGGCCGTGACGCCGGCGCGGGTGATGGCCTGGTACGAGGTCAGACCGGCGAGCGGCAGGCCTGCGGCCTGCTCGAAGGTGAGCCCGCGCGGTTTGCGGGCGATCGTGCGGACGGGGGCGGCGACGAGCTCGGCGTAGGTGCCGAGCTGCACCCATTCCTTGCGGACGTAGCCGTAGACCTCGTCGCCGACGGCGTAGTCGTCGGTGTCCGGGCCGACGGCCTCGACGACGCCGGCCACGTCCCAGCCGGGGATCACGGGGTGGCGCACTTCGAGGACCTGCCCGAGGAAGCCCGCGGCGAGCTTCCAGTCGACGGGGTTCACCCCGGCCGCCTTGACCCGGATCAGCACCTCGCTGGGGCCGACCTTCGGTTCCGGTACGTCAACCAGCTCTAACCGGGTGGGGGTTCCGTACGCGTTGTATGTGATTGCCTTCATGGTCATCCCAACCCGACGGCCAGGTCGGCTATTCCGCTTTTCTTCGCGCGTGACGCCGTGCCAACGCCTTCAGGCGGGCAGCGTGTTGCGGTGGGAGCGCCGGCGGGCGGCGCTGAGCAGGGCCTGGATCTGGGCGCCCGACTGTTCCACGTCGTCCAGGGGCGAGGGGAACGCCAGCCGGACGTCGCGGTGGCCGCGCCGCTCCTCCAGCCGCAGGGTGATCCCGTACCGGTCGAGGGCGAGCGGCAGGGCCCGCACGACCGCGGCCGACGGTAGCGGGCTGACCAGCCGCAGCAGCAGGGTGACCAGCTCGGGGTGGTCGTCGAGGAGGTGGGTGAGCATGCCCGCCTCGTAGGGGGCGAGCGGGTCGGGCCAGGCCTCGTCCAGCTCCGTCAGCCCGATGTACGAGGTCCCCTCCGAGGTCTCCAGGACCGCCCTGCCGTACTCCACGCAGGTGCTGTCCCCGGGGGCCGAGTTCTCGTCGGCGTAGGGGGTGAGCAGGTGGCCCAGGACGGTGACGCGGGCCCGGACCCGGTCGCGCACCGGGGTGGGCGCGATGTCGGTGAACTCCAGCCGGATCGCGGAGCGGTCGTCGGCCGCGGGGGAGGAGTGTCCGGCGGCCGGCGCGGCCGGGTGCAGGTGGAGCCGGCCGAGCACGTCGCCGCCGTCGAGTTGGCGCACCTCGCTGCGCACCCCGTCGACGACCACCGTCATCGAGTGGGCGGCGGCCAGGATGGACCGGACCCGCTCGGCGTCGGTCGGCCGGGCGGCGGGCGTGGCGGCGGGGGCACCGGGCAGGCGCATGCGGATCTCTCCCTCTCGTAGCGAGTTAGGTATGCCTAACCTAACCTATTCCGTTATTCGGGAGTACCCCTCGTACGAGCCGCCCGAGGGTCTCGGCGATGCGTTCGGGCGGGAAGCCGGGGGGCGTGCCGCCTGACCGGGTACGCGCCGGCCCCGCGCGTGGGCGCGCCCCGCCCCGTACGTCGCCGACGCGAACCGACGACCCAACAGGACGCCCCGTGCCAGCGGAAGGTACCGCTCCGGATGTTCGACCGCGGCGGCGTGGACGACCCCGGCGACCTGGTGATCCGATCCATCGTCACGCCGCGGGGGTTCGCGTTCCGTGAGCAACCGCTCGGCGGCGGCCCGGATCCGGGCGCGCACGCCGCCGCGGCGGCCCGCGCGCGGGGCAGGGTGATCGGGGTGCGACGACCGGGCCGGGAGGCGGCCCGCCGTGCGCCCCCGGCGTCCGCGATGTCGCGTACCGTACGGACCTCGTCGCCATTGGTCAGGGCGGCGGCCCCACGTGCTTCGTGTCGCTGTTGGGCTGAACGGGTGAAACACGAGAGGATGGGCGGATGCACATGAAGCGCATGGCCGAGGCGGCCCGGTGAGCAGGTACGACGTCACGGACGAACAGTGGGAGGGACTCGCGCAGGTGGTGCCCCTGCGCAGTCGCAACGAATGGCCCTCCCGGGTGGACCACCGCACCATCCCCAAGGGTCCCGGGGCGGCGGCGGCCGAACAGCGGCGCTTCGTGGTGATCCGGGTCCAGATCTTCGCCGACGCGCGCGAGGTCGCGGAGTACCTGATCGCGCAGATCCCCGTCCTGCTGGACCTCACGGGCGCGGACGGCGAAGTGGCCAAGCGGATCCTCGACTTCAGCAGCGGCGTGGTCTTCGGACTGGGCAGCGGGATGCACCGGGTCGACCGGAACGTCTTCCTGCTGGCCCCGGTCGGCACCGAGGTCGAGGGAATCGCGGCCGCGGCCGTCCCCCGATCGTAGGAAGGTCGCGGCGGCGGAACGGTTCGCCGCGTCCCCGGGTGGTCCGGCGGCCCGTACCGTCCGGCCATGGACGTCACCTTGGACGTGCGCCGCCCCCCGGCCGCCGCGACCGAAACCCCCACACGCCCGACCGCAGCCCCGACGGACGCCCGGCCGCGCCCGACCGGCGCTCCGGACACCCCCACCTGCCCGACCGCAGCCCCGACGGACGCCCCGCCGCGCCCGACCGGTGCCCCGACGGATACCTCCACACCTACGGCCGCAGCTCCGGCGGACGCCCCGCCGCGCCAAGCCGGCGCGACGGACACCCCCACCGTTCCCGGCATTGCCGCGCCCGCCGCTTTCGGCGCTGCCGCGCCCACCGTTCCCGGCGCTGCCGCGCCGCCCACGCCCACCGCCCCCGCCTTCCCCGGCGCCGCCTTCCCCGCCCCCGCCGTTCCCGCCCCCGCCGTTCCCGGCGCCGCCGTGCGCGGCGCTTCGGCGGGGCCGACGCATCAGCGGCCCACCGTCACCGAATTACGGCTCTCCGCCTTCGCGTCGCACCGGGCCGCGGTGTTCCCGCTCGGGCCCGTCACCCTCTTCGCCGGACCGAGCGGCAGTGGCAAGTCCCAGGCGCTGGCCGCCTACCAGGCCCTGGCCGCGCTCGGCAGCGGAAGCCCGCTCGACGACGTGTTCCGGGACCCGGTGGCCCGGGTCCCCGAGACGGCCGTCCCCGACGCCGACGGGCGGCGCGGGTTCCGGATCGGCTGCACCGTCGACGGCCCCGTCGGACCCGTCCGTCTCGACCTCGCCGTACAGGCCGAGCCCGAACTGCGCGTCGTCGGCGAACGGCTCTCGCAGGACGGACAGATCCTGCTCAGCACCGCCCTGCGCGACCCCCGGCGGCGCTCCGTCCAGGCCGGCTGGTTCACCGGCGGCGCCGTCGGGGTCACCCGCGCCCCGTTCCCGGACGACCGGCTCGGCACCGCCCTGCTGCCCCTGCGCGTCGCCGGATCCACCGCCGGGCAGCGGCGCGTCCTGGCCGCGGCCGAGCAGGTGGTGGTGGCGCTGCGTTCGGTGTTCCCGTGCGACCCCCGCCCCGAGCGGATGCGCGGACCCGTCACGCCCGGCGAGGGCCGGCTGCGCGGCGACTGCGCCAACCTGGCCGACGTGCTGCGCCGGACCCGCCACGAATGCGGCACCCGGCACGCCCTGCTCGCCGCGGCGGCGCGCACCGGCTGCGCGGGCCCGGTGGCCGCACTCGACGTACGGGTCTGCGAGGGCGAACCGGGAGGCGGCGACGGCGCCTTCGGCGCGTTCCAGGCGGCGCGCACCGGCCTCGTCACCGGCCTGCTGGACCGCGGCCCGGGACGCCCCGCCACCGAACTCGGCCGGCTCGCGGCGGGCGAACTCCGCTTCCTGGCACTGGCCCTGGTCCTGCTCACCGGCCCCGGCGTGCTGGCCGTGGACCCGGCGGCGGAACTGCTGTCCGCCCGACAGGCGCTGACCGTGCTCGCCGACGACCTCGACCGCGGGCTCGACCGGCGCCAGAGCGCCGAACTGCTGCGGCTGGCCCTGCTGTCCGGGGTGCGCGGCCACATCCGACTGGTCGCCGCCATCGGGGAGGACACGGCGGAAACCGCCCGGGAGCTGCCGGGCGTCTCGGTGGTAGACCTGTCCCCATGAACGCCGTACCCATGGACGACAGTCAGGACTTCCCCGCGGACTGTTCGGAGAACTTCACCGCGTCCTCCCGGGAGGGCTCCCACGAGGCCTGCGGGGAGGCCGCCTCCGAGGACGCGTCGCGGGGGCCCGCGGGGGAGGAGCGGCTCCACCGGCTCCAGCGGCGGCTCGCCGCGTTCGCGGACGCCCGGGGCTGGGGTCCCTACCACACGCCCAAGAACCTGGCCGCGGCCCTGAGCGTGGAGGCGTCGGAACTGGTCGAGATCTTCCAGTGGCTGACACCGGAACAGTCCGCCGCGGTGATGGAACAACCCGAAACCGCAGACAAGGTGGCCGATGAGGTGGCCGACGTATTGGCGTATCTGCTGCAATTCTGTGAGGTCCTGGGGGTGGACGTGCTGGACGCGCTCGCCGCGAAGATCGAGCGGAACGAGGTTCGTTTCCCGGTGACCGGAACCTCGACCATTGATCGTCACTCTTCGGAGTGATGGCGTCGTCCACAACCACGTTTTGTGTCCACAGATTTCCGAATACCCCTGGCTTTACTGGCTCGTTGCCTTCACTCTGGGTAGTGGAGGACGGCGGATGTCGTGCGGACGGGGGACGGCATATGGATGCGGTACGGCTCATCGCGGCCGGCCGGCACGCGCTGGCACAGAGCGGGGCTGCGTGGGACATCGTGAGCGAGGCCTGGCAGGCGCAGGCGCTCGCCCAAGGAGTGGGGAGCTGGCTGGCGGTCACCGGGCCGCCGGAGCTCAGAGCGGAGGCACGAGGCCTGGGAGAAGCGGGAGGCAGAGGCTGCGGGGTGATCGACCGGGCGGCGCTGCGGGGCGAGGGCACCGCGCCGCAGCAGCCGCCGAGGGCGGCGCAACTGACCGGCGTGGCCGAGATACGTCCGGCGCTCCTGGGACTGCAGGCGCTGCTCGGCGAGGTCGGCATAGCACTCGTCGGAGTGGCCTGCGGGACGGACGACGAGAGCCTGTACTGGCAGTCCATGGAGTCCATCGACGCCGCGGACGAGTCGAGCGACCGGGTACGGGCACTGCTGCGCCGGATGACCGTCCGGGAACGCGGATCGGCCTCGGGCGTCGCCTGAGGCCGTCGCCGGGTTCGCCCGGGGTCCCGTAGCGGGCGACGGGACCCCGCACGCTCAGCGGGACCGGTCGCGGTCGCGCTCGTCCTCGTACGCGTGGTGGCCCGGAACGGGCGCGGCGGCCGGCTCGGCGCGGTCCGTGGCGTGCTGGAGGTCGGCGTCGAGCTGCGACAGGTCGGCGTTCAGCGCCGCCATCAGCTCCTCCATCTGCTGGAGCAGGCCCTTCGGGGCGCCGCCCGGGGCGGGAACCGCCCCCTCCTGGCGTGCGCCGTCGTGGGTCGCCCGGCCGGTCGGCGCGGTCTGGTGGCGGGTTTCCGGCACGGCCTCGTGGGACATGGCGGCCTCCTCGGCCCTGGGCCCTTCCCCGGGGGAAGGGGGCGGTGGACGCACCGGACGGTGGGCCGCCGGCGCGCGGGCCGGCGGTCCGGCTCCGTCCGAGCCAACGATCCCCATCGGTGCCGGTCACTGGCGGGCCGGCGGGCGCCGCGTCGGGTTGACGCAGATTCACCCCGCGGGGGTGGCGGACGGGCAGGATGGGAGGCATGGATCTTCGCATTTTCACCGAACCCCAGCAGGGCGCCGACTACGAGACCCTCCTGACCGTCGCCAAGGCCACCGAGGACCTGGGCTTCGACGCGTTCTTCCGTTCCGACCACTACCTGCGGATGGGCTCCGCCGACGGCCTGCCCGGCCCCACCGACGCCTGGATCACCCTCGCCGGCCTGGCCCGCGAAACCAAGCGCATCCGGCTCGGCACGCTGATGACGGCCGGCACCTTCCGGCTGCCCGGCGTCCTCGCGATCCAGGTGGCGCAGGTCGACCGGATGTCGGGCGGTCGGATCGAGCTGGGCCTGGGCGCCGGTTGGTTCGAGGAGGAGCACAAGGCGTACGGCATCCCCTTCCCGGCGGAGCGGATGTCCCGACTGGAGGAGCAACTGGCCGTCATCACCGGCCTGTGGGCCACCGCCCCCGGCGCCACGTTCGACCACCGGGGCACCCACTACCAGCTGGAGAACTCGCCGGCCCTGCCCAAGCCCGCCCAGGCCAAGGTGCCCGTCCTCATCGGCGGACACGGCGCGAAGCGCACCCCGCGCCTCGCCGCCCGCTACGCGGACGAGTTCAACATGCCGTTCGCCTCGATCGACGACAGCCGCCGACAGTTCGCCCGCGTCCGGGCCGCCGCCGCCGAAGCGGGCCGCAAGGCCGAGGAACTCGTCTACTCCAACGCCCTCGTCGTGTGCGTCGGCAAGGACGACGCGGAAGTGGCCCGCCGGGCCGCCGCCATCGGCCGCGAGGTGGACGAGCTGAAGGCCAACGGCCTGGCCGGCTCGCCGGACGAGGTCGTCGAGAAGCTCGGCACCTACGCCGCCATCGGCTCCTCCCGCGCCTACCTCCAACTCCTCGACCTCGACGACCTGGACCACCTGCAACTGATCTCCGACCGGGTGCTGTCCCAACTCGACTGAACCACCGGGAGCCACCGACATGCCCCGTGCGACCGGCCCGCTCGCCGCCGCCCTCGCCCAACGCACCCTGCTCCTGGACGGCGGACTGAGCAACCAGCTCGCCGACCAGGGCTGCGACCTGTCCGGCGCCCTCTGGACGGGCCGGGTCCTCGCCGAACGCCCGGACCAGGTCGAGGCCGCCCACACGGCGTACGCGCGGGCCGGCGCCGAGGTACTGACCACCGCCGGCTACCAGATCGGCCCCGACCACCCGGACGCCACCACCCTGCTGCGCCGGGGCGTCGCCCTGGCCGACGCCGCGGCCCGGGCGGCCGACCACGAGGTCTGGGTGGCCGCCTCGGTGGGCCCGTACGGGGCCGTCCTCGCGGACGGCTCGGAGTACCGGGGCCGGTACGGGCTCACGGTGCGCCGACTCGCCGCCTTCCACCGCCCCCGCATCGAGGCGCTCGCCGCCCCCGGCCCCGGGGCGCCGGACATACTGGCCCTGGAAACCGTCCCGGACACCGACGAGGCCCGGGCCCTGGTCGACGTACTGGCCGGGACCGGGGCCCGCGCCTGGCTGAGCTACACCGTCGCCGCCGGCCGCACCCGGGCCGGCCAACCCCTCGCCGAAGCCTTCGCGCTCGCCGCCGCGTCCCCGCAGGTGATCGCGGTCGGCGTCAACTGCTGCGATCCGGCCGAGGTGCTGCCCGCCCTCGAAGCGGCCGCCGCCGTGACGGACAAGCCGCTGCTGGCCTACCCCAACGACGGCTCCCTCTGGGACGCGGCCACCCGGACCTGGCACGCCCCGCCCCCCGGCGCCCCCTGGCCCACCACGGCCTGGCGGCGCGCCGGAGCCCGACTCCTCGGCGGCTGCTGCCGGATCACCCCGGACCACATCGCGCGGCTGCGCGCCGCCCTCGCGCGGGAACCGACGGGCGGCGGGGACGGCACCCGGCGCGACCACCCCCGACCGGGGTGAAAAGCAGTGGGCCGCGAGCGCGCCGGGACACATACTGAAGCGCATGTTCCTGACGATCAGCGCGACCGGCTCGACCGAGAAACCTGCCACTGACCTGGGCTTCCTGCTGCACAAGCATCCCGAGAGGACGCAGGCGTTCTCCACCTCCCACGGCACGGCCCACGTGTTCTATCCGGAAGCCACGGCCGAGCGGTGCACGGCCGCCCTGCTCCTGGAGGTGGACCCCGTCGCCCTCGTGCGGCGCGGTCAGGGCAAGGGCCGCGGCGGAGCCCCCGACTCCGCCCTCGCGCAGTACGTCAACGACCGCCCCTACGCGGCCTCCTCCCTGCTCGCTGTCGCCCTCAGCGGGGTGTTCCGCAGCGCCCTCAAGGGGGTGTGCGCGGCCCGCCCCGAGCTGCCGGGCCGGCCGCTCCCGCTGCGCATCGAGATACCGGTCCTGCCGGCCCGCGGCGGCGAGCAGCTCGTGCACCGCCTCTTCGACCCGCTCGGCTGGGAGTCCGTACGGACCGAGCCGATCGCGCTCGACGAGCGGTTCCCCGCATGGGGGGACAGCCGGTACGTGCGCCTCGTCCTCGAAGGCGAACTCAAGCTGGACGACGCCCTGCGCCAGCTGTACGTCCTGCTGCCGGTGCTCGACGACGGAAAGCACTACTGGATCGCCCCCGACGAGGTCGACAAACTGCTGCGCGCCGGAGACGGTTGGCTGGCCGCGCACCCCGAGCACGCACTCATCACCGCCCGCTACCTGGCCCGTCACAAGCGCCTCACCCAGGACGCCCTGGAGCGCCTGGAACTGGCCCGGCTGGCCGAAGCCGACGGCAGCGAGGTCGAGGAGCTCGACAACGCGATCGACGAGTCCCGGGACACCGAGGACCGGCCGGTGCCGCTCGCCGTCCGGCGCCGCGACGCCATCCTGGCCGCGCTGCGCGCCGCCGGCGCGGCCCGCGTCCTGGACCTGGGCTGTGGCCAGGGCCAGCTGGTCCAGGCCCTGCTCAAGGACGTCTCGTTCACCGAGATCGTCGGCGTCGACGTGTCGATGCGGGCCCTGGGCACCGCCGCCAAGCGGCTGCGGCTGGAGCGGATGGGGGAGCGGCAGGCCTCCCGCGTCCGGCTGCTGCAGGGCTCGCTCGCCTACACCGACAAGCGGCTCGTCGGCTACGACGCGGCGGTGCTCAGCGAGGTCATCGAGCACCTCGACCTGCCGAGGCTGCCCGCGCTGGAGTACGCCGTCTTCGGCGCGGCCCGCCCGCGCACCGTCATCGTGACCACCCCGAACGTCGAGTACAACGTCCGCTGGGAGTCCCTGCCCGCCGGGCACGTCCGCCACCGCGACCACCGCTTCGAGTGGACCCGCGAGGAGTTCCGCACCTGGGCCGGCGAGGTCGCCGACCGGTACGGGTACACCGTCGTCCACCTGCCCGTCGGGGACGACGACCCCGAGGTCGGGCCGCCGACCCAGATGGCGGTCCTCACCCAGGCGCACGGCGCCCCGGACGCCATCAACACCACGACCGGCACCACCACCACCGAGACCCCGAAGGAGGGCGAGGCGGCATGAGCGTCACCGAGACCCCCCGCGGCACCCGTCGCGTACTTCCCGTCACCGACCTGTCCCTCGTCGTGCTGATCGGGGCCACCGGATCGGGCAAGTCCACCTTCGCCCGCACGCACTTCAAGCCGACCGAGGTCCTCTCCTCCGACTTCTGCCGCGGCCTGGTCGCCGACGACGAGAACGACCAGAGCGCCAGCAAGGACGCCTTCGAGGTCCTGCACCACATCGCCGGCAAGCGCCTCGCCGCCGGACGCCTCACCGTCGTCGACGCCACCAGCGTCCAGGCCGAGGCCCGCCGCGGGCTGGTCGCCCTGGCCCGCGCACACGACGTGCTGCCCATCGCCATCGTCCTCGACCTGCCCGAGGCGGTCTGCGCCGAACGCAACGCCGCCCGCCCCGACCGGGCGGGCTTGCCGCGCCGGGTCATCCAGCGCCACCGCAGCGAGCTGCGCCGTTCGCTGCGCGGACTGGAGCGCGAGGGCTTCCGCAAGGTGCACGTCCTGCGCTCCGTGGAGGAGGTCGAGTCGGCCGAGGTGGTGCTGGAGAAGCGCTTCAACGACCTCACCCACCTCACCGGCCCCTTCGACATCATCGGTGACATCCACGGCTGTTCCTCCGAGCTGGAGACCCTGCTCACCAAGCTCGGCTACCGCGACGGCGTCCACCCCGAGGGCCGCACCGCCGTCTTCGTGGGCGACCTCGTCGACCGCGGCCCGGACAGCCCCGGCGTCCTGCGCCGCGTGATGGGCATGGTCGCCTCCGGCCACGCCCTGTGCGTCCCCGGGAACCACGAGAACAAGCTCGGCCGTTACCTGAAGGGCTCCAAGGTCCAGCAGACCCACGGCCTCGCCGAGACGATCGAGCAGCTCGGGCGCGAGTCCGAGGAGTTCGTCAAGGAGGTACGGGAGTTCATCGCCGGCCTGGTCAGCCACTACGTCCTCGACGGCGGCCGACTGGTGGTCTGTCACGCCGGCCTGCCCGAGAAGTACCACGGCCGCACCTCCGGCCGGGTCCGCTCGCACGCGCTGTACGGCGAGACCACCGGCGAGACCGACGAGTTCGGCCTGCCCGTGCGCTACCCGTGGGCCGAGGACTACCGCGGCAAGGCCGTCGTCGTCTACGGCCACACCCCCGTCCCGAACACCAGCTGGATCAACAACACCATCTGCCTCGACACCGGAGCCGTCTTCGGCGGCCGGATGACCGCCCTGCGCTGGCCGGAGCGCGAACTGGTCGACGTACCGGCCGAGAAGGTCTGGTACGAGCCGGTCAAGCCGCTCGTCACCGAGGTCCCGGGCGGACACGACGGCCGTCCGCTCGACCTCGCCGACGTCCACGGTCGCCGGATCGTGGAGACCCGGCACCTGGGCAACGTCAACGTCCGCGAGGAGAACGCGGCCGCCGCCCTGGAGGTCATGAGCCGCTTCGCCGTGGACCCCCGACTGGTGCCCTACCTCCCGCCCACCATGGCGCCGACCGCCACCGCGAAGGACGACGCCCGCGCCGGAGCCGACGGCGGGTCCTTCCTGGAGCACCCGACCGAGGCCTTCGCCCAGTACCGCGCCGACGGCGTCGAGCGCGTCGTGTGCGAGGAGAAGCACATGGGCTCCCGCGCCACCGTCCTGCTGTGCCGCGACGCGGCCACCGCCCGCGGGCGGTTCGGCGTGAACAGCGGGGTCACCGGCTCCCTCTACACCCGCACCGGCCGACCCTTCTTCCAGGAGACCGAGGTCACCGAGGAGTTCCTCGGCCGGCTGCGCGCCGCCGTCGACGCCGCCGGGCTCTGGGAGGAGTTGGACACGGACTGGCTGCTCCTCGACGGGGAGCTGCTGCCCTGGTCGCTGAAGTCCACCGGCCTGCTCCGCAACCAGTACGCCGCCGTCGGCGCCGCCGCGCGCGCCGTCTTCCCGGACGCCGTGGCCGCGCTGGAGGCGGCCGCCGCCCGGGGCGTGGAGACCGGCCCGCTGCTGGAGCGGCAGCGGGGCAGGGCCGCCGACGCCGCCGCCTTCACCGAGGCGTACCGGCGCTACTGCTGGACCACCGAGGGGCTGGACGGCGTACGGTTCGCGCCGTTCCAGCTGCTCGCGGCGGCCGGGCGCTCCCTGGCCGCCGTACCGCACGACGAGCAGTTGGCCTGGCTGGACCGGCTCGCGTCGGCGGACGAGGAGGCCGGTATCGGCCTGCTGCGCCGCACCGGCCGGGTGTTCGTGGACACCGGCGACGAGGCGTCGGTGAAGGCGGCCACCGACTGGTGGCTCGATCTGACGGCGACGGGCGGCGAGGGCATGGTCGTCAAGCCGCTCCAGGCGTATGCCCGCGACGGCAAGGGCCGGTTGGTCCAGCCCGGCGTCAAGGTCCGCGGCCGTGAGTACCTGCGGATCATCTACGGGCCGGAGTACACCCGCCCCGACCACTTGGAGCGCCTGCGCGGCCGGTTCCTCGGGCACAAGCGCTCCCTGGCCCTGCGCGAGTACGCGCTGGGGCTGGAGGCCCTGGACCGGCTGGCGGCCGGGGAGCCGCTGTGGCGGGTCCACGAGGCCGTCTTCGCGGTCCTCGCCCTGGAGTCGGAGCCGGTCGACCCCCGGCTGTGAGGGCGCGGGGCGCCGGGCGGGCCCCGGGGCCGGTCCGGGGC